>SEAY01000148.1 GCA_004144865.1 Comamonadaceae bacterium
ATCCCGATGTCGGCCCAGCACATGGACGGCTACATGATGCTCAAGCTGGCGGGCTGGGCGCAGCACATCGTGACCTTCCGCACCGGCGCCGTCGAACTGCTCGCCGAAGCGGGCTGGGTGTTCAAGGCCCACATGTTCCTGGGCATGACGCTGTTCCTGGTGTTCCCGTTCACCCGCCTCGTGCACGTGTGGAGCGGCTTCGGCACCCTCGCCTACGTGGTGCGGCCCTACCAGGTCGTACGCACGAAACGGCGCATCGTGGCGCGTGCCGCGGGGCAGGACGAGACCGCGCCCGCGGCGCTGCCGCAAGGCATCCCCGATTTCGACGCACGGAGGCACGCATGAGCGCATGTGGCGGCGGCAATTGCACTTGCGGCGGTGCCAGCGCCGCGCAAGCCAGCGCGGTGGCGACGGTGAACGGCATCGCGCTGAACGCGGACGGCGAGCAACTGGATGCAGGGGACCTGCGCGAGCGCGCCTGGGGCGAGCTGTTGCGGCAGGAAGCCGTGCGCCAGGGGCGGCTGCCCCGGCACGCGGACCTGGCTTCTCCCGGCATCAGCGCCGGCGACGAAGCCGTCATCCAGCAGATGCTGGAGGAGCACGCGCCGCTGCGGGCACCGGACGAACAGGAATGCGCGCGCTACTACGCCGCGCACAGGGAACGTTTCCGCCAGGGCCGGAGGGCGCGCGTGCGCCACGTCCTCTTCGCGGTGACGCCGGGCGTGGAGGTGCCGGCACTGGCCGCACGGGCCGAGCAGGCGCTGATCGAGCTGATGCACAAGGACGCGCCGGCGGGGCGCTTCGCCGAGATCGCCCGCGAACTCTCCAACTGCCCCAGCGGCCAGGAGGGGGGCGAGCTCGGATGGATCGCGCCGCAGGAGCTTGCCCCGGAACTCGCGCGCGCGTTCTTCGGCGAGCACGAGCCCGCCGGCATGCTGCCGCGCCTGGTGCACAGCCGCTACGGCTTCCACGTCGCGGAGGTGCTGGAGCGCGAAGGTGGCCAAGAGACGTCCTATGAGCAGGTGCGCGAGCGCATCGCCATGGAACTCGCGCAGCGCTCGCGTGCGACCGCCCTGCACCAGTACATCCGCGTGCTCGCGGGGCAGGCGCTGGTGGAGGGCGTGGAACTGGAAGCCGCGGATTCGCCCCTGGTGCAATGACGACCCCGAGCCCGGACGACCTGCTGACGCGGCTGCGGAATTTCCATTCCGACTACTTCCCGCGCCACCAGCAGCGGTTCCAGGACCTGGTGGCGCAGGGGCAGCACCCGAAGACGCTGTTCATCGGCTGCTCCGATTCGCGCCTGGTGCCCTACCTGCTCACCGGCGCCGGCCCAGGCGAACTCTTCATCGTGCGAAACGTCGGCGCCTTCATTCCGCCCTACGACGGCTCCCACGGCTGGCACGGCACGATGGCGGCGATCGAATTCGCGGTGCTGAGCCTCGAAGTCGAACGCATCGTCGTCTGCGGCCACAGCCACTGCGGCGCCATCCGCGCCGCCTACGAGGGCGTCCCCGAGGAGGCCAGGGCGCTCAAGATCTGGCTGAAGCTCGCATCCGAAGCCCTGCTGCCGGTGAGGACATCCGCGGAGGCCCTGCGCCGCACCGAGCAGCGCGCCGTGGTGCTGCAGCTCGAGCGCCTCATGGGCTATCCCATGGTGCAGCGGCGCGTGGAGGCGGGAAAACTCACGCTGCACGGCTGGCATTACGTGATCGAGGACGGAGAGATTCATGTGTTTGACGCGAAGCAAGGAGACTTCATAGCCGCCTCGTTAGCCTCCAATCCCGGAACCGGACCTTACCGGGAATACGTGGAACACGATGGACAAATCCTGTGCGACTGAGCTGGCCCGCGCTGCCGGCGTGAATCTGTGGAAATTCCGGGGGCGCGAGCTGTTGCCCGTGGTCCAGGGGGGCATGGGCGTGGGCGTCTCCGCCGGCGGCCTGGCCGGCACCGTGGCCTCGTTCGGCGCCGTGGGCACGATCTCCTCGGTGGACCTGCGGCGCCTGCACCCCGACCTGATGGAGCGCACGGGCACGCTGGAGGGGCCGGACGCGAAGGCGCAGATCGACGCCGCCAACAAGGAGGCGCTGGACCGCGAGATCCGCCGCGCCCGCGAACTCGCCCAGGGCCGCGGCCTCATCGCCGTGAACGTGATGAAGGCGCTGGACCAGTACGAGACCTACGTGCGGCAGGCGCTGGAAAGCGGCGCCGACGCGCTGGCCGTGGGTGCCGGCCTGCCCCTGGACCTGCCGGACCTGGCACGCGATTTCCCGCATGTCGCCCTGGTTCCCATCCTTTCGGATGCGCGCGGCATCCAGCTGCTGGTGCGCAAGTGGGAGAAGAAGGGGCGGCTGCCCGACGCCATCGTGGTCGAACATCCGCGCCTCGCGGGCGGTCACCTCGGCGCAGCGAAGATCGGCGACCTGCAGGACCCGCGCTTCGAGTTCGACGTGGTCCTACCCGAAGCCCTGGCCTTCTTCCGGCAGGCCGGTCTCGAAGGTCGCATTCCCCTCATCGCCGCGGGTGGCATCTCCAGCCCCGAGGACGTGCGCCGGCTGCAGGGCCTGGGCGCCTCGGCGGTGCAACTGGGCACGGCTTTCGCCGTCACCTGCGAGAGCGACGCCAGCCTGGCCTTCAAGCAGGTGCTGGCGGGCGCGAAACCCGAGGACCTCGTGGAGTTCACCAGCGTGGCGGGACTGCCCGCACGCGCGGTGCGCACGCCGTGGCTGGACAAATACCTGCGCCTGCAGGAACGCATGCAGAAGGCCGCGCACGTCAAGACGCATTGCACGATGTGGTTCGACTGCCTCGCCCACTGCGGGTTGCGCGACGGCAACGCTGCCTGGGGCCAGTTCTGCATCGACAAGGTGCTTGGCCACGCGCTCGCCGGGGACGTGAAGAAAGGCCTATTCTTCAGGGGTGCGGGGCGGCTGCCTTTCGGCACCCAGATCCGCCCGGTGCGCGACCTGCTGGAGTGGCTGGTCGGCAGCGTGGTCCCCGCCAACCAACCCGAGGCCCTGCCCGCATGAAGCGCGATCCCTCCCCCGCCGAACTGCCCCAGCTGGCACCGCAGGCGATCAGCCTGGACGTCCTGCGCGAGAAGTACCTCAAGCCCGGCGAGAACACCGAGGCCGACCTGCTCAAGCGCGTGGCGCGGGCGCTTGCGAGCGTCGAGGCAGAACCGCTGCGCGCCGAATGGGAGGAGCGCTTCTTCCAGAACATGCTGGCGGGCGCGATCGGCGCCGGCCGCATCATGAGCGCCGCCGGCACCGAGCTGCAGGCCACGCTGATCAACTGCTTCGTGCAGCCCGTGGGCGACTGCATCCAGGGCGTGGACGACGAGGGCTATCCCGGAATCTACGAGGCGCTGCGGGAAGCGGCGGAGACCATGCGGCGCGGCGGCGGGGTCGGCTACGACTTCTCGCGCATCCGCCCGCGCGGCGCCGAGGTGCGCGCCACCGCCTCGCTCGCATCCGGCCCGTGCAGCTACATGGACGTGTTCGACCACTCGTGTTCCACAGTGGAAAGCGCGGGTGCGCGCCGCGGCGCGCAGATGGGCGTGCTGCGCATCGACCATCCGGACGTGCTCGAGTTCATTACGGCCAAGCGCACGCCGGGGCGCTGGAACAACTTCAACGTGTCGGTCGCCGTGACGGATGAATTCATCCGAACGCTGCAGGCGGGCGGCGACTGGGCGCTGGCGCACAAGGCGAAGCCGGGGGCGGCGCTGGTCGCGCAGGGGGCGCATTTGCGCACGGATGGCCTGTGGAGTTACCGCACGGTCAAGGCACAAGACCTTTGGGACACGGTGATGAAGTCGACCTACGACTTTGCCGAGCCGGGCATCCTCTTCGTCGACAACATCAACCGCGACAACAACCTGCGGTACTGCGAAACGATCAGCGCGACCAATCCCTGCGCGGAGGAGCCACTTCCCCCGTACGGCTGTTGTGACCTCGGTCCGGTCATCCTGACGAAGTTCGTGCAGCATCCGTTCGGCTTCGGCGGCGCCCCCGCGTTCGATTTCGAGCGCTTCTCCAAGGCAGTGGCCCTGCAGGTGCGCGCGCTCGACAACGTGCTCGACTTGACGTACTGGCCACTGCCGCAGCAGCAGGCCGAGTCCCGCTCGAAGCGCCGGATCGGGGTGGGCTTCACAGGAATGGGAAATGCACTCGCGATGTTGAAGCTGCGTTACGACGCTGCAAGCGGCCGCGACATGGCCGCGCGCATCGCGCGCACCATGCGTGACGCCGCCTATGCCGCCTCCGTCGAGCTCGCGAAAGAAAAAGGCGCGTTCCCGCTCTTCGACGCCGGCAAGTACCTGGAGTCGGGCACCTTCGCGAGCCGCCTCGACGAGCCGCTGAAGCAGCAGATCCGCAAGCACGGCATCCGCAACAGCCACCTGCTGTCGATCGCACCTACGGGCACCGTGAGCCTGGCGTTCGCCGACAACGCCTCCAACGGCATCGAGCCGCCGTTCTCCTGGACTTACCGCCGCAAGAAGCGCGAAGCGGACGGCACGAAGTCCGAGTACGACGTCGAAGACCACGCCTGGCGCCTGTACCGCTCGCTCGGCGGCGACACCGCGCAGCTGCCCTCCTACTTCGTCTCGGCGCTGCAGATGCCCGCGGCCGACCACCTGGCGATGATGGAGGCGGTTCAGCCCTTCATCGACACGGCCATCTCCAAGACCGTCAACGTGCCGGCGGACTATCCCTACGCCGATTTCCAGGGCCTGTACCTGGAAGCGTGGCGCGCGGGCCTCAAGGGCCTGGCGACCTACCGCCCGAACGAGATCCTCGGATCGGTGCTGTCGGCGACGCCCGAGCCCGCGGTCGAGCCCGAGGCGCCCGCCGTCGATCGCCGCAAGCCGGACCCGATGCGCACCATGATCGAGAGCCGGCCCAAGGGCCAGCTGCCCGGCGTGGTGGAGAAGGTCGAGTACTGGACGCAGCAGGGGCGCCAGACGCTCTACATCGTGGTGTCGTTCCTGCCCATCGAAGACGGCCGCGAGCGCGCGATCGAATTCTTCATGCCGGTGGGTCAGAGCGGCGAGTCGCAGCAGTGGATCACCTCCAGCATGCGCATGCTGTCGCTGGCAGCGCGCGGCGGCTTCCTGGAGCGCGCACTGGCCGACATGCGCAAGGTCGCCTGGGACCGCGGGCCGGTGCGCCTGGGCACCTACAGCAAGGCCGACGGCACCGCCGTGCCGCTGTGGCACGACTCGGAAGTGGCGGCCATCGCGTACGCGATCCAGAACATCATCGCGCGCCGCAAGGGCGAGCCGGTCGCTGCCCTGGGCACGCCCGAGGCGCCGGCCGCCGTCGCTTCCACGCCGACGATGGCCGGTGCGAAATGCCCGGAGTGCGGCGCGCACGCCATGATCCGCAAGGACGGCTGCGAGTTCTGCACCTCCTGCGGCCACGTGGGAGCCTGCGGGTGACGCAGCCGCCGGACAGCGCATTCGCCGCCGAATGGGCGGAGACGCTGATCCACGGGCGGCGCACGGTGCTGCCCAAGCGGCTGGCGGAGCCGGGCCCGGATGCCGCGCAACTGCAGCGCATCCTGGGCGCAGCCGCGGCGGCGCCGGACCACCACGACCTCGTGCCGTGGCGCTTCGTTCTCGTCCCCGCCTCCGCACGCGCCGCGCTCGGCGAGGCGTTCGCTACGTCCCTGCACGAGCGCGATGCACTGGCCACGCCAGGCCAGGTGGAGGAGGCGCGCACGAAGGCCTTCCGCTCGCCGGTGCTGATGCTCGCCATCGCGCGCACGGGCGGTGGCGACCCGGAGATTTCCGCCGCCGAACGGCTGGTGTCCGCCGGCTGCGCCATCCAGAACATGCTGCTGCTGGCCAGCGCGCTGGGATTCGGCACCTCGCTCACCAGCGGCAAGGCGCTGCGCTCGCAGGGCCTGCGCGCGCTCTTCGGCATGCAGCCGGAGGAAGAAGCACTGTGCTTCGTCAGCATCGGCACGATCGCCGGCGCGAAGCGCGCGCGGGTGCGGCCCGCGGTGGACCGCTACGTTTCGGAACTCAAGCCATGACGCAGCCCATCCGCCTGCAGTCGCTGGTGGCGTCGCCCGCCGCCGGCTTCGAGCAGCCCTTCGAGATGCTGGAGGCGTGCCACGAGCGGGTGCACCGCATGCTGGCGCTGATGGCCCGGTTGCGCGCGCACGTGCGGGACCACGGTGCCGACGTCCAGGCGCAGCAGGCCGCCCGCGACGTGATGCGCTACTTCGACCAGGCCGCGCCGCTGCACCACCAGGACGAGGAGCTGCACGTGTTCCCGCGCCTGCTGGCCCAGGGCGATCCGAAGGTCGCGCCGGTGGTGCAGCGGTTGCAGCAGGACCACCGCGCGATGGAGGCGGGCTGGCGCGACGCGCGCGAGGTGCTGGCGCGCATCGCGGAGGGTGACGCGGCGGCGCTGGAATCCGGCGATGCGGCGCTTGAAGGGTTCGCCTCGCTGTACGGCGCGCACATCGAGGCCGAGGAACGGATCGCCTATCCCGCGGCACAGGCACTGCTGGAACCGGGCGCGCTGGAAGCGATGGGCGAAGACATGATGCGCCGCCGCGGGGTGAAATAGGTTCCCCTCACCGCAACCGCACCGGCGCCGCCATCTGCTCCGGCGTGGTGAAGTAGTCCGCCCAGCGCCCGCGCTGTTCCTCCGCCCGCCGCAGTTCGCTGCGCGCCACGGTGCGCAGGTGCACCTCGTCCGGGCCGTCCATCAAACGCAGCGCCCGTCCCCAGGTGAGGAAGTACGCGAGCGGCGTGTCCGGCGACAGGCCCATCGCCCCGAACACCTGGATCGCGCGGTCCACGACGCGCACCTGCAGGCGCGCCGCCACCACCTTGATCGCCGCGATGCATGCGCGCAGGTCCGCGGGCGGCTCCGGCTGGTCCAGCGCCCACGCGGTGCGCAGCACGAGCAGGCGCGCCTGCTCGATCTCGATGCGCGACTCGGCGATCCACTCCTGCACGTTGGCCTGCTGCGCGAGCGGCTTGCCGAAGGCGCGACGCTCGAGCGCACGGTCGCAGGCCAGCGCCAGCGCCAGTTCGCACTGGCCCAGCGTGCGCATGCAATGGTGCACGCGGCCCGGCCCCAGCCTCGACTGGGCCAGCGCGAAGCCCTCTCCCCAGCCGCCCAGCAGGTGGTCCGCCGGCACGCGCACGTTGCGCAGGACGATCTCGCAGTGCCCGTCCAGGGCGGTGTGCTGCAGGACCGGGATATTGCGCACGCATTCGAAGCCGGGCGAATCCATGGGCACCAGCACCAGGCTGTGCGCGCCATGGCGCTCCCCCTCGGGCGCGTCGGCATTGCGGCAGACCACCACCAGCAGCCGGCAGTCGGGATGGGCCGCGCCGGTGATGAACCACTTGCGGCCGCTCACCACCAGCATGTCGCCGTCGCGCCGCACCTCGGTGGCCAGGCCGGTCGGGTCCGAGGAGGCCACGTCCGGTTCGGACATGGCGAAGGCCGAGCGCATCTCGCCGGCCAGCAACGGGTCCAGCCAGCGCCGACGCTGCGCCTGCGATCCGTGCTGCAGCAGCAATTCCATGTTTCCGCTGTCGGGCGCATGGCAGTTGAACACCTCGGCCGCCCACGGCAGCCGCCCCATCGCCTCGGCCAAGGGCGCGTAGTCCTCGTGCGAAAGGGCGGTGCCCGGCGCGCCGGCGGGCAGCCGAGGCAGGCACAGGTTCCACAGGCCCTCCTCGCGGGCCAGGGCGCGCAGGTCCGCCACGAAGGCCGGGTGCTCGCCGCGGGCAGCCGCCGCATGCCAGGCGGCGTTGTGCGGCAGGAGATAACGCTGCTGGAAGGCCTCCAGCCTGGCGAGCCAGCGGACGGCGCGGGGGGAAAGGTCGAAGTTCATGGGGAATGGGCCGGCGCCCGCCTTCCAACATAGCGGTCTCCGCGCTGGACGCACTGATGTGCATCAAGGCGGCGCCGGGCGGTGGCCGACCGGCCGTCGCGCTGAGCGCACCGCTCGGTGCACCGTTCTGAAGCGAGCTCGGCCGGATCGGGGCAAAATGGGCCGCGCCGCTCCCGTCCCCACCATCGACCCCGCCG
>SEAY01000149.1 GCA_004144865.1 Comamonadaceae bacterium
GAAATCCTTCAGAGCCGGTCCGTCACGTCCGCCGCGATGCCCACCACCCGCGCCTGCCCACGCTCCCACGCGGCGGCGTCGAGCTGGCCGGTGAACTCCACGCGGCGCTGCACACCGTCGCTCTTGCGGCGGATGCGGCCCTCGAAGTGGAAGCTGACGCCGCCCGCGACTGCCTGGGCCACGGCGGCGGAGAAGGCCGGCCGGTCCTCCGGGTGGAGGAACTCCTGCGCGAAGCGGCTGGCGCTGATCGGCTCTTCGTTCCGCGAGATGCCGAAGATGGCGTACGGCCTGTCGTTCTGCCAGGTCACCGCGTCGGCCGCCACGTCCCAGGTGAAGAAGCCCAGCTCGCCGGCGTCCGCCGCCAGCCGGGCCGTCGCGTCCAGGTCCTTCAGGCGCGCGGCCATGCGCGTGTTCTGGATGACCAGGGCGGCGGTGTTGCCGATCAGCTTGACCGTGTCGCGGTCTTCCTCGCTGGGGCCGCGCGGCTCGCGGTAGTACAGGGCCAGGGTGCCCAGCACCGTGCCTTCCTTCGACACGAAGGGCGTGGACCAGCAGGCGCGCAGGCCATGCTGCAGAGCCAGGTCCTTGAAGTTGACCCAGAGCGGATCGCGCGCGATGTCGGTGACGTAGATCGAGTGGCCGAAGTGCGCGGCCGTCCCGCACGAGCCCACCGCGGGGCCGATCGCTATGCCGTCGATGGCTGTGTTGTAGGCCGCCGGCAGCGAGGGCGCCGCGCCGTGCCGCAGGTGCTTGCCGTCCTCGTCCAGCAACAGGATGGAGCAGAGGAAGCTGCCGCTGGATTGCGATTCGGCCGTGTGCACCAGCACCTCGAGCACTTCGTGCAGGGGCGCGCCGCCAATCGCGAGCTGCAGGGCCTGGTTCTGTCCGGCGAGGAGGGCGCGGGATCGCGCCGATTCGACGCCGTGGGAGAAATCCATGCGGCCATTATCAGCGGCAATCGCGACCGCAGGGCCGCGGCACAGCTCTGCCGGTGATGCGGTGGCGTCCGACAGGGCCGCGGCGCGCGGGGCTTTCAGAATCCCGGATGCCCGCTACCGCACCACCCACGCCGCTGACCGTGCAGCTCCGCATCAACGGCACGGACCACACGCTGGAAGTCGAACCCTGGGTCACGCTGCTCGACCTGCTGCGCGACAAGCTCCACCTCACCGGCACCAAGAAGGGCTGCGACCACGGCCAGTGCGGCGCCTGCACCGTGCTGTGCGACGGCGAGCGCGTGCTGTCCTGCCTGTCGCTCGCGGTGATGCGTGACGGCTGCGAGCTCACCACCGTGGAAGGACTGGCGCAGGGCGAGGCGCTGCATCCGCTGCAGCAGGCCTTCATCGCGCACGACGCGTTCCAGTGCGGCTATTGCACGCCGGGGCAGCTGTGCTCCGCCGTCGGCCTCATCAACGAGGGCCACGCCAAGACGCTGGACGACGTGCGCGAGCTCATGTCGGGCAACCTGTGCCGCTGCGGCGCGTATCCGCAGATCGCGCAAGCGGTGGCGCAGGTGGCGCTCGGCCCGGGCGAGCATCGGAGCGAACGCGCGCACGCACCCATCGTGCCCGGGACGGTGCCGGGATGAACCCCTTCGCCTATTCCCGCGCGCAGGACGTCGGCGGCGCGCTGCAGGCGCTGCTGGCCACCGAAGGCAAGTTCATCGCCGGCGGCACCAACCTGCTGGACCTGATGAAGGAGAACGTGATGCGGCCGGCGCAGCTGGTCGACATCAACCGGCTGCCACTGGACACGATCGAACCGTCGCCCGATGGCGGCCTGCGCCTGGGCGCGCTCGCGCGCAACGCCGCCACGGCCTACCACCCGCTGGTGCGCGAGCAGTACCCGCTGCTGTCCACCGCCATCCTGGCCGGCGCTTCGCCGCAGATCCGCAACATGGCCAGCAACGGCGGCAACCTGCTGCAGCGCACGCGCTGCTACTACTTCTACGACCGCGGCACGCCCTGCAACAAGCGCAACCCCGGCGAAGGCTGCTCCGCCATCGGCGGACTGGCGCGCCAGCACGCCATCCTGGGCGCCAGCGAGCATTGCATCGCCACGCACCCGTCCGACATGTGCGTGGCATTGGCGGCGCTGGATGCCACCGTGCACGTGGCCTCGCCGCGCGGCGACCGCGCCATTCCCATCGCGGACTTCCACCGGCTGCCGGGCGAGCGCCCCGACATGGACACCACGTTGGCGAACGACGAACTGATCCTCTCCATCACGCTGCCGCCGTCGGCGGGCTTTCGCGGCCACAGCGTGTACATGAAGCTGCGCGAGCGGCTGTCGTACGCCTTCGCGCTGGTGTCGGTGGCGGCCATGCTGGAAATCGACGGCGGCACCATCCGTGCCGCGCGGCTGGCACTCGGCGGCGTAGCCCACAAGCCCTGGCGCGATCCGCGCGCCGAGGCGCTGCTGGCCGGCCAACCCGTGGGCGAGGAGGCCTTCGCGCGCGCCGCCGACGCCTTGCTGCAAGGCGCCACGCCGCAAGGCGTGGGCGTGGGCAGCAACGCCTTCAAGATTCCCCTCGCCCGGCGCGCGATCGTGCGGGCGCTGCACCAGGCGGCGCAGGGCACGGTCACCAACTTCGGCGACAACGTACGCGCGGGAGAAGACTGATGGCCGACTTCTTCGAAGACCTGGTGCCGGTGGCGCCGGAGGGCACCGGCTACGTCGCCAAAGGCGACGCCCTGCCGCGCATCGACGGCCACGCCAAGGTGACGGGACAGGCGCGCTACGCCGCCGAGTACCTGACCGACGACGTGGCGTATGGCGTGGTGGTCAATTCCGTCACTCCGCGCGGCCGCATCGCGGCGCTGCATGTCGAGGCCGCGCTGGCGGTGCCCGGGGTGCTGGACGTGCTCACGCACACGCATCGCCCGCGGATGCGCAAGCTGGACCTGTTCTACAAGGACATGACGGCGCCGGCCGGCTCGCCCTTCAAGCCGCTGAAGGACGACGAGATCCACTACAGCGGCCAGCCGGTGGCGCTGGTGGTGGCCGAGACCTTCGAGGCCGCGCGCTACGCCGCCTCGCTGGTGAAGGTGGAGATCGATCCGCTGCCGCACGAAACCAACCTGCTGGCCAACCTGGCGCGCGGGCACAAGCCGACGCCGCTGAAGGCCGGCTATTCGCCGCCGCCCAAGCCGCGCGGCGATGCGGACGCGGCGTTCGACGCCGCGCCGGTGAAGGTCGAAGCGGAGTACTACGCCGGCGTGGAGCACCACAACCCGATGGAGATGCACGCCACCACGGTGCTGCGCGCGCCCGACGGCCACCTCACCATCTACGACAAGACGCAGGGCTCGCAGAACTGCCGCTGGCTGGTGTCGCATGCCTTCGGGCTTTCGAAAAGCAAGGTGACGGTGAAGAACCCCTTCGTGGGCGGCGCCTTCGGCTCCGGCCTGCGGCCGCAGTACAACCTGCTGCTGGCCGTGATGGCCTCGCTGCACCTGAAGCGCTCCGTGCGCGTGGTGCTCACGCGCCAGCAGATGTTCACCTTCGGCCACCGGCCGGAGACCTGGCAGAAGATGAAGCTGGCCGCCGAGCGCGACGGCACGCTGAAAGCCGTCGTGCACGAAGCCATCGCGGAAACCTCGCGGCGCGAGGACTACTGCGAGGTGGTGGTCAACTGGTCGGGCCAGCTCTATCGCTGCGACAACGTGCGCCTGGGCTATCAGCTGGTCGACCTGGACCACTACAGCCCGATCGACATGCGGGCACCGGGCGCCGCCCACGGCGTGCATGCGCTGGAAGTCGCGATGGACGAACTGTCGTACGCACTGGCGATGGATCCGCTCGAACTGCGGCTGAAGAACTACACCGACCACGACGCGGCGAAGGACCTGCCGTATTCCACCAAGGAGCTCAAGGCCTGCTACCGGCAGGCGGCGGAGCGCTTCGGCTGGTCGCAACGCAAGCCCCAGCCACGCAGCCGCAAGGAGGGCAGCGAATGGGTCGGCTGGGGCATGGCCACGGGCCAGTGGGACGCACTGCAGATGTTCGCCCGGGCGGGCGCCGTGCTGCATGCGGACGGCCGGCTGGAGGTGGAGAGCGCAGCCAGCGACATCGGCACGGGCACCTACACCGTGATGGCGCAGATCGCCGCCGCGGCGATGGGCCTGCCGATGGAGCACGTGCGCTTTCGCCTCGGTGATTCGCGGCTGCCGGTGGCGCCGATCGAGGGCGGCTCCTCGCATGTCACCACCGTGGGCTCCGCCGTCGAGGGCGTGTGCGAGAAGCTGCAAAAGCAGTTGCTCAAGCTCGCGCAGAAGATGCCGGACACGGCGTTCGCAGGCGCCAGGCTCGCGGACGTCGAGTTCGTGCAAGGCACGCTGCGCCGGCGTGGCGATGCGGCCAGCGCGGTGTCGCTCACCGGCATCCTCGCGGCCGCGGGCAAGGACCGCATTGAGGACAAGTACCTGATGCTGCCGCACGCGCTGAAGCAGAAGAAGTACATCCGCGCCGTGCACTCCGCGGTGTTCTGCGAGGTGCGGGTGGACGAGGAGCTGGGCACCGTCCGCGTGACCCGCGTGGTGAGCGCCGTGGCGGCGGGCCGCATCATCAGCGCGAAGACGGCGCGCAGCCAGGTCGTGGGCGGCGTGGTGTGGGGCATCAGCCAGGCGCTGCACGAGGAGACCCATGCGGACCATCGCCTGGGCCGCTTCATGAACCACAACTACGCCGAGTACCACGTGGCGGCGAACGCCGACATCCACGACATCGACGTGATCTTCGTGGAGGAGGACGACCGCATCGTCAGCCGCCTGGGGGCCAAGGGCGTGGGCGAGATCGGCATCGTGGGCGTGGCCGCGGCGGTGTCGAACGCGGTGTACCACGCGGTCGGCCGGCGCATCCGCTCCACGCCCATCACGCCCGACAAGGTGATGGCGCCGGCGCAGGAGTGGGCGGCGGGGGACAGCGCGATCGGGATCAACGCGGGCGGGTGAGCGGGGCGGCGATCACGGGTTCATGGTGCGGCGCTCTAGCATGCGAGGCGTGAGAACCGCGTCCATGATTGCTTGCTGCCCACTCCCATGATGACCTCCCGCGCCTCGGCCCCGCAGCCGGGATCTTCCCTCTGGTCCGCCTTCCTCCCCCTACTGCCCTTCATGGCGGCGGTCTTCTTCGGCCTGTTCGCCACCGGCATGGCGCTGCCCGTGCTGCCACGGCACGTGCACGAGGCGCTGGGGCAGGGCACGGTGATGGTGGGGCTGGTGATGGGGTGCCAGTACGCCGCGGCGCTTTTCGCGCGCGCCCGCGCCGGCAGCCTGGCCGATTCGCGCGGGCCGCGGCTGGGCGCGCTCACGGGTTTCATCGCGTCCGTGGGCGTCGCGCTGCTGTACCTCGCTTCCGTGCCGTTCGCCGGAACGCCCTCCACGTCGATGGCCCTGGTCATCGCAGGCCGGCTGCTCACCGGCGTGGCCGAGAGTTTCATCGTCACCTCGGCGATGGCCTGGGCCCTGGTTCGCCTGGGCCCGTCGCATGCGGGCAAGGTGATCGGCTGGATCGGCATGGCCGTGTTTGCCAGCCTGGGCGCGTCGGCCCCGGTCGGCACGGCGATCCACGCGCAATTCGGTTTCGGCGGGCTGGCCATCGCGATGGCCGCGGTGGCACTGGCCGGCTGGGTGGGCACGCGGCGCATCGCGGGCGTGGCGGCCAGCCATGGCGAACGCTTGCCCTTCTCGCGCGTGCTCGGCGTGGTGAAGCTCCCGGGCGCCGGCCTCATGCTGTGTTCGCTCGGCTTCGCGATGATCCTGGCCTTCGCCGTGCTGCTGTTCGCGCAGCGCGGCTGGCCGGGCGGCGCGCTGGCGCTGACGGCCATGGGTGCCGGCTTCATCGTGGGCCGCTTGCTGTTCGGCCACTTGCCCGACCAGGCCGGCGGCGCACGCGTCGCCCTGGCCTGCGTCATCGCCGAAGCGATCGGCCTGGCGGCGATCTGGCTCGCACCGCACCCCGGCGTCGCCTGGGCCGGGGCGGCACTCACGGGCGGCGCCTACGGGCTCGCCTTCCAGGGCTTCGGTGTCGAAGCCGTGCGCCGCACGCCGGCACCCAGCCGGGGTGCGGCCATGGGCGCCTACATCCTGTTCCAGGACATGGCGATGGGCCTCGCGCCCTTGCTCGGGGGCGCACTCGCCGCCGCCGCAGGCCTGGAAGCGGTGTACCTGGCAGCCGCCATGGGCGCGATGGGCTCCGCGGCCATCGCCTTCGGCATGCTGCGTCGGCCCGCGTAGGCGCCGGCGCGGCGCGTCAAGCGCTTCTTCGCTTGCGTCGCCGCGGAACGACAGAAACGCCTCGTCGCAGATTTATTTTCGGGCGCACAAGCCTGTGGAGCGTTCCGGCACAACTCGGGGCTTATCCACATGGCGGGCGCCGCGACGAATGTTGTCCCCGTTTGCAGGACAGCGCCGACGCAGGGGTGCACACAGTCCTGTCCTATCCGCAGGTCGTTGATGCGCAAGGAGAAACCGGCCTTGTCCACAGCGGGGGCAGGTGCTTAGCTACTACGACTATCTTGAGTATTCCCTTTCCATAGAACATCCGTCGCCAGACCGCAGGGGGCCGCAAGGCCGGCTTGGAAGCCCCGAAACCTTGGCGCAGAATCCGCCGCTTCGGTCGGTTGGAGGAATTTCATGGGTGCACTCGTTCTGGGCCTGGTGCTGTTTCTCGGGATGCATTCGACGCGCATCGTGGCCGAAGGCTGGCGTGCGGGCATGGTGGAGCGCCTGGGCGACCGGGGCTGGAAGGCGCTGTACTCGATGCTGTCCATCGCCGGCTTCGTGCTGATCGTGTGGGGCTACGGCCTGGCGCGGCAGGACCCCACGGTGCTGTGGAACCCGCCGCCGGTGGGACTGCGGCACGCGGTGTCGCTGCTGACGCTGGTGGCGTTCGTGCTGCTGGTGGCGGCCTACGTGCCGGCCAACCACGTCAAGGTGAAGCTGCGCCACCCGATGATCATCGGCGTGAAGGTGTGGGCCTTCTCGCACCTGATCGTCAACAACACGCTGGCGGACGTGGTGCTGTTCGGGAGTTTCCTGGTGTGGGCGGTGCTGGATTTCCGCTCGGCCCGCCGGCGTGATCGCACCCTGGTCACCGTGGGCGATGCGGTGATGTCGCGCACGGTGATCACCGTGGTGGTGGGCGTCGCGGCCTGGGCGGTGTTCGCGTTCTGGCTGCATCGCGCCTGGATCGGGGTGAGCCCGCTGGGGACGTAGGGACGCGGCAGCCCCACGCTCGGGGCCACCAAAAGGCTTCGCTGGCAGGGGCTGCTAGCGCTTGCGATGCGGCTTGGTACTGGGGGAACTCGCGGCTTTTGCGCCCTTGTCCTCGGGATGCGGAGGGTCGTCGGACCGGCCGGGGGGATCCGAGGAAGGCACTTCCCTGGCGCGCCGACGCATCTCGGTGAAGGCGCTGCGCGAACCGGAGCCCGATGCGCTCTTTCGGCTGCCCTTTTCGTCCTTGTCCTTGTCCCGGTCTTCATCGGCCGGCGCTGCGCCGGCTCGGGGTCGTTTCCTGGGCATCGTGGGGTTCCTCGTGCCTTTGCCCGGCCGCTCGTACGCAGGGGCGCTGCCCCTGCGTACTTCCCTCGGGTCAGTTCCGGTCCGCACGCGCGGGTCGGAAGACCGGAGGTGTCGACACCGCGACCGGGGTCGCGGGTGCGGGCGCGGCTACCACTGGCGCCGGTGCCTCGGGCACGGAACTCAGTACCGCGGGCGCCACCGGTGCCGGTGCCACCACTTCCGCCGGAGCCACGCTGGGCGGTGCGGTCACGGTGCCGGGTGCGGGGCCAGGGCCAGGGCCGGGACCAGGACCAGGACCAGGACCACCGGGGCCAGGGCTCGGGCCGGGACCGGGACCAGGGCCAGGGCCAGGGCCAGGGCCAGGGCCAGGGCCAGGGCCGGGACCAGGGCCAGGGCCGGGACCAGGACCAGGGCCAGGGCCGGGACCAGGACCAGGGCCGGGACCAGGG
>SEAY01000150.1 GCA_004144865.1 Comamonadaceae bacterium
CCACCTTCGTGCCCGAGCAGGACATCCCGCCCGCCGAGGGACGTGGCAACGCACGCGGCGATCGTTCCGGCGGCCGCGAAGAGCGCGCGCCACGCACGCCCGAACGCGAATGACCTGGCATACGCCCGCGCCGAGCCCGGCGCCGGCCGACGCACCCAAGCCCGCCAATCCGGAGCCGACGGCTGCGCCCACCGATCCGGAGAAGGGCCGCGTGAAGACCGACCCCGAGCAGGGGCAGTCGGAGCATCCGAGCCAGCCCGGCGCGCGGTCCTGAGTCCCTAGTCCTCGCCGAGGAGCCCTTGCGCGTCCTCGTCGGCGCTGGCGACGGGCGTGGCCTTGGCGAGCGCCATCCACACGCCGAAGGGCAATCCCGCGCGCGCGGGCCGCAGCGCAGGCCGGGCGACGGCGAGCCGCTCGCCTTGCAGCACCAGCACGCCGCAATCGCCGGGAATCTCGTCGGGCTCGGCGATCGCCTTGCCGCGCGCATCGCACCCGAGCACGTACCAGCACTCGCCGAGGTCGCGATAGGCCGCGCGCTTGGCCTCCTGGCGCAGGTCGGCCAGAAGGTCGGCGCGCCGCACCTTGATCTCGTGCACGATCGGTTCGACGTAGCTCTCCACCGAGGTGTGGCGAATCGAGAAGACGTCGGGCCGCGCGATGCACCAGCGCAGCGGCTTGTGCGCATCGCCCGTCGCCACCTGGGCGCGCAGGCTGAGGGCGGTCCAGGCGAGGCGTCCTGCCCGGGCCATCTCCTGCGCGACGCGCTGCACCAGCGCCTCGTGGGCGGACAGCGCGGCCCGGTTGCGCGTGAGCACGGTCGCCAGCCAGCGCATGCCGTCGTCCGTGACCCGCAGGTTTTCATGGCCGAGGGGCGAACGCACGCGCTCGAGCATGCCGGCGGCCAGCAGGTCGATCTCCAGCGTGTCCTGGCTGGGCCAGCCGGCCGAGCGGTGGATGTCGCGCAGCCGCCGGGCGTGGGCGCGCGTGAGCGCCGGAAGCGACGGTTCGGACGGGCTGGCGGCTGGCATGGGGAAGGCCCCAGTGTACGTGGGGACGGTAGGCACGCCCCTACGCATCCTCGCGCGCTCCGCTTATCGTGGAGCCTGAGTGGGTGCCCACAATGTGCCCATGGTTGAGAAATCGATGGAATTCCCCCGCACCACCGCGCGCCTTGCGGCCCTGGCGCATGCGCCGCTGCCTTCGGTGGTCTACGGCATCACCGCCGTGCGCCTGGAAGGCAACCAGGTTGCCGAGGTGATGATGGGAATGATAGATCCCGGCCTGGAGCACTGGGACCTGCGGCCAGCGCCCACGCGCCTGGTCGAAGTGGTCGACCGTCTCGTCGAGGGCGACACCGTCGTGACTCTGTTCCCCACCGAGAGCGGCCGGCTGCAGCTGGGGCCGGAGGTGCAGGTGGACGTGCTGTCCAATGGCGCCGAAACGCTGGCAGCGGAAGAAGAGCCGGGGCGGCGTTTGCAGGACTTGCCGCGGTTTTGAGCGGGGTGGATTGCGGGTCGAGCCCGCAATGACAACCTTCGGGTCCGGCTCGCGATGACAACCTTCGGGTCCGGCACGCGATGACAACCTTCCAGCCCCCGAGCCTGGCCCGAATGCTGTCATCCCGGGCTTGACCCGGGATCCATGCGGCGCCTCTACAGCCCCTTCAATTCCCTCTTCAACTGCGCCTTCTGCGCCTGCCGCTCCGCCGACTTCGACTTGCGGTGCGAGCCCGCCTTGCGCTGGGCCGCGGCCACCACCAGCGGATTGCGCGGCTTGGGCGCTGCCAGGCGCAGCTTGATCTGGCGCGCCGAGTTCATGTCTTCTGCGCGCGCAGCATGCCGAGCTTCAGCAGTCCCGTGGACAGCGATGTCCCCAGCACCACCACGGCACCCCACATGAGCATCCAGCCGGTCACGTGTTCACCCAGGAACAGCACGCCGTACACGATGGCGAACACGGGGATGCAGAACGTCACCGCCAGCGCGCGCGCCGGCCCCGTCTGCTCGATCAGCCGGAAGTAGAGGATGTAGGCGATGCCGGTGCACAACACGCCCAGCACGGCCACCGACGCCCACGCCTGGGCGCTCGGCATCTGTTCAGGCCGCAGCAGCACCGCGGGCAGTGCAAGCGCCAGCGCGGCGCCCAGCTGGCTGCCCGTGGCCGTCACCAGGGGCGGCAGGCCGCTCAGGAAGCGCTTGGTGGCGCTCGCCGCGATGGCGTAGCAGACGGTCGCCAGCAGGCACGCGAGCACGGCCCAGGCCGGCGCGATGCCGGAGGCGTCCGGGCGGAAGCTGGCTTCGTCCCACGCCAGCATCGCCACGCCGAAGAAGCCGATCACGAGCCCCAGCACGCGCGAGCCGGTGGGCCGGTCCTTCAGCCAGATCCACGCGACCAGCGCGCCGAACAGCGGCACCGTCGCATTGAGGATGGCTGACAGGCCGGTGGTGATCGCCAGCAGCGCGAAGGCGAACAGCATGAAGGGCAGCGCTGAATTGACCAGGCCGATCAGGCAGACCTTCCACCAGTTGCGCCGGAAGGCCGCGCCGTGGCCCTTCCACAGCATCAGCGGCAGCAGGACGGCCGTGGCGATCACCACGCGGGCGGCCGCCGTGCCGACCACGCCGAAGTCGCCGACGGCGAGCCGCATGAAGAGGAAGGAAGCACCCCAGATCGCCGCGAGCGCGACGAAGTCGATGACGGAAGCGAGGGACATGAGGCGCGCTAGTGTGCAGGCAAACCGCCGCGTTGCCGCCGTCCACTGATGAAAGATGCGTGCGCCATTGATTCCGCCTTCACATCAATGCACCTTCCAGCCGCAGCAGCGCCGTCTTGCGCTCCAGGCCGCCGGCGTAGCCGGTGAGTGCGCCACCGGTGCCGACCACCCGGTGGCAGGGCACGACGACGCTGATCGGATTGCGGCCCACCGCGGCGCCGATCGCGCGCGCCGCGTTCGCCCGTCCCAGGCCGCGCGCCAGTTGCGCATAGCTCGTGGTGCCGCCGGTGGGGATGGCCCGCAATGCGTTCCAGACGCTCTGCTGGAAGGGCGTGCCCGCCTGCAGGTCCAGCGGCAGGTCGAAGCCGTCGCGCTCGCCGGCGAAATACGCCCGCAATTGGACCGCGGCCTCGACCAGCACAGGGTGCGCAGGATCTTCGGGCCAGCCGCTGGCGTCGGGCCCGTGCTTCTGGCCCTCGAACCACGCGCCGGCCAGGCCGCGATCGGTGGCGGCCAGCAGAACGCGGCCGAGGGGACTGTCGAAATGCGTGCAGGCACGAATGGGTATGGATCTCATATCGGATCTCCAGGGGCTGTGGCCTCTTTCGCGGGCCACCGCGGAACCGGCTTTGCCGGGCCGCTGGTGGCGCCCCCTCGAGGGGGAGGCGCCGTAGGCGCTTCGGGGGGGAGCTGTCCGGCGCTCCAGGCGCGCACCACCGCGTAACTGCGCCAGGGCTTCCAGGCTTGCGAAGCGGCTTCCGCCTCGCGGGCCGGCTGGCGCGCTTGCTGGACGCCCAGCGCCTTGTGCAGCGCCACGTCCCCGGCCGGAAAGGCGTCCGGCCAGCGCAGCGCCCGCATCGCGACGTATTGCGCCGTCCAGTCGCCGATTCCGGGCAGCTCCTTCAGCGCCGCGATCGTCGTCGGTACATCGGCGCCGGGATGCAATTGCACGCGGCCTTCCGCCACCGCCCGCGCGATCGCGACGATCGCGGCCTGCCGCTGGCGCACGATGCCCAGCTGCCCGAGCGCATCGCCTTCCGCGGCCGCCAGCACTTCCGGCGCGGGGAACAGGTGGCGCAGGGCCGGGTCGGGCGTCACGATGGGCGCGCCGAAGCGATGCACCAGCCGCTGTGCCAGCGTGCGCGCCGCCGCCACCGTGATCTGCTGGCCGAGCACGGCGCGCACGGCGAGTTCATAGCCGCTGAGCGACCCCGGCACGCGCAGGCCGTCGCCCAGCGGGAAGCTGCCGTGCAGGCGCGCGTTGATGGCGTGCGGGTCGGCGTCGAGGTCGAAAGCGGCGCGGATGCGGCGGATCACCAGCGGCAGCACGCCGTGCAGCGAGTCGCTCACGCGCAGCACCAACTGGCAATGCGCCTCGTCGAAGCGCGCGCTGAGCCAGCCTTCCCAGCGGCGGCCCCCGCTGTCGAGCGCCAGCGTCCGCGAGAGCTGGCGTTCCGTCACCGATTCGAGGCCTTCGATGGCCCGCGTGCGGAAGAAGCCGAGCATGGCGTCCACGTCGTAGGGCGGCCGCCAGCCGAGGCGCACTTCGCACGTCGCATCGGTCGCGCTGCGTTCGCGGCGCAGCGCACCGGGGCTCAGGCCGTAGTGCCCGGCGAACGCGGCGTTGAAACGCCGCACGCTCCCGAAGCCGCTGATGAGCGCGATCTCCGTGACGGGCAGGCGCGTGTCGGCCAGCAGCTGCTTGGCCGTGAGCAGGCGGCGCGTCTGCAGGTATTGCAGCGGCGTCACGCCCAGCTGCTGCTCGAAGATGCGGCGCAGGTGCCGGTCGCTGATGCCCAGGCGTTTCGCCAGCGCATCCACCGAAGGCGGCTCGGCCGTCCACGCTTCCGGCTCGTCGAGCAGGCGCGCCGCCTGCTGGGCCAGCACGGCGCTCGCGTCCTGCACGGACCAGCGCAACGCCTGCGGCGCCAGTTCCGGGCGGCAGCGCAGGCACGGCCGGAAGCCGGCGCTCTCGGCCTGCGCCGCGCAGGCGAAGAAGCGGCAGTTCTCGCGCCGCGGCGTGCGCACCTTGCACACCGGGCGGCAGTAGATGCCGGTGCTCGTCACGCCCGTGTAGAACGCGCCGTCGAAGCGGGCGTCGCGCGTCTTCAGCGCGAGGTAGCACGCATCGGGGTGCAGGGGCGGATCGGCGGGGCTCATGCAGCCATGATACGCAGCGGCCGCCCCAGGACTGGCCGTTTCCGGACATGTTCCTGCGCACCCGCGGCCTAGAATCGGCCGGACCCCAGACCGAACAGAACAACCCGACATGCAGCTCAGCCCCAGCATCTTCAAGGCCTACGACGTCCGCGGGATCGTCCCCTCCACCCTGACCGAAGAGGTCGCCGAAGCGCTGGGCCGCGCATTCGGCGCCATGGCCCGCAAGGAAGGCGAACAGGCCGTGGCCGTGGCCCGCGACGGCCGCCTGAGCGGCCCCTCGCTCAGCGCCGCGCTCATCCGCGGCCTCGTCGCCAGCGGAGTGGACGTCATCGACATCGGCGTGGCGACCACCCCCATGCTGTACTTCGCCGCCAGCACGCTGGCCAACAGCGGCATCCAGGTGACCGGCAGCCACAATCCCAAGGACTACAACGGCTTCAAGATGGTGCTGGCCGGCCGCGCGATCTACGGCGAGGAGATCCAGGCGCTGCGCAAGCGGATGGAGACTTCCGACTGGGACCAGCCGGCCAAGCCCGGCACGGTGAAGAACGTCAACATCCTCGCGCCCTACCGCGACCGCATCGCCGGCGACATCAAGCTGGCCCGCCCGCTGAAGATCGTGGTCGATTCGGGCAACGGGGTCGCCGGCGCTTCGGCACCCGGCATCTTCCGCGCCATCGGCTGTGAAGTCATCGAGATGTTCAGCGAGGTGGACGGCGACTTCCCCAACCACCACCCCGACCCGAGCAAGCCGGAGAACCTGCGCGACCTGATCGCGAAGCTGAAGGAAACGGGCGCCGACCTGGGCCTGGCCTTCGACGGCGACGGCGACCGGCTGGGCATCATCACGCGCGGCGGCAACAACATCTATCCGGACCGGCAGATGATGCTGTTCGCGCAGGACGTGCTCTCGCGCGTGCCCGGCGCGCCCATCCTGTTCGACGTGAAGTGCACGCAGCGCCTGGGCCCCGCGATCAAGGAGGCCGGCGGGCAGCCGATGATGTACAAGACCGGGCATTCGCTGATCAAGGCGAAGATGCGCGAAGTGAACTCCCCGCTGGGCGGCGAGATGAGCGGGCACATCTTCTTCAAGGAGCGCTGGTACGGCTTCGACGACGGCACCTATGCCGGCTGCCGCCTGCTGGAGATCCTCTCGCGCCACCCGGACCCGAGCGCGGTGCTGGACGCGCTGCCCACCAGCTTCTCCACGCCGGAACTGAACGTGAAGTGCGAGGAAGGCGAGCCGCACCGCGTGGTGGCCGAACTGGTGAAAAAGGCGCATTTCCCCGCCGCCCAGGTGTCCACCATCGACGGCGTGCGCGTGGACTGGCCGGACGGCTTCGGGCTGGTGCGCGCATCGAACACGACGCCGGTGCTGGTGCTGCGCTTCGAGGGCCACACGCAGGAGGCCATGCACCGCATCGAGGGCGAGATGCTGGCGCTGCTGCGCAGCGTGAAGCCGGACGCGAAGATCGGCGAGGCGGCGCACTGACGGACCCGGCGCGGCAGCCGGGCACAATAGCCGTCGTCCCCGCGCAGGCGGGGACCCAGGGAGGCGCGCAGCGCCTCTTTGGCAGCCCTGGGTCCCCGCCTGCGCGGGGACGACAAGAACTTGAACATCCTCATCGTCAAACTCTCCTCGCTCGGCGACGTCGTGCACGCCATGCCCGCCGTGCAGGACCTGCTGGCTGCGCACCCGCACGCGCGCATCGACTGGGTGGTGGAGCGCGCCTTCGCGTCCCTGGTGCAGCGTTGCCAGGGCGTGCGGCGCGTCATCCCCTGCGAGCTGCGGCGCTGGCGCAAGTCGCCGTTCTCCGGCGAGACGCGGGCCCAGTGGCGCGCGTTCCGCGAGGACCTCGCCCGCGAGTCCTACGACGCCGTGATCGACCTGCAGGGGCTCACCAAGTCGGCGCTCGTCGCGCGCATGGCGCGGCTGGCGAGCGGTGGCAAGCGCTACGCGATGGCCAACCGCACCGAGGGCTCCAGTTATGAAGCGCCGACGCGCTGGGTGGCGGACGTGGCCATCCCGCTGGAGCCGCGCACGCACGCGGTGCAGCGTTCGCGCCTGGCCTGCGCCGCGGCGCTCGGCTACCGGGTGCACGGCGCGCCGCGTTACGGCCTCGGACGGGCCGAGGCGGCCGCGCGCCAGGACACGGTCGCCCTCATCCACGGCACCTCGCGCGAGGACAAGTGCTGGCCCGAGGCGCACTGGGTCGCGCTCGGCTGGCGGCTGGTGGATGCCGGCCACGGCGTTGCCCTGCCGCACGGCAGCGACGAGGAGCGCCAGCGCAGCGAACGCATCGCGCAGATCGTGGGCGAGCGCGCCCAGGTGTGGCCGCGCCTGTCGCTCGACGCGCTGGCGGATCGCCTCGCGGGCTGCGCCGGCGCCATCGGCGTCGACAGCGGCCTGAGCCACATCGCCGTGGCCCTGGACCTGCCGCACGTGCAGATCTACAACTTCGACACCGCCTGGCGCACCGGGCCGCTGGACGACGCGCGCCAGCGCAGCGTGTTCGCCACGCCCACGCCGGAAGTGGATGCGGTGTGGCAGGCCTGGCAGGCGGTCACAATCCCGCGATGATCCGGCCCCTCTATTCGCTGGTGCTGATCGGCGCGCAGCCGCTGCTGCGGCGCAAGCTGCGCCGCCGCGGCGCCGCCGAGCCCGGCTACCTGGAACACGTGGAGGAGCGCTTCGGCCGCTACCACGGCGAGACGGAGCCGGGACGCCTGTGGATCCACGCGGTCTCGCTGGGCGAAACCCGCGCGGCGGCCATCCTGCTGGACGCGCTGCGGCAGGACGATCCCTCGCTGCGCATCCTGCTCACGCATGGCACGGCCACCGGCCGCGAGCAGGGCAGGACGCTGATGCGCGAGGGCGATGCGCAGGCCTGGCTGCCCTGGGACACGCCGCGCGCGGTGCGGGGTTTCCTCGATCACTTCCGTCCCAGCGCGGGCGTGCTGATGGAGACCGAGGTGTGGCCCAACCTGTCGGCGCTGTGCCGGGCGCGCGGCATTCCGCTCGCATTGGCGAACGCGCGCCTGTCGGAGAAATCGCTGGCGCA
>SEAY01000212.1 GCA_004144865.1 Comamonadaceae bacterium
GTTCGCCGTGGACGGTGCCGGCGGCGCCGTGCATGTCGTGGACGCCGGTTCCTGGACCATCGATCACGGGGACCACAGCCACTCGTACACCACGCCACCGGTCGAACTCGGCGCGCTCGCGGGCGGCAAGCCGGCGCACGTGATCGAAGGCGACGACAAGGTGGCGACGTACTTCGACGGGGACGGACTCGCCCGCGTGATCGACTTCGCCGCGCTCCGCAAGGACAGCATCGACGTCGGGACCGTCGTGGAGGCCGACGCACCGCACCGCGGCGTCGCCCTGCCGATCGCCGACGGTTTCGTGGTGTCGCACTCGGCCGCGGACGGAAGCGATTCCCGCCCCGGCACGTTCGAGGTCCACACGGCGGACGGGCAGGTCGAGCAGAGCTTCGACACCGCCTGCCCGAACATACAAGGCACGGCCGTGTCCGACACGGGCGTACTGGCCGCGTGCGACGACGGACTGTTCCTCGCGACCACTGCGGCCCGGGCGTGGACGTCGGAGAAGGTTCCGTACCCGGCAGGCATCGGCGCCGCCACCCGACCCACGTCGTTCCGCGGACACGACGGCCTGCCGATCCATGTCGCCGCCGCCGGACCCGCTGCCACCAACGACGGGGTGCTGGTCTTCGATGCCCGCACCCGCGGGTGGACGCACGTCCGGACGCCGGATCGCGCGCTGAGCGTCGCACTGGCGGGCGACGGTCGCTCCGTGTTCGCGGTCCTCGCGGACGGCACCTTCCGCGTGTACGACACGACGACCGGCGCGGAGACCGCGTCCTCGCACGTGCTGGCCGCCCCTTACGACGGGAGCACCGAGTCCGCGACCCTGCCTGCCGTGGTCGTCGGCGGCACCCGCGCGTACGTCTCGGATCCCGCATCGAAGACGGTGACCGAGATCGACTTCCGGGACGACGCGCGGGTGGCGCGGACTCTCGACGTCGGAGTCGCCGCGTCCACCCTCGGCGTGGTGGGGCTGTGACCGGGATGCGGCGCCTGCTGCCGCTGACCCTGCTGGCCGCACTCGCGGCGCTGTCCGTGACGGCGTGTTCCCCGGGCGCCTCCGACGGACCGGTCGTGGTCGTGACCACGAACATTCTGGGCGACGTGGTGCAAAACGTCGTCGGCGACGAGGCCGACGTGATGGTGCTGATGCCGAGAGGCGCCGATCCCCATTCGTTCGAGATCTCCGCGTCGGACGCCGCGCGGGTGGAGCGCGCCGACCTCCTCGTGTCGAACGGTCTCGGACTCGAGGAGGGAATCGGCAAGACCGTCGACACCGCACACTCCGAGGGAGTTCCGATCCTGCAGGTCGGTGAGGCCGTGCGGCCGATCGAGTACCGTTCCGGAAAGTCCACGGGCACCCTGGATCCGCACATCTGGACCGATCCGGACCGGGTACGCGAGGCCGTTGCACTGATCCGCGACGCGGTGATCGACCACGTGCCGGAGACCGACGCGGGGGCCGTCCGCCAGAACTCGGACAGCTACGCCCGGCAACTCGAAGAACTCACCGCCCGGATGACGGACAGATTCGCGGCCGTCCCCGTAGACCGGCGAAAGCTGGTGACCAATCATCACGTCTTCGGTTATCTGGCCGAACGTTTCGGCTTCGACACCGTGGGGGCGGTGATTCCCAGCGGGACCACCCTGGCGTCGCCCAGCGCGTCCGA
>SEAY01000213.1 GCA_004144865.1 Comamonadaceae bacterium
GTGCCTGTGGCACACTCGCCCGCTTCGCGTTTTTGACGAATCTTTTCGAGAGTCCGCCCGCACATGCAGCAGATCATTCGGCAGTTGGCCGCAGAAATCAAAGTCAGTGAACAACAGGTCCGCGCAGCGGTGGAGCTGCTCGATGGCGGCGCCACGGTGCCGTTCATCGCGCGCTACCGCAAGGAAGTGACCAATGGGCTGGACGACGTCCAGCTGCGCGAACTGGAGGCCCGGCTGTCGTACCTGCGCGAGCTGGAAGACCGCCGCGCCGCAGTGCTCAAGGCCATCGACGAGCAGGGCAAGCTGACCGATGCGCTGCGTGCCGCCATCGCGGGCGCACCCACCAAGCAGGAGCTGGAAGACCTGTACCTGCCTTTCAAGCAAAAACGCCGCACCAAGGGCCAGATCGCGCGCGAGTTCGGCATCGAGCCGCTGGCCGACAAGCTGTTTGCAGACCCCACGCTCGACCCCGCCGCAGAGGCCGCCGCCTTCACCCGCCCGCCCGAGGTGCTGGACGACGGCAAGCCCGGCGCCGACTTCTCCACCGTGCCCGCCGTGCTGGACGGCGTGCGCGACATCCTGAGCGAGCGCTGGGCCGAAGACGCCGTGCTGGTGCAGAACCTGCGCGAATGGCTGTGGGCCGAGGGCCTGCTGCGCAGCAAGAAGGTGGACGGCAAGAACGAGAACGACCCCGAGGTCTCCAAATTCCGCGACTACTTCGACTACGACGAGCCCATGGGCCGCGTGCCCTCGCACCGCGCGCTGGCCGTGTTCCGTGGCCGGGCGCTGGAGATCCTGGACGCCAAGCTGGTGCTTCCTGAGCCGCAGGCCGCCGGCGCCGCGCCCGACCCGCGCCAGCCCACCCTGGCCGAGGGCAAGATTGCCCTGCACCTGGGCTGGAGCCACGCCGGCCGCGCCGCCGACGACCTGCTGCGCAAATGCGTGGGCTGGACCTGGCGCGTGAAGCTGAGCCTCTCTACCGAGCGCGACCTGTTCGCCCGCCTGCGCGACGACGCGGAGAAGGTCGCCATCAAGGTCTTTGCCGACAACCTGCGCGATCTGCTGCTGGCCGCGCCCGCCGGCCCGCGCGTGGTGATGGGGCTGGACCCGGGCATCCGCACCGGCGTGAAGGTGGCTGTGGTGGATGCCACCGGCAAGCTCGTGGAGACCGCCACCGTGTTCCCGCACGAGCCGCGCCGCGACTGGGACGGCTCGCTGCACACGCTGGCCCTGCTGTGCGAGAAACACGGCGTGAACCTGATCGCCATCGGCAACGGCACCGCCAGCCGCGAGACCGACAAGCTCGCCGGCGAGCTGATCAAGCTGGCCGCCAAGGTGGAGCGCGTGATCGAGAAGGTGGTGGTGAGCGAGGCCGGCGCATCGGTCTACTCCGCCAGCGAATACGCCAGCCAGGAGATGCCCGATGTGGACGTGAGCCTGCGCGGCGCCGCCTCCATCGCCCGCCGCCTGCAAGACCCGCTGGCCGAGTTGGTGAAGATCGACCCCAAGAGCATCGGCGTGGGCCAGTACCAGCACGACGTGAACCAGAGCGAGCTGGCCCGCACGCTGGGCACCGTGGTGGAGGACTGCGTGAACTCCGTGGGCGTGGACCTGAACACCGCCAGCGTGCCGCTGCTGTCGCGCGTGTCGGGCCTGTCGGGCAGCGTTGCCA
>SEAY01000033.1 GCA_004144865.1 Comamonadaceae bacterium
GGCGTGCTGCTGTGCGAGCGCGCGGGCGTGCTCAACCTCGGCATCGAAGGGATCATGGTGGCTGGCGCCTTCAGCGGCTGGCTCGCCGTGTACCTGGGCCTGCCGCTGTGGGCCGGCGTGGCCGTGGCCGCTGGCGTCGGGATGGCCTTCGGCGCGCTGCATGCGCTGCTGACGGTGGGGATGGCGCTATCGCAGCACGTCTCGGGCCTGGGCATCACCTTGCTGGCGACCTCCCTCAGCTACTACGCCTACCGCGTGAGCTTCCCCAAGGTGAACACACCGCCCACCGTCACGCCGTTCGCGCCCATGGAAGGCCTCGGCATCCCGGTGCTCTCGGCGCAGACGCCGCTCACGCTGCTCGCTCTGCTGCTCGTGCCCGTGATCGCCTGGATCCTGTACCGCACGCCCTCGGGGCTGGCGCTGCGCATGGTGGGCGAGAACCCGCAGGCCGCCGAGAGCCAGGGCATCCCCGTGCTCGCGGCACGCAGCATCGCGGTGATCGCCGGGTCCGCGCTGATGGGCGTGGCCGGCGCCTTCCTCACGCTGTCCGCCTTCGACGCCTTCTTCTTCAACATGGTCAACGGCCGCGGCTGGATCTGCGTGGCGCTGGTGGTGTTCGCCTCCTGGCGGCCGGGCAAGGCGCTGGCCGGCGCCCTGCTCTTCGCGTTCTTCGATGCGCTGCAGCTGCGACTGCAGCAGTCCGGCGCGGCGGTGCTGCCGTACCAGGTGTACCTGATGCTGCCGTACGCGCTGTCGATCCTGGCGCTGGTGCTGGTGGCGCGGCGGGCGGCGTATCCGCAGGCGTTGATGAAGCCCTATCGCAAGGGAGAACGCTGAGCCGCGACGTGGAGACCCGCGGCACAATCACGTGACCCGAAAAAGGAAACCATGAAGTCCCTCGCCATCCTCGCCTTCGTCCTCGCTGCATCCAGTGCCGCCGTCGCCGGCCCCGCCGATCCGTCGAAGTTCGATTCCACGCCCTACAAGCCGCAGAAGGCGCTGTACGACTTCAACTTCGCCAAGCCGCTGGATGGCAAGGCCGCCTTCGGCTACGTGAAGAACCACCTGAAGGCGCTGCAGGAGTACGGAGACGCGAAGAACTCGCGCATCGTGATCGTGGCCCATGGCAACGAGCTGCATGCCTTTTCGCGCAAGAACCGCGACGCCTATCCCGGCATGTACGAGGCGCTGAAGGAACTGGCCGACGCCGGCGTGAGCATCCGCGTGTGCAGCAATGCCGCCCGCTCGCGCGGCTACAAGCCCGACGAGTTCTACGACGTGGTCACCGTCGTGCCTGCTGCCGTCAGCGAGCTCGCCAAGTACCAGAACGAGGGCTACAGCTACATGTACGCCGAGATGTTCCCGCGCCTGACGCGCGAGGAGCTGGTGAAGCAGCATCCCGAGCTGCAGTGAGGGATCGGTGGGCAGCGAAGCTGCCCACCACCCCCCGCCTGGTCACCACGCCGGCGGCTGCGCCCCGAAGAAACCGACGACCCGCAGCAGGCGCCCGTCGACATCGAGCTCCACCACGTCGATGCCTTCCAGCACCGCAGCACCATTCGCATCCACCAGCTTCCAGCCGTAGCGCAGGAACTGGTGATGGGCATCGATCGCCGTGCTGCGCTCGAAGCGATGGCCGGGGAATTGCGCCAGCAAGGTCGCGGCCTGGTCGCTGATCCCCTGGTGGCCGCGGGCTTCCATGGGCGGATCGACCAGCCGGCCGTCCAGGTTCCAGGCCTCGCGGATCGCGGCCAGGCGGCGCGCGGCGTCCGGATCGGCATAGGCGGCGAGCCAGCCGTCCACGAGGGTTGCGATGGCGGGCATGTTCATTGCGAGCTCCTTGGGTTGACGATGGAGCCATTCTTCGGTGCGGCGCGATCGGGGTCGATGACGTCGGAGGTCATGGCCTGCGTTGTCATCCCGCGCCGAGGCCTGTCATCCCGGGCGCGAGTTTGTCATCCCGGGCTTGACCCGGGATCCATGCGGCGGATCAAGCACCGGCTGGATTGCGGGTCGAGCCCGCAATGACAGGGATTCGGGATGCTCTGGAGATATCCTTTGCCCATGCTCGACCTCCTCCTCACCAACGCCACCCTCCCCGACGGCCGCACCGGGATGTCCGTCGCCGTGCAGGACGGCCGCATCGTGGAAGTCGCACCCGGCCTTGCCGCCCCGGCGCGCGAGACCCTCGACGCCGGCGGCTGCCTCCTCAGCCCGCCCTTTTGCGACCCGCACTTCCACATGGACGCGACGCTCAGCTACGGCCTGCCGCGCGTCAACGAGAGCGGCACGCTGCTGGAAGGCATCCAGGTGTGGGGCGAACTCAAGCCGCAGCTGAAGGCACAGGACATGATCGATCGCGCCCTGGCCTACTGCGACTGGGCGGTCGCGCGCGGCCTGCTCGCCATCCGCAGCCACGTGGACACCAGCGATCCCAGCCTGCTGCCGGTGCAAGCCATGCTGGAAGTCAGGAAGCGCGTGGCGCCCTACCTCGACCTGCAGCTGGTCGCCTTCCCGCAAGACGGCGTTCTGCGCACCCCGGGCGGTGCCGACAGCCTGCAGCGCGCACTCGACCTCGGCGTCGACGTGGTGGGCGGCATCCCGCACTTCGAGCGCACCATGGCGCAGGGCGCCGAAAGCGTGAAGCTGCTGTGCGAGATCGCCGCCGCGCGCGGCAAGCTGGTGGACATGCACTGCGACGAATCCGACGATCCGCTGTCACGCCACATCGAGACGCTCGCCTTCGAGACGCAGCGCCTGGGCCTGCAGGGCCGCGTGAACGGCTCGCACTGCACCTCCATGCACAGCATGGACAACTACTACGTGAGCAAGCTGCTGCCGCTGATCGCCGAGAGCGGCGTGAGCGTGGTGGCCAATCCGCTGATCAACATCACCCTGCAGGGCCGCCACGACACCTACCCCAAGCGGCGCGGCATGACGCGCGTGCCGGAGCTCATGGCCGCCGGCGTGAACGTCGCCTTCGGGCACGACTGCGTGATGGACCCTTGGTACGGCATGGGCTCAGGCGACATGCTCGAAGTGGCGCACATGGGACTGCACGTGGCGCAGATGACGAGCCAGAAGGGGATCCGCGCGTGCTTCGATGCGGTGACCACCAACGCCGCGAAGGTGATGCACCTGCAAGGCTATGGCATCGAGCCGGGATGCGACGCCAGCTTCGTGCTGCTGCAGGCGCGCGACGTGGTGGAGGCGATCCGGCTGCGGGCGAACCGGCTGAAGGTGTGGCGCAAGGGAACGCTGCTGGCACAGACGCCCGAAGTTGAGGCGCAGGTCCATGTGGCGGGGCGCCCCGCGCGGGTGACGTTCAGCCGCTAGCGAAGGCCGCTCGACGTCAATCCGTGCCTGGTCGCGCCGCGGGGAACGCCGGCAGGACGACCGCAAAGGTGCTCCCCTTCCCGCGCCCGTCGCTTTCGACGAGGATCCGCCCGCCGTGCAGTTCGACGATGTGCCGCGCGATCGACAGGCCCAGCCCGAGTCCGCTGTCGTTGTTGGAGCGTTCCCGCACGAAAGGATCGAAGATCTGGCCGAGCATCTGGCGCGGGATCCCGGCGCCCGTGTCGCGGATGGCGATCTCGTGCATGGACTCGCGGCGCCGGTGATCGAGGGTCACCTTCCCGCCCGGCGGGGTGAACTTCACGGCATTGGCCAACAGGTTCCAGAAGACCTGCTGCAAGCGGCCCCGGTCGCCCTCGACCAGTTCCTCGTCCCCGCCGGACCATCGCGCCACGATGTCCACGTCCTTGGCCCTGGCCTGCGGCAGGACGGTGTCCACCGCGGCCGAAACGACCTCGACGATGTTGCAGCGCATGGGAGAGATCGACAACTGCCCGGTCTGGCTCCTCGCCGAGTCCACGATGTCGTCGATGAGGCGGGATTCCTCCCGCACGTTCCTGATCACCGCTTCGAGCGCCGCGCGGATTTCCGCCGGCTTGTCGAGTTGCGTGCTCAGGAGCGCCGACAGCCGCAGCATCACCGAACTGAGCGGGGTCCTGAGTTCGTGCGCGACGCGGGCCAGGGACTCCTCGCGCAGGCGGGTCACCGTGCCGATCTCGCTGAGCGTCTCGCGCAGCCGCGTGTGCGCCGCGACCAGGCTCGAGAGGAAGCGCGCATAGAGCTCCACCCGTGCAGGGCCCAGGGGGGATTGGAGGCGCATCACCGTCCACAGGCGCCTGGGGTCGGTGCGGGCCGCGGCTGCGATGCGCTCCGCGCCGAGCGACGAGGAGAAGGTGACGGGCAGCCAGCCGAACACGATGGCGCCGTGGCACTTGCCGAACATCACGAGGGGAACGCCCACCACGGCCAGCTGGTCGAGGTACATCGACTGGATGACTTCGAGCTGCAGCGCCGCCTGGGCGGCGAGCGCCTGCTCGAATCGCCGTCCTTCGCCATCCACCCCGAAGAAGGAAGAATGTCCGAGCACGACCCCGATGTCGCTGCTGCAGATGGGGCCGATGGCAGGCTGGCCATCCACGGCATACAGCGTCGTGGTGCAGTGGGTCGCCTGCGAGAACTGGGACAGCAGGGGTTCCCAGCTGGACCAGTCGTCGGCCGCCGCCGGTGGGGCCGTCGATGGATTCATCGCGCGGAATCGATGGATTCAGGCAGGTCGCCGCCGTGCGCGATGGCCTCCTCCAGGGCGGGGCTCTTGCGCGTCGGCGAACGCGAGAGCAGGCCGTAGTACGCGCTGAACGGCAGTTGCGGCACGGCGAGTTCGGCAGCCTGCGGCTGGCGCGATTCGTCCAGGATCGTGATGCCGCCGGCGCCGATGAAGTACTCCTTCGTCTCCTGCACGTTCCTGCTTCCCCGCACCTTGGGCACCGTCAGCGCGCGGCGCAGCTTGGTGGAGATCTCGACGTAGCTCAGCAGCACGATGTTGTCGACCAGGTGCGAGCCCTTCAACTCCTCGCTGATCTGCGAGACGCCCAGCAATTCAGGACTCTCGTAGTTGAAGTAGACGGTCGCCAGGCGCCCCTTGAAATAGGTCGCCAGCGCATACAGGAAGTCGGCGGCCTCGGACTGTGCCGCCATCTCGTAGACCGCGATCGAATCGAACACGATGCAGTCGATCTGCTGCCGTTCGCACAGCCGCAATATGCGTTCGAAGTGGATGTCGAGGTCCAGCTCGAGGGGCGACTCGTAGTGGATCAGGATGCGGCCACGCTCCACCTCGCCGCGCAGGTCCAAGCCCAGGGTGGCCGCATTGCGCATGATCTGGTCCGGGTGCTCGTCGAGGGTCACCAGCAGGCCGCGCCGGTCCTGCAGGGCGTTGGCGCAGAGGAACTGGACGGCGGAGACGGTCTTGCCCGTCCCGGAAATGCCCGCCACCATGGTCACCGAGCCGCGGTAGATGCCTCCATCCATCAGGGCGTCGAGCGATGCGATGCCCGTGGTGATGCGTTCGCTGGAAGTGGGCTGCAAGTCGGTGATCTTGGGGCGCGACTGCGCGCGGCGGTACACGTGGATGCCCGAGCCCGCCTCGATGGTCATGGTGTGCTCCCCGTCGATGAAGTCCTGCCCGCGCGACTTCAGGACACGAAGCTTGCGGGACCCGCGCCGGCGTCGCTCCTGCCGCATGAGCGTGATGATGGTGTCGAAGACAAAGCGTTCGTGCTCCAGGCCCGACTGCGGGTTGTCTCCCCGCTCGGCGGTCACCAGGGTCGTGACGCCGAGGCGGCTGAGCCCCTCCACGAGCGTATGCATGTCCTCGCGGAATGGCGTGTGGTGCTGGTCGGCGTACAGCTTCAGGGGCGTCAGCCCGTCGATCACCAGCCTCTTGGCGCCCATGGCCTTCAGCTCGTGGTACAGGACGCCTTCGCTGGACCGGAACTCCTGCAGCAGCACGGCTGGACTGGTCTGGATGATCCTCACCTTGCCGTCCTCGATCAGCTGCTCGAGGTTCCAGTCGAATCCCGCCGCGTCGCGCAGCAGCTTCTCCGGATCGAGTTCGAACGAAACGATGATGCCCGGCTCATCGAAGTGGCGGGCGCCCGCGTAGATGTATCCCAGTGCCAGCGTCGTCTTGCCGGCCCCCGGGGCCCCTTCGACCAGGATGTTGTTGTGCCGCTGGACACCACCCAGGAGGACGTCGTCCAGGCCTTCGATGCCCGTGGGGACCAGATCTTTGTGTTTCGCGTCCAAGATGTCTCCAGCAAGAGATCGGGCCCGCGCGACCCGAGCCCGCAGACTGTGCCTTAACGCGGCCCGCGGGCATGTCGGAGATCATGCCGCAGCAGGAGCTGCGCCGACTCAGCAGTGGCGTTTGTGAAGTTGGGCGGGGCCGCGAGGTCTGGGTCTACACTCCATGGATGACTTTCCGCCCCGCGCCCGCGCGCGCGCCCGTGCGCACCGATGCCCACGATGCGGTCCTCGTCCTCGAAGCACATGCACTGGCGGAAAGCGTCACGGCCGCGGTGCTCTCCGGGTTGCCTGGCGCGCATGTCGCGAAGGCGGTGGACCGACAGAGCTTCCTGCAAGCCTTGCACGATGCACGCTGGTCGCTCGTCGTCGTGTCCTTCGACTTGGAGGGCTATGCAGGCCAGCACGCCCTGCGGGATGCGCAGCAGAGGACTTCGGCCCCGTTGATCGCGATCGGCACGGCCCCTGAGACGGCCGCGGTGGTCGCGGCCCTGGGCACCGGCGCAGCGGACTTCATCGAACGGGCGCGATTGCAGGACGTCGGGCCGGCGGCAGTCCGGATTCTGGCGCGCGAAGGCGCCTCGCCGCGCGGGTCGGACGAGCAGGATGCCCGCATGGCGCAGGCTGCTGCGTGGCTGGCCGAGCGCAATGCGACGGTGCTCTTCGATGAACACTGGATGGTGTCGAACTGCAGCCGAGGCGTGGCCGCCGTGCTCGGGTATGAGGCGGCCGATCTCATCGGCCAGCCGGTCGAAGCCTTCTTCAGGGGCATGCCCGAAGCATCCGCGCTCCTCCTCCGCCTGCGCAACTCCACGGGCGGCGAGCCGTTCCACGACTGCGGCTGGATGCTGCGCCGCGACGGCCTGCGCATGTGGGCCGAGATCACCTGCGTGGCCGACGTCGGCGCGGACGGGCGGCCCCACCGGTTCTGCCTGACCGTGCGGGACGCCACCTTGCAGTACCGCGCAAGCCAGTCGGTGCGCCTGCAGGCGGATGCCGCGGCTGCGGCGACGTCGGCGCGAAACCTGTTCCTCGGGTCGATTGCCCATGAACTTCGCTCGGCACTGGCGCCGATCTCGACGTCCGCCATCCTGCTGGAGGGGCAGGCGCTGGAGCCACCCCGCCAGGAGCGCCTCGTCGGGATCATCCGGCGCAACGCCGCATCGGCCGCCCGGCTGCTGGACGACCTGCTGACATTCAGCACTGCTTCCGAGAACAAGCTGGCCTTGCGCATCGGCGAGGTCAACCTGAACCGGCTGGTGACCGAGTGCATCTACGCGGCGCAGCACCAGGCCATCGCGGCCGGTGTCGACCTGCGAGTGGAATTCTCCACGACGCAGGTCGAATCCCAGCTGCGGTGCGACGCGGCCCGCGTCCAGCAGGTGCTCGTCAATTTGCTGGGCAATGCGATCAAGTTCACCCCGCTGCGGGGAACGGTCTGGGTCCGCACCGCGTGCGACGACGAGAGTTTCTACATCGAGGTGGCCGATACGGGTGCGGGGATAGATCCCGCGGTCCTGCCGTTCATCTTCGAGCCCTTCGAGCAGGGTGGGTCCGAGGTCACGAACCGCTATGGGGGCTTCGGCCTGGGGCTGGCCATCTGCGCCGCCATCGCCCGGCAGCACGGGGGCAGGATCGTCGCTTCGAGCGCCGGCGTGGGCCAGGGGGCAAGCTTCCGGCTCTGCCTGCCTCGAGGCGGCGCGCGCGCGGACTTCCCGGCGCGCGCACGGACCGAAACGGCGCCATTGCATGTGCTCTACGTGGAGGACCACGCCGACGCGGCGGACGCCATGCGCTACGCCCTCACGACGCTCGGCTGGACCATGACCCATGCGGCCACTTGCGCCAGCGCGCGCGCCCTCGTGCACGAATCCGGGGAATCCTTCGACGTGATCCTGGCCGACCTGGGCCTGCCGGACGGATCGGGGCTCGAACTCGGGAACGAGCTGTGCCGCCACCTGCCCGTCGTCGCCCTCACCGCATATGGCGCGCCCCTGGCGATGGAAGGCTTCGCCAGCCAGCTGATGAAGCCCGCGGAGATCACGGACGTCCAGCGTGCGCTGCTGAGGGCTGTCGCCATCCATCGCGCAGCGGCGGCGGAAGGCGCCGGCGCTTGCAGCTGAGGCGTTCCCGAAGCGCGGCGCCCCGTGGCGAACGCGTGCCGTGCCGCCCCAGCCCTCGCCGCCCAGGCACTGCGCCCGCGTGTCGATATCCGCGGGGCGCACGCCGAGCCCCGTGAAGTGCGCCTTCCAGTCCGCTTGACTCGCCGCGATCATGAGCTTTGTGCACTCGGCTCGGCTGAACGGACAAGACCCGCACGCCTACCTGAAGGACGTGATGGAGCGGCTGCCAACGCAGCCGGCGATTCACATCGGTGAGCTGCTGCCGCACCGGTGGCAACCGGCAGCCTGATCGCACCAGGGCGCGGCCTACGCGTCAACACGGGATCGCCAGCCGCTTACGTCCCAGCCGGCCAGAGAAAAGCCCCTCGCTGCGGATGCAGGAGGGGCTTTCACATTGAAGCGGATGGCCTTGGCGCCAGCCGCCGGACTTGCTGGCGGCCATGCCAGGGAGACTTGGCCGCGCAGGCGCCACGCGGCTTCCATGTCTGGCGCCTACTTGCCGAAGTAGCCCGGAAACATGTACTGGTAGACGGATCCCTCCTGCGGACCGGAGACGGTTCCGTAGGACTTGCCTTTCCGCGCGCCGCCCGTGTACCGCATCAAGACCATCACGGCGCGCTTGTCGCCGTTGATCGCGTCTTTGCCCCACTGCGGGTCTTCCCACTCCTTGTAGGTCTTCACGCGGACCTTGCCGTCGTCGCCGAGCGCGTAGCCCCACTCGAACGTGCCGCGGTCCTGGCCATCGACGTAGGTGCCGGTGCCCTTGGCACCCCCACAGCCCTCGAAAGTCCGGGCGTCATCCGGAAGGACGCCCATCTTCATGAAGGTCTTGTCGCACAGCGAGAGCTTGAAGCCGTCCTGCTCGTTCAGGCTGGTCGTGATCTTGCGCAGGGTGTCCTTGTTCTGCGTTGCGTCCCACACCGGCAAGGTGGTCGCTGCGCGCTGAGCGTGTGCGGCCGAAGCTGCGCCGAATGCGACGCCAGCCGCCGCCAATGCACACAGGAAAGACTTCAGGTTCATTTGCCCTCGCTCGTTTTGGTTGGAAGCCACCATGATGACCCGGAGGAGGTCTTCCGCACATACCCCGAAAGAAGGCGCGTTGTGCATGCGACACAGCTGACGCCCGCCATTGATTGGGGTCTGCCCTAGCCGACCGAGATCGCGGCAAACCTCGCTTGGTCGCTCAAGAAGCTGAAAGAGCGCGATCGCGACTCCGCCCGGCGCGCCGAAGTGAAAGCCGCTCTGGATGCCTAGCAGGCAGCCGAAGCGGCCGAAGACGAAGAAGCGTTGGCCACGTTCAACAACGAAACTGACCGCTGCTTCCGGGACGTCATGAGGGGATGACCGGACGCTTAAAGCGACAAGGCGCGGGCAAACTGCCCGGCTCCGCTCACCGTCACCACCAGCCTCTGCGTCGCCCTGGTCGCCGCGACATAAAACAACCTCGCCTCATCCCCGATTTCCTCCCCCTCCTCCGGCATCTGCCCCACGCCAGGCACCGCCACCACGGGGAACTCCAGGCCCTTGCTCGCATGCATCGTCATCACCTTGATGCTGTCCGCCAGCGGTGCGAAGTCGCCGGACCGCTCGCGCACCTGATGCGGTAGGCCTCGCGCACGCAGCACGCTCGCGCACTCGAACATCACCGAATGCCGCCGGCACAGGATGGCCATGTCGCCCCACGCATGCCCCTCCTGGTGCGCAGCCGCCAGCAGATCGGCGATCTTCAGCGCCTCCTCGCGCAGACTCGGTAGCCGCACGATCAGGGGCGCCGGTCCATCCCGTCCACAGCTCACAGGCTGCACCAGCGGCGTCCCGTCCTCGTCCTGCGCCTCCGGCTGCAGGAATTCCGCCGCCACGAGGTTCGCCGTCTGCAGGATCTGCCGGGTGTTGCGGTAATTGATCTTCAGGATGGTGGTGCGGCCCGCGGCCTGGATGCCCACGCTCTTGAAACTGAACTTGCGGCTCTTGCTCTTGCCGTAGATGTTCTGCGCGCTGTCGTACAGCACCAGCAGGCTGTTGGTCTCCGGGTCCACCATCTGCGTGACCAGCTTGAACCACTCCGGCCTGAAGTCATGGCCCTCGTCGACCAGCACGGCCTGGTACTGGCCGCTGGGGATCTGCTTGCGGTCGACGGCGCGGATGACGTTGTCGACCATGCGATCGAACATGTCGGGACTTTGGTTCGGGATCGGCTGCCCATACGCCTTCAGCTGCTGACGGCACCACTTGTGGAAGTTGCGCGCATGCACGCGATCCGCCAGCCCCTTGGCCTGGAACATCGCATCCAGCTTCACCGCCAGCGGCTCGTTGAAGCAAAGTACCAGCACCTGCTTGTCCGAAGGCCGCTTCGCCAGGTGCTCGGCGCGGTAGCCCAGGATCATGGTCTTGCCCGAGCCGGCCACGCCGTGGATCACGCGGTGGCCCTCGCCCAGGCTGCGCGCCAGCTGCTCCTGCTGGATGTCCATCACGCGCATCATGTCCGGCAGGTCGTCGGTGCTGTCGTCGAACAGGGCGCCCTGCTCCGGCACGCGCACCTCGGGGAACATGATCCAGCGCACGCGATCCAGCTGCGGCAGCGACATCGCCTTGCTGCCGAAGGCGTGCGGGAACATGTTCCACAGGCGCTGCTGGAAAGCCTCGGCGTCCTCCGCCTCCGTCATCTCGTCCTGGCAGATCACCCGGTCCGGCTCGATCGCGTGGCCCAGGCCGGCGGCGTCAAACTGCTTGCGGGTGATGCGGGTGAAGACCACGCCATGGCCCCAGGGAAAGGCGAGCTTGCCCTTGTACGGTCCGTCGGGTTGCACCAGCTGCGCGTCACGCTCCAGCGCGTTGACCACCTGGATTGCGCCGACGCGCGCCTGCTGCAGGGGGTTGATCACGCTCTTGGGTCGCCCGTCGTCCAGGATGTCCCAAGCCAGCTTGCCCGCCTGCTGGATGGTGTCCAGCCGCCAGTCCTTGGTCTCCAGGATCAGCAGCCCGCGGCGCGGATGGATGATGACGAAATCAGGATGCGTCTGCTTCGGGCCGACGGGAACGTCGTACCAGAGCAGGTAATCGTCGTCGAGCTTCTGTTCCAGGCGTTCGGCCAGGCGGCGTTCGCCGGACGTCATGCGCGATGCGCACGAGCCCAGGGCCGGGATCATCGTTGCCACTGCTTGTTGTCTCTCCCTGTCGGGATGATCCGCGATCGAACAAGTCGTGACAAGCGCCTGTTGGCGGGTGCGCTGCCCCCAGCTTCACGACACCTTGGTACCAAACCCCGCCTCCGCCCACTTCGTCGCACTTCCTCGAGTCAGCTTGAACGAAGGCGGCACCTTCACTTCCGCCAACAGCGTCCCACCGGCATCGATCGCCCGCAGTAGGGCGGACGGATTCTCTTCGTCCGGCTCGATGTCCAGCAGCACTTCCACGCGCTCGCCCCGGTGGTCGATCTCCAGGCGCTGGTGCAGGGTCGCGTGCAGTTGCTGCTCATGCCGTCGCACGAATTCCGCTGCGGTCTTCACCAGCGTGTTGAAGGCCGAGGTGTCCAGGGGCTTGGGATTCTTCTTGTCGCGCCCCATCGTCCACGGCCCCACCAGCGCCGGCTCCACCTGGCCGTCCGGGGTCATGGAGACGGCCCAGCCGTCGTCGTCGTCGTTCTTGATGACACGGGCCGTCCAGCCGTTGTCGCGCCACAGCCTGTCTTCGGCGATCTTCTCGCCGCTCTCTTCGGTTTCGCTCATCCGCCCATTGTCGGTGACACGCACGCGGCGGCGCCGTTGCCGAAGTCTGAGAAACTCGCTGTTTGCTTCGGAGACATTCGACATGGGTGCGCAGTGGAAGGCAAAAGGCAAGGCGCAGGCGGCCGACGCCAAGGGCAAGCTGTTCGGCAGGCTGGCCAAGGACATCATGGTGGCCGCGCGCAACGGCGCCGATCCGGCCACCAACTCCCGGCTGCGGCTGGTGGTGGAGCAGGCGCGCAAGGCGTCGATGCCCAGGGACACGCTGGATCGCGCGATCAAGAAAGGGGCCGGCCTCACGGGTGAGACGGTGCAGTTCGAGCGCGTGATCTACGAGGGCTTCGCGCCGCACCGCGTGCCGCTGATGGTCGAATGCCTGACGGACAACGTGAACCGCACGGCCCCCGAGATGCGCGTGCTGTTCCGCAAGGGCCAGCTCGGCGCCTCGGGCTCGGTGGCCTGGGATTTCGACCACGTCGGGATGATCGAAGCCGAGCCCGCGCAAGCCGGGGCCGACCCTGAGCTGGCCGCGATCGAGGCGGGCGCGCAGGATTTCGAGCCGGGCGAAGAGGAAGGCACGACGCTGTTCCTGACGGATGCCGCAGACCTCGACCTGGTGAGCCGTGCGCTCCCGGCGCAAGGCTTCACCGTGCTGTCAGCCAAGCTGGGCTACAAGGCGAAGAATCCGATCGACCCCGCCAGCCTGACGCCCGTGGAGCTGCAGGAAGTCGAGGCCTTCCTGGCCGCCATCGACGCGCACGACGACGTGCAGGACGTTTTCGTGGGGTTCGCGGGCTAGGCAGAAATCCACGGTGCGGTTCGGCACCGGCTGATCCTGGCAAAAATGGGGGCACGCCCGGCTTGTGATCGGTCGATCCCGCCCGATATGGTGCACTGCAGCAACCATATCGAAGGAATGCCATGGACAGGACGGCAGCAGCACTGGCACTGGCAACGCAGCTCACCCGCGACGGGCGCCTCCAGGAGGCGACCCAGTTGATCCAGCAGGCTTTGGGGATGGGCCGCGAGCGCCAGGAAGCGCCGCCTTCCTATCCGCAAGCGCGCACGGAATCCGACTTCATCGACGTCCCCTGCCGCGAGGTCTTCGACACCCCGCCGTTGACCGGCCCGGCGCACCACCACGCGCCCCGCCCGCGCGGCGAATCCTTCACCGCGCACGTGTTTGCCCATGGCGGGCACCGCTGGCGCTATCGCCTGTACGAGCCGGCAAGGATCGATCCGGCGATCCTGTTGCCCGTCGTCGTGATGCTGCATGGCTGCAAGCAGGACGCCGAGGACTTCGCCCGCGGCACCGCCATGAACGAGGTGGCGGCGCGCGAGGGCGTGCTGGTGCTGTACCCCGAACAACTGCGCAAGGCCAACCAGATGGGTTGCTGGAACTGGTTCGACCCGCAGCACCAGAAGCGCGACGGCGGCGAGCCGGCGATGATCGCCGCATTGGTGCAGTCCGTCGTGGCCACGCATGGCGGCGATCCGCGGCGCGTGTACGTCGCCGGCCTGTCCGCCGGCGGCGCCATGGCCGCGACCCTGGGGGACCTGTACCCCGACGTGTTCGCGGCCGTCGGCGTGCATTCCGGCCTGCCGGCACGCGCTGCGCACGACGTGCCGTCGGCGTTCAGCGCGATGCGCAGGGGGGCGTCGCAGGCTGCCGCGCACCGCACGGCAGCGATTCCCACCATCGTGTTCCACGGCACCGCCGACAAGACGGTTGCGCCAGGCAATGCCGACGCCGTCCTGCAGCGGCAGGTGCACGCGCACCGGGCCGCGGGCACCACGCTGATCCCTCTCGAGAGCCCCGGGGCGCACGGGGCGCACTCGCGTCGCGCCACGCGGGTCCAGTGGCGCGACAGCGAGGGGACGACCGTGCTCGAAAGCTGGAGCATTGCCGGAGCCCCGCATGCCTGGTCAGGTGGCCACGCGGGCGGATCCTTCACCGATCCGCAGGGGCCGAGCGCCTCCGAGGCCATGATGGCCTTCTTCCTGCACCGCAAGTAAGCCTATTGCGCACCCCCAGTGCACTCGGGGCCGTTTGCGAGCACAATATCAACCCGGCAGTCTTCGTGGCTGCCCCTTTGCGGTGATCGGTCGGTTTCGCCTTTTCGAATGAATCCCATGCGTTTGTGATTGCATCCGGGCTCCATCGCTCCCCAACCTGATGAATGGAGTCCCCATGGCCAAGGAAGAACTGATCGAAATGCGCGGTCGCGTCGAGGAAATCCTCCCCGATTCCCGCTGCCGCGTGAAGCTGCTGAACGGGCACGAACTCGTCGCCTACACCGGCGGCAAGATGAAGAAGCACCGCATCCGCATCATCGCGGGTGACGACGTCACCCTCGAACTGTCGCCCTACGACCTGACGAAGGGCCGCATCATGTTCCGCCACCTGCCCGAGCGCAAGCCGTTCGTGGGCGGCGCGCGTCCCCCGCAGCGGCGCTGAGCCTCTAGCGCCCCCAGGCGAGCACGTGCGGCCCTAGACTCGGCCGCATGCGCTCCGCCTTCGATTTCAGCTCCTGGGAGGGGCTGCTCACCACGCTGCTGGGCTTGGTCCTCGTCACTCTCGTGATGGTGGGCATCCGGCTGCTGGTGATGCAAACGGTGCAGCAGCGCCGCGAACGCCAGAACCGCCAGATCAACGAGCGGCTGCGCACCCTGATCGCCGCCTACAAGACGCTGGGCGGCTCCTTCACCGGCAACCTGCAGGTCGACCCCTCGCACCGGCGCGACCTGGGCGAAGAAGGCCGCGACTCCCCCGGCTCCGAACGCCGTCGCCGCATCCGCGATGCGGTGGAAGCCGCGCTGTCCGACGTCATCCTGCTGGGCACCGCCGAGCAGGTGAAGCTCGCCGTCGCCGCGGCCAACGACCTCGTGGCTGGCCGTCCCGTCGAAACCGCGGCGCTCGTGGTGTCGCTGCGTGCGTACATCCGCGAGGTGCTCGACCTCGAAGCCGTCTCGCCGGACATCCCGCGGCAGGGGCCGGCGCGCCCCGGCGGATCGCCCGGCGGGCGCGGCGGCGGCCGGGGTGACCCGCGCGCGGAACGCGGCGCGGGAGGTGGCGGCGGGCGAGGCACAGGCGGCGGTGGAGGCGGCGGCATGGGCCTGGCCGCCGGCGGCGCCGGGCTTGGCGCGGGCCTGGCTGCCGACGACCCGCAGCGCTGAAGGCACCGTAACTTGCGGTTCCCGCCGACGCGCCGGCCCGGGCGGCTTGGCTAAGCTCGGCCCATGCCCCTCGAGCTCCAGCGCATCCGTGCCCTCTGCTTCGACGTCGACGGCACCATCGCGGACACCGACGACCACATCGTGGCCCAGCTCGCCGCCTGGATCGACAAGCTGCCCGGCGTCAGCGGCCGGCGCAGCGAACGCGTCGCCCGGCAGGTGGTGATGGGCATGGAAACCCCGGTGCATGGCGCCTATGCGCTCCTCGACCGCCTCGGCCTGGACACCCCGGTCGACCGCCTGCGTTCGCGGCTGCGCGCCGTCAAGCAACGCGGCGCCGATCCGGCGCACACCCGCAACCCGGAAGCGCTCGACGAAGTGCCGCACGAGATGATGGCCGGCGTGCAGGAGATGCTCCACACCCTCTCGAAGCTCTACCCCATGTGCACCATCTCCACCGGCAGCGCGCCGCGCGTGGAGCGCTTCCTGGAACACTTCGGCGTGCGCGAGCTGTTCACGGCCGTCGTGGGCGCGCAGACCACGCGCCGCATGAAGCCGCATCCGGAGCCGCTGCTGTACGCGGCGGAGAAGATGGGCGTGGCGCCGTCCGAGTGCCTGATGATCGGCGACACCACCATCGACGTGCGCACCGGCCGCGCCGCCGGCGCGCAGACGGTGGCCGTACTGTGCGGATTCGGCACCGAGGACGAACTGAAGGCTGCCGGCGCCGGGCTGGTGCTGCGCACCACCTCCGACCTGCTGGCCGTGCTGGATCCGAAGGAAGACCCGCTGCACGAGCAAACCGCGAGCCCGGAACCCACCAGCGCCGTCCATGGAAAAAGCTGAAGACCTGCGCCCCGGCGCCCACGGCACGAGCAGCCTCGTCGACGACGACGGCGGCGCGCCCGCCCGGTGGAAGATCGTGGGGCCCGGCCTGGTGGTCGCCGCCACCGGCGTCGGCGCGGCCGACATGGTGGCCACCTTGGTGGCCGGCTCGCGCTACGGCTACGGGCTGCTGTGGGCCGTGATCCTGGGCGTGGTCCTCAAGATCATCCTGGTCGAAGGCGCGGGGCGCTACACGCTGGCGAGCGGCAAGACCATCTTCGAGGGCTGGCGCACGCTGGGACGCTGGACCACCTGGTACTTCGGTCCCTACATCATGATCTGGGGCTTCGTGTACGGCGCGACGGCGATGTCGTCGGCCGCGATGCCGCTGGCGGCCCTCTTCCCGGGCGTGGACCTGAAGATCTGGGCGGTGTTCATGGGACTGGCCGGCTTCGCCATGGTCTGGTGGGGCCACTACGCGCTGTTCGAGAAGGTCACGGCGGTGCTGGTGGGCCTGATGTTCGTCACCGTCGTGGGGCTGGCGATCATCGCGGCGCCCAACATCCCGGAGATGGTGAAGGGGCTGGTGCCGGTGATCCCGCGCGGCGGCGTGCTCTACACCCTGGCGCTGGCGGGCGGCGTGGGCGGCACCATCACGCTGGCGGCCTACGGCTACTGGCTGCGCGAGAAGGGCTGGTACACGCCCAAGTGGATGCGCGTCATGCGCATCGACAACACCATGGCCTACGTGATGACCGGGATCTTCGTGATCGCCATGCTGATCGTCGGCGCGGAGGTCGTGCGCTCCGCCGGCGTGGCGCTCAGCGCCGGCGACGAAGGCCTGCTGGACCTGACGACCGTGCTGCGCGAGCGCTATGGCGACGTGGTGGGCATCGGCTTCCTGGTCGGCTTCTGGGCCGCGTCCTTCTCCTCGGTGATCGGGGTGTGGAACGGCGTGTCGCTGATGTTCGCCGACTTCTGGGGCAACGTGCGCGGCTTGCGTTCGGGGCATCCCGACACGCGCGTGGGCGGCAAGTACTTCCGCTTCTACGTGCTGTGGCTGACGTTCCCGCCCATGGTGCTGTTCCTCCTGAACAAGCCGATCGGCCTGATCCTGCTGTACGGCATCCTCGGTTCGCTGTTCATGCCCTTCCTCGCCATCACGCTGCTCGGCCTGCTGAACGGCCGGCGGGCGCCACCGGGGTGGGGCAACAACGCGCTGCGCAACATCCTGCTGGGGATCACTGCCGCCCTATTCCTGGCGCTGGGCGTACAGCAGCTGTGGAAGGAACTCGGCGGCCTGCTGGGCGGCTAGCGGCGCATCACCACGCGGAACAGCAGCAGCTGCGCGAGGAGGCCGGTCACGGCCCACGCCAGCATCAGCACGGCGAGCGACACCTGCCCGTCGTGCGGCACCAATCCCACGACGAAGGAGCCGAAGGCCCCGCTGAACTGCTGCAGCAGTCCGCCGACGGCGGCGGCGGAACCGGCGAGCGCCGGAACGAGGCCCACCGTGCCAGAGAGCGTGGGCGGCGCGAGCAGGCCGTGGCCTATCCCGAGCAACACCAACGGCAGTGCCAGCGCCAGGGGCGTGTGCGCACCCGCGAGGCCCAGCACCAGCACGAGCAGGAGGCCCGTGAGCGTCCACGCCTGCCCCAGGCCCATGATGCGGCGGTCGCTGCGCGCGTGGATCGCGCGGCTGGTCCAGAGGTTGCCGAAGATGTAGGCGATGGGGATGCACATGATGTACCAGCCGATGTGCTCCGGCGTCACGCCGTAGGCCTTCAGCACGATGGGTGCGCCCCCGAGGAAGGTGTAGAAGGTCGCGGTGGTCGAAGACAGGATCGCCACGTACAGCAGGTACGCCGGCTCGCGCAGCAGGCGCCGGTAGCCGGCCACCAGCGGGCGCCAGCCGCCCTGGCCCGGGGCGTGCCGCGGGCGTCCCGCCGGCAGGCCGCGCCAGCCGGCCACCAGCAGCACCCCGGCCAGCACCGCCATCAGCACGAAGTTGGCCTGCCACCCGAAGCGCACGTGCAGCTGGCCACCCACCAGCGTGGCGAGCGGAGGGCACACGCCCATGGTCATGCCCACGAAGGCCATCATGCGCGTGCGTTCCGAGCCGATGAACAGGTCCTGCACCATCGCGCGGCCCACCACCATGCCAGCGGCGCTGCCCGCGCCCTGCAGCACGCGTGCGAGCGTGAGCACGGCCAAGTTGGGCGCGAGAGCCGCCAGCACCGATCCGGCGAGCGCGAGCGCGAGGCCGAACAGCAGCAGCGGCCTGCGGCCGAAGCGGTCGGACAGCGGACCGTAGACGAGCTGCAGGCCGCCGTACGCCGCGATGAAGCCACTGAGGGTGAGCTGCACGGCCGCCTGGCTGGCGCCGAAGGTGGCGGGCCAGTCCTGCATCGAAGGCAGGCAGATGGTCATGGCCAGCAGGCCGAAGGCGAGCTGCGAGATAAGGTTGGCGATGAGCCAACCGGACGGCGCGGGGGACTTCATGGGGAGCCGGCGAGCTTAACCTGCCGTTGCGCCCTCACCCCAACCCTCTCCCGCCGGCGGGAGAGGGAGCCATTCAGGACCTCTTGGCTTCGAGGAGCTTCACCAGCGCCCACAGCACCCGATTGGCCGGCGTCGGGATGCCCAGCGCCTGCCCGCGCCGCACGACATAGCCGTTGAGGAAATCGATCTCGGTCGGCTTGCCCCGCGCCAGGTCCTGCGCCGTGGACGAATACTGCGCCGGCATGCTCTCCACCAGCTTGCGCGCGGCGGCATGCGGGTCGCCCGGCACCTGCACGCCCTCGGCGCCGGCCACCGCCAGGCATTCGTCCACCACGTCGCGCATGACGTCCCAGATGCCCTCGCCGCGCACCGTTTCGCCATAGGGCTGCTGGGCGATCGCCGAGATGGCGTTGTACGCGCTGTTGAGCACCAGCTTGAGCCACAAGGCGCCGCGCACGTTGTCCGAGATCTCGGTGGGCACGCCGGCGCCCGTGAAAGCGCGCTGCATCTCCTGGCTGCGCGTGGCCGGCTCGATCACCAGTTCGCCGCGGCCATGGTGGCGAAGGTGCCCCGGGCCGGTCATCTCGGTGGCGACGTACACGACGGCAGCCGCAACTTCCTGCCCCGGCAGGACGGCACGCAGGCGGTCGGCGTTGTCCACGCCGTTCTGCAGGCAGAGCACCAGCGTGTCCGGGCGCAACAGCGGTTTCAACGCGCGCCCGGCGGGCTCGGTGTCCATGGACTTCACGCAGAACAGCACGAGGTCCGCCGACGGCGCCTGCGCGGCATCGGTGACGGCCTGGACCCGCACCCGCTCGTCGAAGGTGCGGGTCTCCATGCGCAGGCCGTCGCGCCGGATCACCTCCACGTGCTGCGGCCGGCCGACGAGCGTGACCTCGTGCCCCGCCCTCGCGAGCATGCCGCCGAAATAGCAGCCGACGGCGCCCGCGCCCATCACCGTCACCTTCAACACCATCACCCGCTCCTTGCCGAGATTCGGGCGGCCATCCTCCATTCGAGTGAAAAACCTCGCTGGCGCGAGGCCATCCGCGCCCGTATGCTGGCCGACCCAGGAGGGTTCCCCGCCATGCCGGTTGCCATCGCTCCCATGACCCGCATTGCCGAGCTGCCGGGCCCGCCCGCCCTGCCGATGATCGGCAACGCACACCAGATCAGTCGGCCGCTGTTCCACCAGCGACTCGAAGCGTGGCAGCGCGCCTACGGCGACATCTACCGCATGCGCATCTGGGCCCGCGAGTTCGTCGTGTTCGCCGACCCGCACGTCGCGGCCGAGGCGCTGCGCGAGCGGCCCGGCACCTTCGGGCGCACCGAACGGGTCTCCACGACGGCCACCGAGATGGGCTTCGGCGGCCTCTTCGCCTCCAACGGCGAGAAGTGGCGCCGCCAGCGGCCGATGGTGATGGCCGCGTTCGACCCCGGGCACATCAAGCGCTACTTCCCGTCGCTGGTGCAGGTGTCGGCACGGCTGGCCGCGCGCTGGACGCGCGCCGCGCGCGCGGGCGAGGCGGTGCCGCTGCAGCAGGACCTGATGCGCTACACCGTGGACGTCATCGCGGGCCTCGCCTTCGGCACCGACATCAACACGCTGGAAGGCGAGCAGGACGTCATCCAGCGCCACATGGACAAGATCTTCCCGATGCTGTTCCGCCGCACGCTCGCACCCTTCCCGTACTGGCGGCACTTCAAGCTGCCCGCGGACCGCCGGCTCGACGTGCACCTGCAGGCCTTCCGCGCCGCCGTGCAGGAGTTCATCGCCACCGCGCGGGAGCGCATGCGCGCGCAGCCGGCGCTGCGCGAATCGCCCACCAACCTGATCGAGGCGATGCTCGCCGCACGCGACCAGCCCGGCAACGCGCTCACCGACGAGGACGTGGCGGCCAACGTCGCCACCATGCTGCTCGCCGGCGAGGACACCACCGCGCACACCCTCGCCTGGATGATCTGGCTGCTCGCGCAGCAGCCCGCCCTGCTGCGCCGCGCGCAGGAGGAGGTGCGGCAGGCCCTGGGCGACGACCCCCTGCCCACCCGCATCGAGCAGCTCGCCGCACTGGCATTCGTGGAAGCCTGCGCGCACGAGACGATGCGCCTCAAGCCGGTGGCGCCGCTGCTGCCGCAACAGGCCGAACACGACACCTCGGTGGCCGGCGTGGCCATCCCGCAGGGAACGCTCTGCATTTTCCTGATGCGCCCCGGCGCGATGGATGGCCGGCGCTTCGCCGACCCCGAGCGATTCGACCCCGATCGCTGGCTGCGCGCCGACGCCTCCTCGGTCAAGCGGGCTTCCATGCCGTTTGGCGCCGGCCCGCGCATGTGCCCCGGGCGTTACCTCGCGCTGCTGGAGATCAAGATGGCCATGGCCACCCTCCTCGCGCGCTTCGACGTGCTGTCCGTCGAAGCGGCCGATGGGGCGCCGGTCCAGGAGCAGCTGGCCTTCACCATGCAGCCCACGCCGCTGCGCATGCGCATCGCCGCGCGCTGATCCCGCCGCGGTTTGCGGGCATCATCGGGCCATGAACTACTGGCTGATGAAGTCCGAGCCGGACGAGGTCTCGGTCGACGATGCCCTCGCGGCGCCCGATGCCACGGTGCCGTGGACGGGCGTGCGCAACTACCAGGCGCGCAACTTCATGCGCGACGCCATGCGCGTCGGCGACGGCGTGCTGTTCTACCACTCCAGTTGCGCCGAGCCCGGCGTCGTGGGCGTCGCGCGCGTGGCCTCGACGGCCTACCCCGATCCCACGCAGTTCGACCGGAAGTCGCCGTACCACGACCCGGCATCGAAGCCGGAGGCGCCGCGCTGGCTGCTGGTGGACGTGCAGGTGCTGAAGAAGACGCGCAACCTCACCCTGCCCGAGATGCGCGAGGACCCAGCGCTCGAGGACCTCCTGGTCCTGAAGAAGGGCAACCGCCTCTCCATCACCCCGGTGGAGCCGCGGCACTGGAAGCACATCCTGAAGAAGCTGGGCGCGTGACGGCCTGGCAACTCGCGGGCTTCCTGCTCTGCGTCGTGGTGGCCGCGGGCGCCCAGAGCATCACCGGCTTCGCGCTGGTGCTGATCCTCCTGGGATTGACGGGCCTGTTCGAACTCGCGCCGCTGGCGGACGTGGCCAACGTGGGCACGTTGCTGTCGCTCGCCACCGCCGTCATCGCGCTGCGGGGCAGCCGCCACTCGCTGGACCGGGGCATCCTGCGCGCCACGCTGGGCGGCAGCATCGCCGGGGTGGCGGCAGGCGTCGCGCTGCTCGCCTGGCTGAGCGCCAACCTGGTCATGGTGCTGCGGCTGCTGCTCGGCGTGGTGGTGATCGCCTGCGCCATCGTGGTGCTGGTTCGCGCGCGGCCGCTGGCGCAGCGCTCTTCGGACGCCTCGTTCCGCAGCGTCGGCTTCCTCTCCGGCGTGCTCGGCGGATTGTTCTCCGCGGCCGGGCCGCCGCTGGTGTACCAGCTTTACCGGCAGCCGCTGTCGCTGGACACCGTGCGCGACACCCTGGTGGCCACGCTCGCGGCCGGCAGCGTGATCCGGCTGGCGATGGTCGCCGGCAGCGGCAACTTCAGCCTGCGCGCGCTGGGCCTGAGCGCGATCGCCGTGCCGGTGGCGATGGGCGTCACCTGGTGGATGAAGCGCCATCCACCGGCGTGGGACCGCGCCGTCGTGCTGAGGGTCGTGTGCGCGCTGCTGGTGGTCACGGGCATCGGCCTCGCGGGGCCCGCGCTGCAGTCTCTTCTGCGCGCATGAAAAAAGCCCGGCCGGGGCCGGGCTTTTCCAGGGTGACGAGGCTTACTGTCCGTCGGTGGAGATTTCCTCCGGCTCCGGCTTGGCCTTGCCTTCCTTCTTCGGCAGCGGCTGGATGTCCAGCTGCACGTCCGGCGTCTCGACGCCCTTGTCGTCGGTCTTCACCTCGATGTCCACCGTGAGGCGGCCACCCTCGGTGAGCCGGCCGAACAGCAGTTCGTCGGCCAGGGCGCGGCGGATCGTGTCCTGGATCAGGCGCTGCATCGGGCGCGCGCCCATCAGCGGATCGAAGCCCTTCTTGGCCAGGTACTTGCGCAGGCTGTCGGTGAAGGTGACCTCCACCTTCTTCTCGGCCAGCTGCTGTTCCAGCTGCAGCAGGAACTTGTCGACCACGCGCAGGATGATCTGCTCGTCCAGCGGCTTGAAGCTGACGATCGCATCGAGGCGGTTGCGGAACTCCGGCGTGAACAGGCGCTTGATGTCCGCCATCTCGTCGCCGGGGCTGCGCTCGTTGGTGAAGCCGATCACCGCCTTGTTCATGGTCTCGGCGCCCGCGTTCGTGGTCATGATGACGATCACGTTGCGGAAGTCGGCCTTGCGCCCGTTGTTGTCGGTCAGCGTGCCGTGGTCCATCACCTGCAGCAGCACGTTGAAGATGTCCGGGTGCGCCTTCTCGATCTCGTCGAGCAGCAGCACCGCGTGCGGCTTCTTCGTGATGGCCTCGGTGAGCAGGCCGCCCTGGTCGAAGCCGACGTAGCCCGGAGGCGCGCCGATCAGGCGCGAGACCGCGTGACGCTCCATGTACTCCGACATGTCGAAGCGGATCAGGTCGATGCCCATGATGTAGGCGAGCTGCTTGGCCGCTTCCGTCTTGCCGACGCCCGTGGGGCCGGAGAACAGGAAGGCGCCGATCGGCTTGTCGCCGCGGCCCAGGCCGCTGCGCGCCATCTTCACGGACGCCGCCAGCACGTCGAGCGCCTTGTCCTGGCCGAACACCACGCTCTTGAGGTCGCGCTCCAGCGTCTGCAGCTTGCTGCGGTCGTCGTTGGACACCGACGCAGGCGGGATCCGCGCGATCTTCGCCACGATCTCCTCGACTTCCGCCTTGGAGATGGTCTTCTTGCGCTTGTTCACCGGCAGGATGCGCTGGGCGGCGCCGGCCTCGTCGATCACGTCGATGGCCTTGTCCGGCAGGTGGCGGTCGTTGATGTACTTGGCGCTCAGCTCCGCCGCGGCCTGCAGGGCGGCCGCCGCGTACTTCACGCTGTGGTGCTCTTCGAAGCGGGTCTTCAGGCCCTTGAGGATCTCCACCGTCTGCTCCACGGTCGGCTCGACCACGTCGACCTTCTGGAAGCGCCGCGACAGGGCCGCGTCCTTCTCGAAGATGCCGCGGTACTCGGTGAACGTGGTCGCGCCGATGCACTTGAGCTGGCCGCTGGAGAGCGCCGGCTTGAGCAGGTTGGACGCGTCCAGCGTGCCGCCCGACGCCGCGCCGGCGCCGATGAGGGTGTGGATCTCGTCGATGAAGAGGATCGCGTTGGGCTTGTCCTTCAGCGAGCGCAGCACGCCCTTGAGGCGCTGCTCGAAGTCGCCGCGGTACTTGGTGCCCGCCAGCAGCGCGCCCATGTCAAGGGAGTACACGTTGGATTCCGCGAGGATCTCCGGCACTTCCTTCTGCACGATGCGCCAGGCGAGGCCTTCGGCGATGGCAGTCTTGCCCACGCCGGCTTCGCCCACCAGCAGCGGGTTGTTCTTGCGGCGGCGGCACAGGATCTGGATCACGCGCTCGACCTCGTACTCGCGGCCGATCAGCGGATCGATCTTGCCGTCCTTGGCGGCCTGGTTCAGGTTCTGCGTGAACTGCTCCAGGGGCGACGCCTTCTCGTTCTTCTCGCCGCCCTCGCCCTCTTCGGACGAAGCGTTCTCGCCGCTCTTGGCCGGCTCCGGCGGGTCGCTCTTCTTGATGCCGTGGGCGATGTAGTTCACCACGTCGAGCCGCGTCACGCCCTGCTGGTGCAGGTAGTACACGGCATGCGAGTCCTTCTCGCCGAAGATCGCCACCAGCACGTTGGCGCCGGTCACTTCCTTCTTGCCGTTGCCCGTGGACTGCACGTGCATGATCGCGCGCTGGATGACGCGCTGGAAGCCCAGGGTGGGCTGCGTGTCGACGTCATCCGTCCCCGCGACCTGCGGGGTGTTGTCCTTGATGAAGTTCGCCAGCGACTTGCGCAGGTCGTCGATGTTCGCGCTGCAGGCGCGAAGTACTTCGGCCGCGCTGGGATTGTCCAGCAGGGCCAGCAACAGATGCTCCACCGTGATGAATTCGTGGCGCTGCTGACGCGCTTCCACGAAGGCCATGTGGAGGCTGACTTCCAATTCCTGGGCAATCATGAGAATTCCTTCTGCCTGTCGTTCAAAACGTTCTGTTCCTCTGAGTCCCGGCTCATTCGACCGGTTCACTCAAACACTGCAGGGGGTGCCCCGCCTGGCGGGCCGCCTCCTGGACCTGCTGGACCTTGGTCGCCGCGACGTCCCTCGAGTAGACGCCGCAGATGCCCTTTCCGTCCAGATGGATCTTCAGCATGATCTGTGTAGCCGTCTCGCGATCCTTGTTGAAAAACTCCTGGATGACCACCACCACGAATTCCATGGGCGTGTAGTCGTCGTTCAACATGACGACCTGGTACATCTGCGGGGGTTTGGTCTTCTGGGTTTTCCGCTCTGCGACCACCGAGTCGCCGCCGTCGTCCGACGGCCGAGTGACGGGACCGGCCGGTGGCGGGAGGGGTGTCTGACTGGCCATGAAAATCATTCTATCGACGGCAAATCGCGCCCGCCGACCCAAGGTGAAATGGCGACGGTCCCGTCACATTCAAGCGACAAGGCTGCGCATGCGTTCCATTCTTCGCCCGCAGCCAGGTCCGATGAGCTGAAATCCTTTGCTGGCGCGGACTTGCGTGGCCCTAAGTGAAAATATTGACAGCTGGGCGGTCTTCAAGGACACTCGCGCGCCATTGAGGGAACAAAATACGGGGGCGCGCGTCATGGCGACCGGCACAGTCAAGTGGTTCAACGATGCCAAGGGCTTCGGGTTCATCGAGCCCGATGGCGGCGGCTCGGACGTCTTCGCCCATTTCTCGGCGATCACGATGGAGGGTTTCAAGACCCTCAAGCAGGGCTCCCGCGTGAGCTTCGACATCCAGCAGGGCCCCAAGGGCCAGCTGGCCCAGAACATCCAGGCGCAGCCCGGCCCTATCCAGACGCAGCCGAGCACCGCCGAGCGGCCCCTGCGCCAGCCCAAGGTGCGCGCGCCGCAGTTCCACGCCACCGGCACGCACGGCGCCGATCACGCGCAGAAATGACGCGGCATCTCCCATCCGGTGGTTGCCCCGCGCCGCGCGGCAGGTTCTACTGGGGCTCATGAAGCGGGCCGACTGATCGGCCATCCCGGAGGAAGAAAAAGAGAAAGGCCGCCCGCGGGCGGCCTTTCCATTGGCGCGGGGATGCTCAGGCGGCGACCCAGACCCCGTCGCCCCGGCGGCAGGCCAGGCCCTCGCTGCGCTCGCGGCGGCCTTCCAGGGTGACTTCCACGGTGTAGGGACGGCAGTAGCTGCCTTCACGGCTCACCACGCGGCCCGGCACCACGACGTATTGCGTGGGCCCTTCGACCCATTGCACGCGACGGTCGACCGGCGCCACTTCCAGCACCTGGCCCACGCAGCCCTGGTCGGCGGCGTCCATGCGCTTGCCCACCTCGCCCCCGATCAGCACGCCAGCCACGGCCCCGCCGATGATGGCGGCCGTGCGTCCGTTGCCCTTGCCGATCTGCGTGCCCAGGGTGCCGCCCACGATGCCGCCGAGCACGCGCCCGACGGTGTCGCTGTTGCAGCGCGAAGCCATCCGCACAGGGCGCGGCTGGTACTTGGGGTCGTAGGCGCGCTGGCCTTCCTGCACCACGATCCAGGGCGGGTACACCACCACCGGCTGCACCCGCTGGGCCGGGATCACGTGCACCGGACGCGCGCCCTTGCACTTGCGCTCCTCCTTGTAGTCGCCGTCACGCTCCCACTTGCGCTCCACCTTGCAGTGGCCGTCCCAGTATTCCTCTTCGTACGAGGCGTGGTCGCGATCGTGCTCATGGCGATCGTGCTTGTGCTTGTGCTTGTGTTTCTCGTGCTTGTGGTGGCCGTGCTTGTGGCCGTGGCCGCGGCCCCGATCGTCGTCGTCCGCGAGCGCAGGGGCGGTGGCCAGGAGGCCCAGCGCCGCGGACAGCAGTGTGGCGCGCAGGAAGATCAAGTGCGGTCTCCATCGGCCCCCGGATGCGGGAGCCCACCCCGGAAGTGGAGCGCATGCCCGGCGGCAAGCCGCCCGTCGGCGACAGGCGCGAAGGCGGGCACGACCGGCGGCAGGCGTCTTGTTGCGCCCGGACGCCGCCGCGCAACAGGGCGTAACGCCGGCGGCGTCAGCAGCCCAGGTCTTCGCATAGCCGCGCGACGGGCGAAGCGAAGTCCAGGTCGTCCCACCGCCACGCGGTAGCTGCAGGCTTCCGGCGGCAGGTAGAAAGAAAAAAGCCGCCCGGGGGGCGGCTTTCGATCGTCATCCCCGCGGAGGCGGGGACCCAGGGCATTCGATGGATGCGGAAGCCCTGGATTCCCGCCTGCGCGGGAATGACGGCAAATGCTCAGGCCTGTGCGGCTGCAAGCGCCTTGTTGAACGTCTCGCTGGGACGCATGATGGCCGCGACCTTCTTGCGGTCCGGGAAGTAGTAGCCGCCGATATCGACCGCCTTTCCCTGCACGGCGTTGAGCTCGTCGACGATCTTCTTCTCGTTCTCCGCGAGCGCCTTGGCCAGGGGCGCGAAGCGCTTGGCCAGTTCGGCGTCCTCGGTCTGGGCCGCGAGCGCCTGCGCCCAGTACAGCGTCAGGTAGAACTGGCTGCCGCGGTTATCGAGTTGGCCGGTCTTGGGCGACGGGCTCTTGTTGTTCTCGAGCAGCTTGCCGGTGGCGGCGTCCAGCGCCGTGGCGACGATCTTCGCCTTCTGGTTGCCCGTCTTGATGCCCTCGTCCTCCAGGCTCACCGCCAGGGCGAGGAATTCGCCCAGCGAATCCCAGCGCAGGTGGTTCTCCTCGACCAGCTGCTGCACGTGCTTGGGAGCCGAGCCGCCCGCGCCGGTCTCGTACATGCCGCCGCCGGCCATCAGCGGCACGATCGACAGCATCTTGGCGCTGGTGCCCAGTTCCATGATGGGGAACAGGTCGGTCAGGTAGTCGCGCAGGATGTTGCCGGTGACGCTAATGGTGTCCTTGCCGCGGATCACGCGCTCCAGCGTGAAGCGCATGGCGCGCACCTGGCTCATGACGCGGATGTCGAGGCCCTGGGTGTCGTGGTCCTTCAGGTACCTGTCGACCTTCTTGCGCAGCTCCGCCTCGTGCGGGCGGTAGGAGTCCAGCCAGAACACGGCGGTCATGCCGGAGTTGCGGGCGCGCGTGACGGCCAGCTTGACCCAGTCACGGATGGCGGCGTCCTTCACCTGGCACATGCGCCAGAGGTCGCCCTGTTCCACGTTCTGCGACAGCAGCACCTCGCCGGTGGCCAGGTCGGTGATGTTGGCGACACCGTCTTCCGGCACCTCGAAGGTCTTGTCGTGCGAGCCGTACTCCTCGGCCTGCTGCGCCATCAATCCCACGTTGGGCACGGTGCCCATGGTCTTCGGGTCGAAGTTGCCGTGCCACTTGCAGAAGTTGATGATCTCCTGGTAGATGCGGGCGAAGGTCGACTCGGGGATGACCGCCTTGACTTCCTTCAGGCGGCCGTCGGCGCCGTACATCTTGCCGCCCTGGCGGATCATGGCCGGCATCGAGGCGTCGACGATGATGTCGTTGGGCGAATGGAAGTTGGTGATGCCCTTGGCCGAATCGACCATGGCCAGCTCGGGGCGGTGCTCCTGGCAGGCGTGCAGGTCGCGCTTGATCTCGTCCTGCTGCGACTGCGGCAGCGTCGCGATCTTCTCGTACAGGTTGGCCATGCCGTTGTTCACGTTCACGCCCAGCTCGTCGAACAGCTTGCCGTGCTTCTCGAAGGCTTCCTTGTAGAACATGCGCACGCAGTGGCCGAACACGATGGGGTGCGACACCTTCATCATCGTGGCCTTCACGTGCAGCGAGAACATCACGCCGCTGTTCTTGGCGTCCTCGATCTGCTGTTCGTAGAAGGCCAGCAGGGCCTTCTTGCTCATGAACATCGAGTCGATGATCTCGCCTTCCAGCAGGGAGACCTTGGGCTTGAGCACGAGGGTCTTGCCCGACTTCGTGACCAGCTCCATCTTGACGTCGCGCGCGCGGTCCAGCGTCATCGACTTCTCGCCGGCGTAGAAATCGCCGCCGACCATGTGCGACACGTGCGTGCGCGAGGCGGGGCTCCACGCGCCCATGCTGTGCGGATGCTTGCGGGCGAATTCCTTCACCGCCTTCGGGGCGCGGCGGTCGGAGTTGCCCTCGCGCAGCACGGGGTTCACCGCCGAGCCCAGCACCTTCGCGTAGCGCTGGCGGATCGCCTTTTCCTCGTCGGTCTTGGGGTTCTCCGGGTACTCGGGGACCATGTAGCCGCGGGCCCGCAACTCGCGGATCGCGGCCACCAGCTGGTTCTGCGAAGCGCTGATGTTGGGCAGCTTGATGATGTTGGCGTCGGGCTGCAGCGTCTTCTTGCCCAGTTCCGCCAGCGTGTTGGGCGCCTTCTGCTGGTCGCCGAGGAAGTCCGGGAACTCGCCCAGGATCCGGTTGGCCACGGAGATGTCGCTCTCCACCACCTCGATGCCCGCCGCCGCCGCGAAGGTGCGGACGATGGGCAGGAACGAATGCGTCGCCAGGTACGGAGCTTCGTCGGTGAGCGTGTAGATGATCTTGGAACGGTCGGAAGCCAAGGTGGTCCCTCAGGAAGGTTGATGGGTGCGGCGGTCGCACGATGCGAGCCGCTATTTTATCCTGTGGAAACGGACGGCCTTCCGCCAATGAAAAAGCCGCCCGAAGGCGGCTGCTTGGATCCACGTCATCCCCGCGAAGGCGGGGATCCAGGGCATTCGATGCGGAAGCCCTGGGTTCCCGCCTGCGCGGGAATGACGAAAGGGAAGGTCACATGTTCTCGATCATCACCTTGCCGAAGCCCGAGCAGCTGACCTGCGTGGCGCCTTCCATGAGGCGCGCGAAGTCGTAGGTCACCTTCTTCGACAGGATGGCTTTCTCGAGGGAGCTGATGATCAGGTCCGCGGCCTTCGTCCACCCCATGTGGCGCAGCATCATCTCGGCCGACAGGATCTCGGAGCCGGGGTTGACGTAGTCCTTGCCGGCGTACTTCGGCGCCGTGCCGTGCGTGGCTTCGAACATGGCGACCGAGTCGCTCATGTTGGCGCCCGGGGCGATGCCGATTCCGCCGACCTGCGCGGCCAGCGCGTCGGAGATGTAGTCGCCGTTCAGGTTGAGCGTGGCCACCACGCTGTACTCCGCGGGGCGCAGCAGGATCTGCTGCAGGAAGGCGTCGGCGATCGCGTCCTTGACCACGATGTCCTTGCCCGTGCGCGGGTTCCTGAACTTCATCCACGGGCCGCCGTCGATCTCCACGGCGCCGAATTCCTTCTTCGCCAAGGCGTAGCCCCAGTCACGGAAGCCGCCTTCCGTGAACTTCATGATGTTGCCCTTGTGCACCAGAGTGACCGAGGGCTTGTCGTTGTCGATGGCGTACTGGAAGGCCTTGCGCACCAGGCGCTCGGTGCCCTCCACGGACACCGGCTTGATGCCGATGGCCGACGTGCCCGGGAAACGGATCTTGTTGACGCCCATTTCCTTCGTCAGGAAATCGATGACCTTCTTCGCCTTGTCGGTGCCGGACTCGTACTCGATGCCGGCGTAGATGTCCTCCGAGTTCTCGCGGAAGATGACCATGTTGGTCTTCTCCGGCTCCTTCAACGGCGAGGGCACGCCCTTGAAGTACTGGATGGGGCGCAGGCAGACATAGAGGTCCAGTTCCTGGCGCAGGGCCACGTTGAGCGACCGGATCCCGCCGCCCACCGGCGTGGTGAGCGGGCCCTTGATGGACACCACGTACTCGCGCGCGGCCTGCAGGGTCTCGTCCGGCAGCCAGACGTCGGGGCCGTAGACCTTGATGGCCTTCTCGCCGGCGTACATCTCCATCCAGTGGATCTTCTTCTTGCCGCCGTAGGCTTTTTCGACCGCGGCATCCACCACCTTCAGCATCACGGGCGTGATGTCGACACCGGTGCCGTCTCCTTCGATGTAGGGAATGATGGGCTCGTCCGGCATGTTCAGCGACATGTCGGCGTTGACGGTGATCTTCTGGCCCCGGGCGGGGACCTGGATGTGCTGGTAAGCCATGGGGGAAGACGTCTCCGGCAGGGGGTCGATGGCGCGCCGGCCTTCGGTGGGCTGGGGCAAACGCCCGGATTCTAGCTTTGAAGCATGCGCCTCCCTCCCCGCGTCGCCCAGCCCCGCGCAACGGCTGTGTCAACCGCCGCGCAAGCTGCCGCGTTGCCGGGAGGTCTGACATCCGTCGGGCATCTTTCCAACATCTCAAGGAAAACCATGAGCAAGCTCCTCGCCACCCTTATCGCCGGCCTGTTCTCCGCCGCCGTGTTCGCCCAGGCCACCC
>SEAY01000214.1 GCA_004144865.1 Comamonadaceae bacterium
AGCAGCGTGGGCTCGGACATAGGCGCGCAGTCTGCCACGCCGCCTCAGCCCGGGCGACCTGGGCTGAGGCGGCGTGGCAGACTGCGCGCCTATGTCCGAGCCCACGCTGCTGGTCGCAGATGACCATCCCCTGTTCCGCGCTGCCGTGCTGCACGTGCTGCGCGAGCGCCTGCCGCAATTTCGCACCCTGGAAGCGGCGAGTGCAGCCACGCTGGGCGCGGCGCTGCAGGACCATCCCGAGGTCGAGCTGGTTCTGCTGGACCTGAGCATGCCGGGCACGCGGGGCTTTTCCGCCCTGCTGCACGTGCGCGGTGAGTACCCGCAGTTGCCGGTGGTGGTGATCTCGTCCAACGACCACCCGCGCGTGATCCGGCGCGCACAGCAGTTCGGTGCGGCCGGGTTCATCCCGAAGTCCGCCCCGGCCGAGGCCATGGGCGACGCGATCATGGCCGTGCTCGACGGCGGCAGCGCCTTCCCGCCCACTTCGGCCGAGCGCTCCGAGGCTGACGCCGCGCTGGCCGCGCGGCTGGCGCAACTCACGCCTCAGCAGTTCCGCGTGCTGCTTTGCCTGGCGGACGGCCTGCTCAACAAGCAGATCGCGCATGAACTGGGCTTGGCGGAAAACACCGTGAAGGTGCATGTGACCGCCATCCTCAAGAAGCTGGAGTGCTACAGCCGCACGCAGGCGGCCGTGCTGGTCAAGAGCCTGGAGACGGAGGACGGTGGCGCCTCGGCCTGAGCATTGGGCGCAGTGCAGCGGCGCTTGAACGAACCGTGCTGACCCAGACTCGGCTCAGGCTCGGCGCGGGCCGCCCCGGCGGCGCTCGGGCTCGGCTACTTCAGCCGTAGCAACGTCTGGCTCATCAGCGCGCGCAAGGCCGGCGCGCGCACCGGCTTGGCCAGAAACCCCCAGCCGCGCTCGGCCGCCTGTCGGCGCAGCGTGGCATCGCGCTCGCCGGTCACCAGGATCACGGCGGGTTCACTGCCCCAGCGCCTGCACAGTTCGGCGTACACCTGCGGGCCGTAGTGGCTGCCGCCCAGGTGCACGTCCAGCAGTACCAGCTGGGGTGCTTGCCCGTGCTGGGCATGGGCGAGCGCCTGCACCGCGCCGCCGGCCAACGGCACCTGGCAGCCCCAGCGCTGCAGCAGCGCCTGCGTGGCCGTGCAGGTCTGGGCGTCGTCCTCGATCACCCAGGCGCTGCTGCCATGCAGCGGGGCATCGTCCACCTGCGCGGGCGACGCGGCCGGCGCACCGATGCGTTGCAGTGCGTGGGGGTCGCCCAGCGGCACGCGCACCCAGAAAACGCTGCCGCGCCCCAGTTGCGAGCGCAGCCCGATTCCGTGGCCCAGCAGCCGGCCCAGCCGCTCGACGATGGCCAGGCCCAATCCCGCGCCACGGTCGTTGTCGTGGCCTTCGTCCAGGCGGCGGAACTCCTCGAAGATCTCACGCTGCAGCGCCTCGGGAATGCCGGGCCCCTGGTCGTGCACTTCGATGCGCACGTGCTCGCCGTCCGGGCCGCTCTCGCGGCGGCAGCCGATGACGATGCGCCCGCGCCGGCTGTAGCGGATGGCGTTGGAGACGAAGTTCTGCAGGATGCGCCGCAGCAGGTTCTCGTCGGTGCGCACCACGGCGC
>SEAY01000215.1 GCA_004144865.1 Comamonadaceae bacterium
TGGCTGACGCTGCGCTCCGACAACAACGACAAGTACGCGCAGCCGGACGGCCTGTGGATCGGCAAAGCCGGCACCGCGACGAACATCGGCTTCGACGGCCCGGCGCTCAAGGGCGCGACCAACGTCGTGCTGCCGAAGGTCGACCACCGCGAGACCTCGTTCTCGCCCGCAGCGTTTGCCGCCACGTGGCAGTTCCTGACGGGCGAAGCGCCCAGGAGCCCGGTCATCGCGACCGAGGCGAATGTGACGCTCGACGGACGCCTGACCGGTTTCGGCCTGTCGAGCACCGATCCGGCCAGCGGCCAGTTCACCAACAACCTTGCGCTGGTGGGCGCACAACTCGCCGTGTACGCGACCGAACCGACCACCGGCGCACGACGCGGCGCCGCAGTGCACCGCAAGACCATCGGCGCCGACGGCCGCTGGGGGCCGTTCGCGGCGCAGGCGGGCACCGCGTACGAATTCGAGATCAGCGCCCCGGGCTACGCGACCACGCACATCTACCGCAGCCCGTTCCCGCGCAGCAGCAGCATCGTCAACCTGCGGCCCGACCGCATCCTGCCGGCGGATGCGGACGCCAAAGCGCTGGTGATCTTCACCCGGCCGCGCGGCTATTTCGATGCGCAGCGCGACACGATGAAATTCGACGGGCAGACCGCGCTGCCCGGCGTGCCGCCGAAGGGCTCGGGGGTGTCGAGCGCCAAGATCAAGCTGCCGACCGACGCGCCGCGCGCGATCACGGGCGAGTTCAACGGCGAGCGGGTCACGGGCCAGACCTGGCCGGCGGCGCAAGGCCACATGACCTTGCTTGAACTCACCTACTGAGTCGCCGCATGGCCCAGGACGATTTCGTGCTGCAGCAGCGTGACGCGCGGGGCGTGGTCACGCTCACGCTCAACAGGCCCAACGCCTTCAACGCGCTGTCCGAGGGGATGATCGATGCATTGACCCGCGCCTTCGAAGCGCTGGCCGCCGACGACACGCTGCGCGCCGTGGTGATCGCCGGCGCCGGCAAGGCCTTCTGCGCCGGGCATGACCTCAAGGAGATGCGCGCCGCCCCCTCGCAGGCCTACTACGAAGACCTGTTCGCACGTTGCGGCGCGATGATGCTGGCGATCCAGCGGTTGCCGGTGCCCGTGATCGCGCGGGTGCACGGCATCGCCACGGCGGCCGGTTGCCAGATGGTCGCGATCTGCGACCTCGCCGTGGCGGCCAGCGATGCGCGTCTGGCGGTCAGCGGCATCCACGTCGGGCTGTTCTGCGCGACGCCCAGCGTGACGCTCTCGCGCAACGTCGGTCGCAAGGCCGCTTTCGAGATGCTGGTGACGGGCGACTTCGTCGGCGCCGAGGAGGCCAGGACGCTGGGCCTGATCAACCGCGTGGCGGCGCCAGGCGCGCTGGACGCGGAGGTCGAATCCCTGGTGGCGAGCATCGTGGCCAAACCGCGCCGCGCACTGGAACTGGGCAAGGCCCTCTTCTATCGGCAGATCGAATCCGGGCTGGAGGCCGCGCTGGCCGACGCCAGCCGAACGATGGCCTGCAACATGATGGACGCGAGCGCGCTCGAAGGCGTCCAGGCCTTCATCGACAAACGCGCGCCGGACTGGAAGCCGCGCTA
>SEAY01000151.1 GCA_004144865.1 Comamonadaceae bacterium
ATGCCCGCCTTCACGATCTCCTGGTCGTGGTAGGCGTCGTGGATGAAGCGGTTGAGCGCCGTGACGCGCTGCACCAGCCCCTTTTCCATCAGGCGCCATTCGGCCGCCGGGATGATGCGGGGAATCAGATCGAAGGGGATCAGCCGTTCGGTGCCGGAGCCGTCCTCGTCCTTGGCGCCGTACACCGCGAAGGTGATGCCGACGCGCCGGAAGATCATCTCGGCTTCCTCGCGGCGGGCGCGCATCGTCTCCTGCGCCTGCCGGCCCAGCCACTCGGCATAGGTGCGGTAGTGGTCGCGCACGCCCTGCACCTGCACCTGCGACATGCCCCCCATGGACTGGCCCTGGAACTGGACCGCCCCCTCCCCTGGCAACCGGGCGAACATCTCGTCGAATTTCTTCTGCATGCGTGCGCGCTCTCCAGCGCACAGGATAGCAACTTCCCGGCCATGCAAGGGGCGCGCACGGCCGCGTTCATGCACCATGTTTGTAGTCTGGCGCCGCAAGATGGTGCCAGTAGCGCGCAAGCGCGCGGCGCGCGCACCGCACTTGGCCGGGCGCACGCGAATCCCAGTACGCGGCGCCGCAATGTGCGGAAGCGAACAGGGGGATCCCGCGCTGCACGTAGCGTTCGGTGACTTCCGGCGCCGGGTGGCCGAAGCGGTTGCGGTAGCCGGCCTGCACCAATGCCAGCGAGGGGCGCACGGCATCCAGGAAACCGGCGCTGGACGAAGTCTTGCTGCCGTGGTGGGGCACCAGCAGGACGTCGGCCCGCAGCGGCGCCGGCCCGGAGGCGAGCGCCGCCTCCTGCGCCTTCTCGATGTCGCCGGCCAGCAGCACGTGCGCGCGGCCGTTGCCCACCCGCAGCACGCAGCTCGCCGCATTGGGCTTGCCGCCGGCGGGAAGCGCTGCGCCGGCGGGATGCAGCATTTCGAAGCGCACGCCGTCCCACTCCCACTGCTGGCCGGCGGCGCACCGCAGCGAGGCCCTCAGTGCGTGCAGCGGGTGGCCATCCTCCAGCGAGCTCACCAGCAGCGCCCGCGGCTGCATGCGCAGCACCGAGGCGGCGCCGCCGGTGTGGTCGCTGTCGCGGTGGCTCAGCACGACCGTGTCCACGGTGTCGCCGCCGGCGCGCAGCAGCGGCACCAGCACGCGCTGGCCGGCATCCGTCTCGCGTCCCAGCGCCGGGCCGGTGTCGTACAGGAGCGTCCGCGTGGCGGTGCGCACCACGACCGCATTACCCTGCCCCACGTCGGCGGCGAGCACTTCGAATTCGCCCGGCGGCGGGCGCGGCGCCTGCCACAGGAGCACCGGCAGCAGCAGCGGCAGGCCCGCCAGCCGGGCGGCCCAGGGCGCCGGCATCGCGAGCAGCAAGCCGCCCACCACGCCCGCCGCGGCGGCCCAGAGCGGCGGCGCCGGCGCCGACCAGGTGGCCAGCGGGAGGGCGGCCAGCCAGCGCAGCACGGCGCCCAGGACATCCACCGCCAGCGCGGCGGCGTTCCACAGCGGCGGGGCCACCACGCCCAGCAGGCCGAGCGGCGTGACCACCAGGGTCACCCACGGAATCGCCACCAGGTTCGCCGCCAGCCCGACGAGCGACACCTGCTGGAACAGCAACAGCGTCAGCGGCGTGAGTGCCAGAGTGACGACCCATTGCTCCCGCAACAGGGCGCGGGCAGCGTGCAGCAGTCGGCGCCAGCGCGCCCGCGGCGGTTCGGCCGCCGGCGGGCTGCTGGCGAACAGGACGCCCACCGCGACGAAACTCAGCCAGAAGCCCGCCTGCGCCATCGCCCAGGGATCCGCCAGCACCACCGCCGCGCAGGCCAGCAGCCAGACCCAGGGCCAGGGCCATTCGCGCGCCCCCATGCGCAGCAGGGCGGCCACCCCCAGCATGAGGACGGTGCGCTGCGCGGGCACGCCCCAGCCGCTGAAGAGCGCATAGCCCGCGGCGAGCAGCACGCCGCCCGCCAGGCCGGCGTGCTGCGCGGGCCAGGCGAGGCACAGGCGCGTGCTGCGCCGCCACGCGGCGCCCACGACCGCGGCCGCCATCCAGGCGAACATCGTGACGTGCAAACCCGAGATGCTCATGAGGTGCGCGACGCCCGTGGCACGGAAGACGTCCCAGTCGTCCCGATCGATCGCGCCCTGGTCGCCCGCGACGAGGGCAGCGAGCACGCCCGCCAGCGCCGGGTCAGCTACCTGCGCATGGATGGCGGCGCGCACGCGGTGCCGCGCCTGCTCGACCGGATGGCGCCAGGTCGAGGCGACGCGCTGCGGACGCGGATCGCGCGGGCCGGTGCGCACGTAGCCCGTGGCCTGGAGGCCCTGCTCCCACAGCCACAGCTCGTAGTCGAAGCCGTGCGGATTGACGTGCCCATGCGGCGCCTTCAGCCGCACCGTCCACTGCCAGCGCTCGCCGGGACGCAGGTCGGGCGGGGCGGCCGCGGCGTCCGCGCCTTCCGTGCCGCCATACCAACCGAGCAGCACGCGCGGCGGCAAGCGCACCGCGCGGCCTTCGAGATGGGCGGACTCCACGGCGAACCGAAAGCGCAGGCCTGCCTCGTTGCGCTGCGGCATCGCCGAGACCACACCGGTGACTGCGATGTCGCGGCCTTCCAGCACGGGATCCAGCCCGGCGGCTGCGTACGCGCACGCCCGCCAGCCCGCAAGCCCCGCGGACAGGAGCGCAGCACAGGCGAGGATGGCCGGCAGGCGCCACCAGCGCGGCGCGGCATGCGCCAGCACGGCCAGCAGCACCGCCGCGGCCAGCGTGCCGGCCACGTACCAGGGAGCCGGCGAGAGGCGCGCCTGCTGCAGTTGCAGGGCGGCGCCCAGCACCACGCCCAGCAAGGCGGGCGCGATCGCGGATCCATGGGCAGGATGGCGGACGGCGCTCACCCGGCTTCAACGCCGGGGCGCGCCGGGGCGGCCGCGGCCTCCTCCCCCGAACTGGGGACGGCCGCCGTCAGCCCGTGGTGATCGCCTCCAGCCGCGCCGCGATCTCCGACAGCGGCGCGACCTCGCGCACGCCGCCGGCGGCGATCGCCTGCCGCGGCATGCCGAAGACCACGCAGCTCGCCTCGTCCTGGGCGATGGTGTGGGCGCCGGCTTGGCTCATCTCGAGCATCGCCTCGGCGCCGTCGCCGCCCATGCCGGTGAGCATCACGCCCACCGCGTTCGGCCCCGCGGCACGCGCGATCGAGCGGAACAGGGTGTCCACCGAAGGCCGGTGCCGGTTGACCGGCGGGTCCTCGGTGACGCGCAGGAGATATCCGTTCCCGCGGCGCGTCAGCACCAGGTGGCGGCCGCCCGGCGCGATGTACGCGACGCCGGTGCGCACCACCTCGTTGTCCTCCGCCTGCTTCACGCGCACGCGGCACAGCGAATCGAGGCGGCGCGCGAAGGTCTCGGTGAATCCGGGCGGCATGTGCTGCGCGATCAGGATCGGCGGCATGTGCTCCGGCAGGCTGGTGAGCAGCTCGCGCAGCGCTTCCACGCCGCCCGTGGACGCGCCGATGCCGATCACGCGCTGCAGTCCCGCGGGCGCGGGCGGCTGCGACAGCGGCACGAAACCCGAGCCGCTGCGCTGCGGCGGCGGCGCGGGCGCGAAGGAGCGCCGGCGGAACACGCGCGCCCCCGCGGCGGCGCGAATCTTCTCCGCGATTTCCTGCGCGCCGCTTTCCAGCTGGTCGAAGCTCGCCGGCTTGGGGAAGAAGTCCACCGCGCCGAGCTCCAGCGCGCGCACCGTGGTCTCGGCCCCCTGGCGCGTGAGCGAGGAGATCATGATCACCGGCAGCGGCCGCACCGCCATCAGGTTGCGCAGGAAGTCGAGGCCGTTCATGCGCGGCATCTCGACGTCGAGCGTGATCACGTCGGGCGGGTTGCGCCGGATGCGCTCGATGGCGAGCAGCGGGTCGGGCGAGGCGCCCAGCAGCTCCATGTCGGGCTGGGAGCCGATCACGCGGCCCAGGAAGGCGCGCATCACGGCGGAATCGTCGACGACGAGGACGCGGATCATCGCGCTTCCGAGAAGATCTCGACCTCGCCGCCGCCCTTGCCGGCCAGCCGCCGCAGGTATTCGCGCTCGCGCTTTTGCACGGACTCGCTGGGCGTGAGGCTCAGGCGCTTGACCTGCACCTTGCCGCTGTCTATGAAGAAGTGCACCTTGCGCGGGCAGACGTCCAGCAGGTCCTGCGCCGCCACGCGGATGCCTTCCACGCGCAGGAACTCGAGCACGAACTCCGAGTTCTTCGCGCCCACGTCCAGCCGGTCGAAGCCCGCCAGCAGCTGCGCGCCGCCGAACACCTTGGCCACCATGCGGCGGCGGTCGGCGCCGAGCCGGATCATGTCGTTGATCAGCACTTCCATCGCGTACACGCCGAAGCGCGCCGAGGCGGCCCAGGGCGAATCCGGGCTGGCGGTGTCGCCGGGCAGCATGAAGTGGTTCATGCCGCCGATGCGGGTGAGCGGGTCCCACAGGCAGGTGGACACGCAGGAGCCCAGGACGGTGGTGATCGCGCCCTCGCGCGCGGCGTGCCACTGCCCGGGGAGGATCTTCACGGCTTCGACCCTGAATTCCCGGTCGAAGTACTGCAGGGGGACCGAGGGCTCGATCAAGGGTGCTCCTAGCCGGTGGCGCGCTCGTACGCGGTGCGTCCGACCGAGCGGAAGCCCGGGTGCGCCGCGGGGAAGCTCTCGGAATGGCCCACCATCAGCAGGCCGCCGGGCACCAGCAGGTCCGCCAGGCGCGCGAGCAGCTTCTTCTGGAACTCCCGGTCGAAATAGATCACCACGTTGCGGCAGAAGATCACGTCGAAGCGCTCCATCGCGGGCCACGCCGGCGATTGCAGGTTCAGCTGGGCGAAGCGCGCCATGGCGCGCAACTCGGGCCGCACGCTGGCCAGTCCGTCGTTGGCGCCGGTGCCGCGCAGGAAGTGGCGCCGCAGGCGCTCGGCGGGCAGGGCCGCGATGCGTTCCATGCGGTACACGCCGGCTTGCGCGGTGTTCAGCACCTCCGTGTCGATGTCGGTCCCCAGCACCTCCCCCGGGCACTGCGCCTCGCGCAGCACCATGGCGATGGACCACGCTTCCTCGCCGGTGGAACAGGCGCTGCTCCAGCAGCGCATGGGCCGGCCGTGCTGGCGCGCCCGCTCCTGGGCGCGCGCCAGCAGCAGGTCGAAGTGGTGCGGCTCGCGGAAGAAGGCCGTGAGGTTGGTGGTCAGGGCATTGACGAAGGGCTCGCGTTCGTCCGAGCCCTCGCGCTGCACCAGCTGCAGGTAGTCGCCGAAGCTGTCGATGCCGCGGGCGCGCAGCCGCCGCAACAGGCGGTTGTAGACCATGTTGCGCTTCTGGGTGCTCAGCTTGATGCCCGCGTAGTCGGCGATCAACTGCCGCACGGTGGCGAAATCGCGCTCGTTCAGCAACGCCGCCGCCCCGGCGAAATCCAGCGAATCCGGCGCGGCGTTCATTGCGCGCTCCCCAGCGCCAGTGTGCCCTGCGCTTCCATCCTGCCCTGCTCCATTTCGACGTCCGTTGCGGCCGCCGCGTCCGCGGCGTGCACGATCCTGAACTGTGCCACGGCGCGCAGCAATGCTGCCGATTGCATGTGCAGCGCCTCCGCGAAGTGTGTGGTCTGTTCCACAAGCGCGGCGTTCTGCTGCACCACGCGGTCCATCTGTCCGATGGCCGCGTTCACCTGTTCGATGCCCGAGCGCTGTTCGTCGCTGGCCGCGGCGATCTCCGCGATCAGCCGGCTCACCGATCCCACCGAGCCGACGATCTCGTTCATGGTGCGCCCCGCGGCATCCACCAGCCGGGTTCCGTCGCCGGCCTTGCCCACCGATTCGAGGCTCAGGGCCTTGATCTCGCGCGCCGCCTCCGCACTGCGCTGCGCCAGGCTGCGCACCTCGGCCGCCACGACGGCGAAGCCGCGGCCCTGCTCGCCGGCACGGGCGGCTTCCACCGCGGCGTTCAGCGCCAGGATGTTGGTCTGGAAGGCGATCGCATCGATCGCTCCGCTGATCTCCTCGATCCTGCGCGCCAGCTGCGACAGGCCGCCCATGGCGTGCACGACCTGCTCCACCACCTCGCCGCCCTTGCGCGCGACGTCGGCGGCGCCGGCGGCCAGCTCGCTGGCTTCACGGGCATGGTCGGCGTTCTGCGAGACGGTCGCCGTGAGTTCCTCCATCGAGCTCGCCGTCTGCTGCAAGGTGCTGGCCTGCGTCTCGGTGCGCTGCGAGAGATCCTGGTGTCCAAGCCGCAGCTGCCCGGCGGTGCCCGCCACCGCGGCGGCGCCGCCCATCACCTCGCGCACGATGCGCCGCAGGCTCACCGTCATGTCGTCGAGCGCGGTCATCAGGCGCGCCATCTCGTCGTGCCCGCCCGTGCGCACCTGCACCGTCAGGTCGCCATCGGCCACCTTGCGCGCGATGCGCACGGCGGCGTACATGGGGCGCAGGACGTGCATGAGGAGCACCACGACGAAAGGCACGCTGACGAGGGTGAGCGCGAGGAACACGCCGAGCAGCAGGCGCCGCGCCTGGCGGGTGCGCTCCTCCAGCGCCGCCACCGCCCCGGCCTCCCCGGCATGGCGTTCCAGCGCCGCGCGCGTTGCGGCTACGTGCGCCTCGCCCGCGCCGCGCAGGGCCAGCAGCTGGCGCGCGTGCGCCTGCGGGTCCTCGCGCGCGGCCAGGGCCGCGCCGAACGCGGACTGCGCCGCCACGGCGCGGGCCGCGACGTCCTGCGCGTCCCCCGCGCCGGCGGGGCCGGATGGCACCATGCGCTGCTGCAGCTCCCGCAGCCGCGCCTCACCCTCGCGGTGCGCGCCGGCGAGGGCCTGGGCCATCGCCGGATCCCGGGAGCGGGCCAGCACGTCCCTGCGCACGGCCTGCGCGGCCGCCTCGGCATGCATTTCGCCGGCGGTCCGGCTGGCGCGCAGTTCCTCCAGGGCCTGCTGCTGCAGCATGCCCAGCTGCCACAGCGCCAGCAGCGTCCCCACAAGGCTCATGGCGCCGACCGCCCAGAAGGCGATCGTCAGCCGGGTCTGGATCGTCGAGCGGCGGAAGAAGCTGAGCGCCCGCGGATCCAGCGAACGCACCACCGCGCCAGGCGCTGCGGGCAGCTCCGGCGCGGCGGGGATCGGCAAGGACGCCACGGCTGCCGGGAAGGATCAGAACTCTTTCCACTCGCCGTTGCCGGCGGCCGGCGCGGGCGGCAACGCGCCGGCGAAGCCGGTCGGCAGCTGCCGTGCGGCCGGCTTCACCTGGATAGGCTGCGGCGCGGGCGGCTGCACCGGCGCCGCCTCGCGCGCGACCGGCCGCAGTGCCACCGGCGCCGCCTGGCCGTCGCGCAGCTTGAAGCGCGAGACCATCTGCAGCAGCGAAGACGCCTGCACCTTCATCGATTCGGTAGCGGCGGCCGCTTCCTCGACCAGCGAGGCGTTCTGCTGCACCACCTGGTCCATCTGCGTGACGGCGGTGTTGACCTGCTGGATGCCCGCATCCTGCTCCTCGCTGGCCGCGGCGATCTCGGCGATCAGGTCGCTCAC
>SEAY01000034.1 GCA_004144865.1 Comamonadaceae bacterium
GTGCACGCCCTGGAAGATCACCTTGCGCTCGGTGCCCTGCATGTTCAGGACGCCCTTGTAGCGCAGCATGCGCGGGCCGTAGATGTTGACGATGGCGCCGAGGAAGTCCTCGAGCTTCAAGGGGTCGAAAGCCCGCTCCGAGCGGAACACGAAGCTCTTGACATCGTCGTCATGATGGTGGTGGTGCGGGTGGTCGCAGTGCTCGCCATGCTCGTGGTCATGGTCGTGATCGTGGTGTTCGTGCCCGCTCTCCTCCTCCTTCAGGAAGTCCGGGTCGATGTCCAGCTTCGCATTGAGGTTGAAGCCGCGCAGGTCGAACACCTCCGTGATCGGCACCTCGCCGAAGTGCACGGCACGCTGCGGGGCGCGCGGGTTCATGTGCTTCAGGCGGTGCACCAGCGCATCCACCTCGTCCTTCCCGACGAGATCGGTCTTGCTGATGAAGATCTGGTCGGCGAAGCCCACCTGCCGGCGCGCCTCCTGCCGGTCATCCAGCTGCTTGTCGGCGTGCTTGGCGTCCACCAGGGTCAGGATGGAATCCAGCAGGTAGCTCTCGGCGATCTCGTCGTCCATGAAGAAGGTCTGCGCCACCGGGCCGGGATCGGCCAGGCCGGTGGTCTCGATCACCACGCGGTCGAAGTCCAGCAGGCCCTTGCGCTTCTTGGCGGCCAGCAGCTGCAGCGCCGAGCGCAGGTCCTCGCGGATCGTGCAGCAGATGCAGCCGTTGCTCATCTGGACGATCTGTTCCTTCGTGTCGCTCACGAGGATGTCGTTGTCGATGTTCTCCTCGCCGAACTCGTTCTCGATCACGGCGATCTTCTGCCCGTGCGCTTCGCCCAGCACGCGCTTGAGCAAGGTCGTCTTGCCGGAACCGAGGAAGCCGGTGAGGATGGTCGCGGGAATGAGGCTCATGGGAAAACTCCAGGGGAACCGGTGAGTGTACGAAGGCTTCAGTCCTTGCGCAGGACGACCAGGCCCTTCAGGTACTCGCCCTCCGGGAATGCCAGCGTCATGGGGTGGTCGGGCGCGGCGCCGAGCCGCTCCACGATGTAGCCGTCGACGCCCGAGTCCGTGCCCGCCGAGGCCACGATCTTGTGGAACAGGTCGGCGGAAATGCCGCCGGAACACGAATACGTGAACAGCACGCCGCCCGGTGCCAGCAGCTTCAGCGCCAGCCGGTTGATGTCCTTGTAGGCCCGCGCTGCGCGCTCCGCATGGGCGACGGTCGGGGCCAGCTTGGGCGGATCCAGCACGATCGCATCGAAAGTGCGGCCCGCCTCGCCGAAGCGGCGCAGCATCGCGTTGACGTCCGCATCCAGGAATTCGCAGGTGGATGGATCGAAGCCATTGAGGGCGACGTTGGCGCGCGCGCGTTCCAGGGCGGGACCGGAGGAGTCGATCGACGTCACGTGCGCGGCCCCGCCGGCCAGGCCGGCGACCGTGAAGCCGCCGGTGTAGCAGTAGCAGTTCAGCACCCGCTGCACGCCCAGGCGCTTCACCCAGTCGGCGAAGCGCGCGCGGCTGTCGCGCTGGTCCAGGTAGAAGCCGGTCTTGTGGCCCGTGGCGATGTCCAGGCCGAGGCGCCAGCCGTGTTCGGCGATGAAAAGCTCGGTCGGTCCTTCGCCGCGCAGCCACCCCGTGACCTCCGGCAGGCCTTCCAGTCCGCGCGCGTTGGCATCGGAGCGCTCGTAGAGGCGTTGCAGGCCGGTCACATCCAGCAGCGCGTCGGCGAGAACTTTCTTCCACCGTTCGGCGCCTGCCGAAAGGAATTGGGCCACGAGGGTATTCCCGTAGCGATCGACCACGAAACCGGGCAATCCGTCGGATTCGCCGTGCACCAGGCGCACCCCGTCGCTGGCCACCTTGAGCCGTTCGCGTAGGGAAAACGCCGCCTGGATGCGGCGGTGGAAGAAGGCCGCGTCGATGCGTTCGCCCTCCTCGAAGCTCCAGGCGCGGGCCCGCATCTTCGATTCGGGGCTGAAGGCCGCCCAGGCCAGGAAACGGCCGTCGTGTGCCTCGACCCGCACCGTCTCTCCCGGGTCCGCACCGCCCTTGTGCACCGCGGAATCGAAAATCCACGGGTGGCGGCGCAACAACGAGCGCTCGCGTCCTTCGCGCAACCGGATCACTTTCATGTGCCCTATTGTCGGCGGTCCCGTTAAGCGTAAGAATGTGCAACAGGACAAGTCGAACAAGGAGACCCCCGATGGGGTGGATCGCCCGGGGCCGCCAGCTGGCGGCAGCACTGCTGTTCCTGGCGAGCCTGCTCGCCGGCGGGACGGCGCTCGCCCGGACGGCGCTGAACTTCGACGAGAACCGCCAGCACCAGATGCTGCGCAACGCCGGCGACGCCTGGGTGGATCCCACGGGCAAGCTGGGCATCGAAGACGTCGCCGCCAACAACGCGATCCGCTGGCACGCGACGAACGACGAGAACATCTACAAGCTCGACCACGGCGAGGCGCTCTGGGTGCGCTTCACGGTGCCGGCCACGCCCAACACCGAGCGCTGGTACCTCGAGATCCCCTACCCCGGCGTCGACCGCGTGACGCTGTCCGTGCAGGCTGCCGACGGCCGCTGGATCAGCCGCTCGGCCGGCGACACCGTGGCCCTGTCGGACTGGCCCTTCCCGCACCGGCATCCGATCATGCCGCTGCTCGTGTCGCCCAACACGCCCCGCGTGCACTACCTGCGCGTGCAGAACGGCACGATCTTCGGCGCGCCCCTGCAGTTCGTGAACGACAGCTACCTCGCGCGCCACGAGCAGGGCGTGTCGCTGGCCCTGGGCATCTACTTCGGCCTGGTGGTGCTCACGGTGATGCTGTCGGCCGCCGGCGCCATCACGCTCAAGGACCACGGCTACACGCTCTACGCCTTCTCCTGCATCTTCGTGGCGCTGACGCAGGCCACGATGACCGGCCTGGCGGGCCTGCACCTCTGGGGCGACTGGCCCTGGTTCAACAACGTGGCGCCGCAGATCGTGCCGCTGTTCGGCGTCGCGTCGCTGCAGCTGTTCTTCGCCGAGCTCGTGTCCCTGCGCGAACGCTCGCGCAAGCTCCACCGGACGGTGCAGCTGGCCGCGGCGATGTCGGTGCCGCTGGCGATCTACCTCATGATCACGCCCGACGTGATGCAGCGGCTGCTGATCATCGTGGCCTACATCATGGCGTTCACGGTCGTCGGCCTGAGCATCGTGGTGTGGGCGGCGTCGCGCGGCGACCGCTACGCGCCCTGGCTGCTGCTCGGCTCCTCGCCGGTGGCCATCGGCGCGCTGTTCCCGATGGCGCGCGCGGCGGGCCTGATCCCCATCAGCTTCTGGACCACGCACGGCATGCAGGTGGCCATCGCGCTGGAGCTGCCCATCCTGCTGATCGTGCTGGTGATGCGCAGCCAGCACCGCCGCGAACACCAGCGCCGGATCCAGGGCCTGGACCGCATCGATCCGGCCACGGGCCTGATCAACGCCGCCGTGTTCCACGAGCGCCTCGTGCGCCTGATCGCGCGCTCGCAGCGGCTGAAGTTCCGCAGCGCGATGCTGCTGGTGGACATCGGCAACATCGACCAGATCCGCCGCCAGTTCGATTCCGATTCGGCGCGCGAACTCACCCTGCGCGTGGCCGGCCGCCTGCTGTCGGTCGCGCGCGAGATCGACACGGTCGCGCGCCTGTCGGAGCACCGCTTCGGCATCCTGCTGGAAGGCCCGCTGCATGCGGACGAAGTGGCCGAGGCCGGCCCGCGCATCGTGGCGCGCTGCCTGATGCCGTTCAAGGGGCGGCCGCTCGAATGGTCGGCGCACGTGCGGGTCGCGCAGGCGCTGATCCCCATGGACGGCACGGATCCCTCGCAGCTGATCGGCCGCCTGGAGATGCTGCTGGCCAGTGCCCCGCCGGACAGCCGGCGGGCGGTGTTCATGCTGTCGAAGAACAGCACGCCGGCTGCGCTGACGCCGTAGCCGTCATTCCCGCGCAGGCGGGAATCCAGGGCTTCCAAAAGAGGCGCTGCGCGCCCATATCGACGCCCTGGGTCCCCGCCTTCGCGGGGACGACGGAGAGCTCCCCTAGCCCTTGCGCTTCGCCCGCGGATGCGCGGCGTCGTAGGCCTTCGCGAGATGCTGGAAATCCAGCCGCGTGTACACCTGCGTGGTCCCTATGTTCGCGTGCCCCAGCAGCTCCTGCACCGCGCGCAGGTCGCCGCTCGATTGCAGCACGTGGCTGGCAAAGGAATGCCGCAGCATGTGCGGATGCACCGGCGTGGCGAGCCCCGCCTTGCGGCTGCGCTGCTGCAGCCGCTGCCACACGGCCTGCGCGCTCAGGCGCGTCCCGTGCTGCCCGATGAAGAGCGCCGGCTCCACCACCGTCCTGGCGGCATCGCGCACCTCCAGCCATTGCCGCAGCGCCGCCAGCGCCTTCGTGCCCACCGGCACGGTCCGCCGCTTGCTGCCCTTGCCCAGCACGTGCGCTTCGCCCGCCTGCAGGTCGACCCAGCCCTTCGCGGCGGAACTCGCCAGCGCGTCCAGGCCCACCAGCTCGCCCACCCGCAGGCCGCAGCCGTAGAGCAGTTCGACGATGGCGGCATCGCGCGCCTCGAACCAGGGGTCGGCCTCGTCCTCGCTGAATTCCGCGAGCGCGACCGCATCGTCCACGCTCAGCGCCTTGGGCAGCGGCTTGGGCGCCTTGGGCGCGCGCACGTCCTGCACCGGGTTGCTCGTGACGAGCCCTTCGCGCCCGAGCCAGGTGTAGAAGCCGCGCCAGCCGGACAGGATCAGCCCGATGCCGCGCCCGCTGCGCCCGGCGCCGTGCATCTGCGCAACCCAGCGCCGCACGTGCGCGTTCTGCACCTGCAGCAGCGGCACGCCGGCCTTCTGCGCGCTTTCGGAAAGCTTCTGCAGGTCGAGCGCATAGAGCTCCACCGTGCGCTGCGCCAGCCGCTTCTGCACGCGGACGTGCTCGAGATAGCGCTCGACGAGGCCGGCGCCGTCGTCCATGTCAGCGCGGGCGCAGCCGGGACAGGGCGGCGCTCGCGATTTCGGCGATGCGCTCCAGGAAATCCGTACCCATGCCGGCCTGGAAGCGCTGCGGGTCCGGGGACGCCAGCACCAGCATGCCGAAGGCGGGGCCGGTGCCGTTGACGGCGCCCGCGCGCAGCGGCACCAGGGCGATCGACATCGCCGTGGCAGGTTCGTCGAGCCAGCTGATCGCCTCGATGCCGGAGTTCACGCCGCAATAGGGCTGCGTCAGCGAGGAGGCGAAGCTCTTCGCATCCTCGCTCACGCCCCGCGCGAACGGTTCCTCCGCGTAGCGCGCGTCGACGTCCCACACCTTCAACGCCACCTGCGGCACCATGAACTGGCCCTGCAGCTCCGCCACCAGCGTGGCCGGCAGGGCGCGCGAGGACTGCACCAGCAGCAGCGCCTTCGCCCAGCGGTGCACGCGGTCGGAGATGATCATGTTCTCGTTGCCGTGCCGCACCATGTCCATCACGCGGTGCTCCAGCGCCTTGATCTTCTCGCGCAGCATCTCGGCCTGGCGCTCCTGCAGGCTCACCGCGCGGTTGCCGTGCGGGCTGGTGAGCTGCACGGCCGCGAGCAGCTGCGCATGCCGCTCGAAGAAATCCGGGCTGTTCGCCAGGTAGTTGGCGATGTCGTCTTCGGTGATCGGGGTCATCGGGTCGTTCATTCTCAATCCTGCAATTCGATCTCGCCTTCGAACACCGACACGGCGGGCCCGGTCATGAAGACCGGCGCATTGTCGCCGGCCCATTCGATGGTGAGCAGCCCGCCATGGGTTTCCACGTCCACGCGCGCATCCAGGCGGCCGAGGCGGATGCCCGCCACCACGGCGGCACAGGCGCCCGTGCCGCACGCGAGCGTTTCGCCGGCGCCGCGCTCCCACACGCGCAGGCGGATGCGGCCGCGGTCCACCACCTGCATGAAGCCGGCGTTCACGCGGTTGGGAAAGCGCGGGTGGTTCTCGATCAACGGCCCCTGGGTCTTGACGGGCGCGTGGTCCACGTCCGCGACCTCCTGCACCGCATGCGGGTTGCCCATGGACAGCACGGCCACGGCCACCAGCGTTTCCTCGGCGTGGACGTCCAGCGCGAGGTGCCACTTCTCCCAGGCGCCGTCGTGGTGCGGGCTGAGGCCGGCCGCATCGAACGGCACGGCGGCGGGGTCGAACACGGGCGCGCCCATGTCCACCGTGACGCGGCCGTCGGCATTCAGGCGCGGCTCGATCACGCCGGAGAGCGTCTGCACGCGGATGCGGTCCCCGCGCGCCAGCCCCTTGTCGGCCACGTAGCGGGCGAAGCAGCGCGCGCCGTTGCCGCACTGCTCCACTTCGCCGCCGTCGGCGTTGTGGATCACGTATTCGAAATCGATGCCGGGCGCCGGCGAAGGCCGGACGGAGAGGATCTGGTCGGCGCCCACGCCGAAGTGGCGGTCGGCAAGCTGGCGGTACTGCGCGGGCGTGAGGTGCAGGCGCTGGCGCGTTTCGTCGAGCACCACGAAGTCGTTGCCCGCGCCCTGCATCTTGGTGAATCGGATGCGCATGGGCGGATTATCCGCCGAGTGGCGCCGCCGGCCTTATGCTTGCCGCACATTTGCGGCCTGGAAACATCATGCGCATCCCCGACTGGACCCCCGAAAGAAAACCCCAGCCCCAGGACCTGGTGCAGGCCATCCTCGCGCGCCGCGGCGGCGAACTCCTCAACCTGGACCGCGCGCTGCTCTGGAGCGAGCCCCTCGCGCGCGGCTGGAACACCTATCTCGGCAACGTGCGCGCCGGCCTGGGCGCCAGCCGGCGCCTGCGCGAGCTGGGCATCTGCACGGTGGCCCTGATCACGGGCGCGCACTACGAGTACCACCACCACGCGCCGGATTACCTGGCCGCGGGCGGCAGCCAGGCCTCGCTCGATGCGCTGCAGGCCTTCGTGCGCGCAGGCGCGGCTGCCTTGCCGCAGGGCCTGCCCGAGGACGAAGCCCTGGTGGCGCACTATGCCGCGCAGATGACCCGTGACGTGAAGGTGGAGGACGCGCTCTTTGCACGCATGCAGGAGCGGTTCGACACCACGGAGCTGGTGGAGATCACGGCAGCCATCGCAACGTACAACATGGTCGCGCGCTTCCTGGTGGCGCTGGGGGTCACGCCGGAAGCTTAATCCGCCTTGATGCCGTTGTCCTTCACCACCTGCGCCCAGGTGTCGACCTGCTGGTCGATGAAGGAACGCGCGGCGTCCGGCGTGCCGCCGACGATGTTCATGCCCTGCCCTGCCAGCTTGGCGGCGATCTCGGGCACCTTCAGCGCCTTGTTGATCTCCTCGTTCATGCGCGCCACGATTTCCGGCGGCGTCTTCGCCGCGGCTAGCACGCCCCACCAGGCCGGCGCGTCGAAGCCGGCATAGCCGCTCTCGGCGACGGTCGGCACGTCGGGCAGGTCCGCCGCGCGCCTGCTGGTGGTCACCGCCAGCGGCCGCAGGCGCTTGCTGTCGATGTGCGGCTTGGTGACGACGATCGAGGCGATCGACAGCGGCACGTGCCCCGCCACCGCATCCTGCATCAGCGGCCCGCCGCCCTTGTAGGGCACGTGGGTCCACTGCAGCCCGCCGTTGCGCGCAAGCAGTGCCATCGCCAGGTGGCCCAGGCTGCCGTTGCCCACGCTGCCGACGCTCACGTTCTTCTTCGCCTTGGCCGCCGCGACCACGTCACCGAAGGTCTTGTAGTCCGAACCGGCCGCGGTGGCGAGCACCATGGGCGCCGTCCCGAGCAGGATCACCGGCGCGAGGTCCTTGCGCGTGTCGAACGGCAGGTTCGGGATCAGGCTCGGGTTCACCGCGTGCGTGTCGAACACCACCGCGTACGTGTAGCCGTCCGGCGGCGCACTCGCCACGAAGCCGGTGCCTATCGAGCCGGAGGCGCCCACCTTGTTCTCCACGATCACGTTCTGGCCGAGCTGCTGCGTGAGCTGCTGCGCGAGGATGCGGGCAACCTGGTCGACCGAGCCGCCCGGCGGAAACACGGCCACCAGCTTCACGGGCTGCCGCTTCGGCCAGTCGCCCGGCTGCGCCTGCAGGGGCAGGCAGGCGGCGGCAAGGAGGGCAGCGGCAAGGAGGGTCCGGCGCTGGGGCATGAAAGCCTCCGTGATGTAATCGCCGGCATGGTAAGAGCCAGCCAGCTGCTGCATCCTCAGCGCGAACCCGCAGTCCCGCGCCCGGCCGCCACCGTGCTGCTGCTGCGCGATGCGCCGGGCGGGCTGGAGGTGCTGATGACCCGGCGTTCAGCCACTGCGAGCTTCGCGCCAGGCGCGTACGTTTTCCCTGGCGGCGGCATCGACGCGGCCGACGCCCAGGCGCATGACATCGCCGCGCGCCGTCCCGGCCAGGACGACCTGCGGCTCACCCAGGCCATCGCCGCCATCCGCGAGAGCTTCGAGGAACTTGGCGTGCTGCTGGCCCGGCAGCGCGACGGCAGCCCCGTGGCAGCGGCCGACATCGCCGCGCTGGACCGCGATGCGCCCTTCGCCGCGCAATGCCGCGACCGCGGCCTGGTGCTCGCCGCCGACCGGGTCTTCGTGCTCGCGCACTGGATCACCGACCGCGACCTGCCGCGCCGCTTCGACGTGCCTTTCCTGGTCGCGCGCATGCCCGAGGGCCAGTCGCCGGTGGCCGACGAGGCCGAGCAGTTCGAACCCGTGTGGGTGCGGCCAGCCGATGCGCTGGCGCGCCACAAGGCCGGCCAGTTCTTCATCATCTTCCCCACCATCCGCACGCTGGAGCGGCTGGAGAAATTCGCCACCATCGATGCGGTGCTCGCGGCCTGCGCGAGCGAGCAGCCCCTGTGGACCAGCTGCCCGCGCGCGGGCTTCGTGCAGGGCGCGGAAGCGCGCTACATGGAACACGAAATGGCGTTCGGCGAGCTGGCGCTGGTCTGCCCCGACGGCCAGCTGCTGCACCACCTGGACTGGCGCACCGACCAGCCGGTGCCGCTGCTGAAGAACGTGGTGCGCATGACGGCGCCCAACCCCGGCGTGATGACCGGGCCGGGCACCAACGGCTACATCGTGGGCGATCCGGACACCGGCTACGTCGTCATCGACCCCGGCCCCGAAGACCCGGAGCACCAGGAGCGCATCTGGCGCGCCACCGGCGGCGACGTGCGGATGATCGTCTGCACCCATTCGCATGCGGACCACTCGCCGGGGGCGCGGCCGCTGCAGGCGCTGTGCCGCACGCGGCCTCCCATCCTGGGCCTGCCATCGGCGCCCACCGCCCGGCCCGCGAGCGAGTTCACGCCGGATCGCGCGCTCGCCGACGGCGAGCTGCTCACCCTCTCGGGCGGCGGGCGCACCCACACGCTGGAGGTGGTCCACACCCCGGGCCACGCCGCCAACCACCTGTGCCTGGTCCTGCGGGAAGACGGCCTGCTGTTCTCCGGCGACCACATCCTCAATGGCAGCACCACCGTGGTCGATCCGCCGGATGGCGACATGACGGCCTACCTCGACTCGCTGGACCGCCTGTCCGCCGCCTGCGACACGCACGGCATCGACTTCATCCTGCCGGCCCATGGCCACGTGCTGGGTTTCGCGAAGCAGGCCATCGCCCTGCTCAAGGCGCACCGCCTGCAGCGGGAAGCCCGCGTCGTGGCCGCCATGCGCGCGCGTCCCGCGGGCACCCTGGAAGACTGGGTGGAGCTCGCCTACGCCGACGTGCCGCCGCGCATGTGGCCGGTGGCCAAGCGATCGCTGCTGGCGCACGTACAACGGATCGAGGCGCTGCAACTGGCCGGCTGACCCCCTGCCCGCTACACTGGTTCCGGGGTTTCCTGGGAGGGGAGTCAAACCAATGGACAACGGCATGCCGCGGGCGAGGCCCGGCATCGACGCCTACCCGCTGGAGTTTTCCGGCGGCGGAGGCGAATTCTTCCGCGTGTGGATCGTCAACGTGCTGCTGACGGTCGTCACCTTCGGCTTCTACACGCCCTTCGCGCGGCGGCGGACCGCGCAGTACTTCTGGGGCCACACCATGGTGGCGGACAGCCCGCTGGAGTTCACCGCGCAGCAGAAGAAGATGGTGGTGGGCTTCCTGCTGCTCGTCGTCCTGTACCTGGCCTTCAAGGTCGCGGCCGAGACCGGCCAGGACACCACGGTGAGCCTGATGATGCTGGCCGGCGCCGGCTTCGCGCCCTACTTCTGGGGCAGCGCGATGCGCTTCCGCCTCAACGCCACCCGCTGGCGCGGCGTGCGCCTGCAGTTCACCGCCACCTGGCCCGAGGTGTATTTCGCGAGCTGGCCGCTCTTCATCGCTGCGTTGGCGTGGGCCGGCGCCGCGGTGGCGATCGACGCGCGGGTCTCGCCGTCCATGACGCCCGCGCAGGCCAAGGCGGCCGCGGGACCGGTCCTGATAGCGGTGGGCTTCGCCCTGCTCGTGACGGTCGTGTGCCTGATGCGGCTGGAGTTCAACTACAAGAGCCTGCTGGTCGGCAAGGCGCGCATCGGCGGCCAGCCGGGACGCTGGAAACCGGTGTTCGGCGACTTCGTGAAGATCTGGCTGGCCACCGTGGGCGTGTTCGTCGGCAGCGTCGTCCTCGTGGCCGTGCTGCTCGTGGCGGTCACCGGCGGGCTGGGCAGCCTGCTGCCCAGGAAGGCGGGGCTGGCCGCGATCCTCATAGGCATCGCCTTGTTCATCGCCTTCGTGTTCCTCCTCTTCCTCGTCTCCGGCCCGGCGCGCGCCTACCGCGAGGCGCGCCTGCACCGGCTGGTGTGGAACAACATCGGCGTGAGCCACGTGGCCCGGTTCAAGTGCGACCTGCGCGTGGGCGGCTACGTGATGCTGCGGGTGAAGAACATCCTGCTCACGCTGCTCACGCTCGGCTTCTACCGGCCGTTCGCGCTGGTGAGCGAATACCGCATGAAGGTGGATTCGGTCACGCTGCACGTGAAGGGCGGCCTCGACCAGCTGGCCGGCCAGCTCGCGCGCGAGGAACAGGGCCTGGGCGACGCCATCGCGGACGCGGCGGGCCTGGATCTCGTCGGCTGATGGGCGAAGGCTTTCGCGCCGCCTGGTTCGACGGCCGCAGCAGCCGCGCGCGCGACGTGCGCGTGACGCTGGCGCCCGGCGCCGGCGGGCCGTCGCTCACCCTCGAGCCGCTGGACACGACGGGTGCGCCGCTCACGCTGGCGCACCGCCAGGTGCAGTGGCCCGAGGCCTGGAGCGCCAAGCGCATCCCGCGCAAGCTGGTCGTCGACCTCGGCGTGCACGGCAGCCTGCAGGTGGACGACGTCGCCGGCTGGCATGCGGCAGTGGAAGGTGCGGGCCGCACCGCACCGCTGTCGCAGCGCATGCAGACGCGCTGGAGCGTCTTCCTCGTCGTGACCGTGGTGGCCCTGGCCGGGCTGGCCGCGTTCTATCGCTGGGGCACGCCCTGGGCGGCGACGCAGCTCACGCGGCAGGTGCCGCTGGCGTGGGAACGCAACGTTTCCGAGCGCGCGCTGCAGGACCTGGACGGCTCCTGGCTCAAGCCCAGCAAGCTGCCCGAGCAGCGGCAGGCCGAACTGCGTGCGCGCTTCGACGCCCTGGCCGCGCAGGTCGCACCGGAGCTGCGCCGCTATCCCGCCTACGGCCCGCGGCTCACGCTGCAGTTCCGCTCCGGCATGGGCGCCAACGCCTTCGCGCTTCCCGGCGGCAGCATCGTGATGACCGACGGAATGGTGGAAGCGGCTGCCAGGCAGAAGCTCTCCGACGACGCGCTGGTCGGCGTGCTCGCCCACGAGATCGGGCACGTCATGCACAGGCACACCACGCGCATGATCGTGGAGCAAGGCGTGCTGAACGTCGGCCTGGGCATCGCGCTGGGGGATGTGTCGACGATCGTGTCCATGGGAGGCTCGGTCCTCACGGGGCTGGCCTACCGGCGCGGACACGAGACCGAGGCGGATTGCTTCGCCACCGCGCTGATGCGGCGTGCCGGGCTGCCGACCGCGCCGATGGCGGACCTGCTGCTGGGCATCGAAGCCGACGCCACCGGGAACAAGCCGGGCGCCAAGGCACGGCAGGGCACCTCGTGGATGAACCTCCTGAGCAGCCACCCGGAGACGCCGCAGCGGGCGCGGGACCTGAAGGACGGACACACCCAGGGGTGCCGCTGATCGCTGGGGTGCGGCTTCGCGCGCAACCCAGCCTACGACTCAGAAGACGCCGCAGGCGTTTTCGAAGTGATGTATGTGTGAAGCCCGCCGATACGCCGGATTTTGTGCACGTGGTTTCCCACGCGTGACCGTCATTCATCTGGGCCGGGGGTCGCCCCACCAGCTCGGTGCTACCTACCCGCCAGCTCCGCGGGACCACATCGACGCTGGCCTATTTGGTATTGCTGCGCGTAGAGATTGCCCGTTTCACCCCCTCGCCTCGCTTGCGCTCGGTCCGGGACTCGTCTCTGTTGCTCTGATCCTCACCTCACGGTGGACAGGTGTTACCTGCTACGCTGCCCTGTGCAGTCCGGACGTTCCTCCAGTGCGGCCTTTCGGCGATTGCACCAGCGACGGCCTGGCGTGCTTCACGGGGGGATTATCCGCTGCAATGAGAAAGGCCGCTTTGCAGCGGCCTCCTGGCTGTCATCCCGGGCCTGACCCGGGATCCATGGATTGCGGGTCAAGCCCGCAATGACAGTCTTTGCGTCACGCCGTCTGCAGCCTCGCGATCCGCTCCTCGATCGGCGGGTGCGTGGAGAACAGCTTGCCCACGCCGGAGGTGATGCCCATCGACTGCAGGCCCTTCGGCAGTTCGCCGGGAACCATGCCGCCCAGGCGCGCCAGGGCGTTGATCATCGGCTGCTTGCGGCCCATCAGGTCGGCGGCGCCGCGGTCGGCGCGGAACTCGCGCTGGCGCGAGAACCAGGCCACGATGATGGCGGCCAGGAAGCCGAGCAGGATGTCCAGCACGATGGTCGTGACGAAGTAGCCGATGCCGGGGCCCGAGCGCTGCTCGCCGCGGCTCAGGAAGCCGTCGACGAAGTAGCCGACCACGCGCGACAGGAACACCACGAAGGTGTTCATCACGCCCTGGATCAGCGTCATGGTGACCATGTCGCCGTTGGCGATGTGCGCCACCTCGTGGCCGATCACGGCCTCGACTTCCTCGCGGGTCATGCCCTGCAGCAGCCCCGTGGAGACGGCCACCAGCGCGTTGTTCTTGAAGGCACCGGTGGCGAAGGCGTTCGGCTCGCCCTGGAAGATGCCGACTTCCGGCATGCCGATGCCGGCCTTGTCGGCGAACCGGCGCACGGTCTCGACGATCCAGGCCTCGTCGGCGTTGCGCGGCTGGTCGATCACCTGCACGCCCGAGCTCCACTTGGCGATGGTCTTGGACAGCAGCAGCGAGATGATGGCGCCGCCGAAGCCCATGACCAGCGCGAACCCGAGGAGCTGCCCGAGGTTGAGCCCGTTCGCGGTGAGGTACCGGTTCACGCCGAGAAGGTTGGCGACGATGCCCAGCACCACCACCACCGCCAGGTTGGTCGCGACGAACAGGAAGATGCGTTTCATTGCTTGGAAGACTCCGAAGGGTGGAAGACGTTCACCCCCGCGGCGCAGATGAGGTTTCCGCGGCAGGAAATCAAGAGCGCCTGGGGACCGCCGACGTTGTTGTTGTTATGGGTTCTGGCGTCTTGCGTGGACGGAATACGAGGGAGTCATCATAAAAGGAAAAGTTCTCGTTTTCAGGCCACCAGCCCGGCACCCCGAGCACGGGCAGCGGAGTGAACGGCTTGCCGGCGAGCACCTCCGCGGTGCACCGTGAAGCCAGCCAGGCGTCTGCGGACGCTCCTGAATCGAGAGCAGCATCTGCGCGCCAGACATGGGCCGTCAGGCCTTTGCGCGGTCCGGCCGCGAGCTGCTCCAGCAGCGCATGCCCGAAGATCCACAGCCGGGCGTGCGCCCACAGCGGCCGCAGTTCCACGAACAGCCGCCGCCACTCGCGCGCCAGCAACGCCTCCCATAGCGGCGCCGGGGCATCGAGGAGCGCGCCGTTCTCGTCGAACACCGTGACCGCATCGCGCACCGGCCCGCGGCGCGCGGCGATGCCGTCGCGCGCGATCTCCGCGGCCTGCAGCGCATTGAGCGCCGACTTCGTGCGCGGGAAGGCGTGCCATACCAGGCCGTTGAAGAAATCGTGCAGGCCGGGACGCACGGGGCACTGGCGGGTTTCGAAGATGAACCGCTCGTAGGGAGCGCCGGCAGCGAGCGCCTCCTGCGGAACGAAGCGCACGGGCGCCGGGCCGGCGGCGTTCAGCGCGTCGTGCGGGGACGTGCCCGCGCCGAGGGCCTCCGCCACCGCCGCGCCGGGACCGCGCCAGGGCGCGAACCATGGCTGCGCCCAGTCGATGTCCATCAGCGCGCGCCGGCCTTCAGGCGCACCTTGTTCGGCTGCGAGGTCGGCGCGAGTTCGACGTACGGGGCATTCTTGGCGAGGAAACGCGGGCCGCTGGCGCTCTTGCTCAGGAGCTTGTCGGCGCGCAGGCGATTCACCACTTCGTTCATCGCCACCCAGGAGCCATCCCCGAAGCCGGGGATGTCCGACAGGGCCGCGCGCAGCGGGTCCCGCGGCTCCGCAGGCTTGGCCCTGGCCGGCGCCTTCTTCGCGGCCGCCTTCCGGGCCGGCCGCGCCGCCGCCGGTGCCGCCGGGACGTCATCGAGGTAGACCACCTGCTCGTACACCTTGGCGAGTTCCTCGTCGGCGGCCTTGGCCCGCTGCGCGAAGCAAAGCACCCGGATGCCCGCTTCGCGCAGGCGCACGGCCAGGGGCGCGAAGTCGGCGTCACTCGAGGCGATGGCGACGATGTCCGGCAGTTCGGCCGCGTGGAACAGGTCCATCACGTCCACGCAGATCAAGGCATCGGTCGTGCCCTTGCCCTGGTTGACGAGAGCGCGGATGCCGTGCCGCAGGAGGCAGTCCTTCAGGCCCGCCAGCTTCTCGTGCCCACCGTAGGCGCGCCGCACCGTCAGGCGCCAGCCCTGCTCCTGCATGTGCGCGAGGCCTCGTTCGATGGTGGCGGCGTCGGAGATGTTGTCGGCATCGATGATCAGGGCGGCCTCATTGGCCCGGCTGGCGGCACTGCTCACGCCGCGACCCTCCAGGCCAGCGTCTCGCCCCCGCGCAGCGGCTTGAGCTCCGCCTCGCCGAAGGGCACCTTCTCCGGCAGCGTCCACGCTTCCTTCTTCAGCGTGAGCGTGCCGGCGTTGCGCGGCAGGCCGTAGAAGTCGGCGCCGTGGAAGCTGGCGAAGCCTTCGAGCTTGTCGATGGCGCCGACGCTGTCGAAGGCCTCGGCGTACAGCTCCATCGCCGACAGCGCCGTGTAGCAGCCGGCGCAGCCGAGCGCGTGCTCCTTCAGCACCGCCGGATGCGGCGCGCTGTCGGTGCCCAGGAAGAACTTCGGGCTGCCGCCGGTGGCGGCCTCCAGCAGCGCCTGGCGGTGCACCTCGCGCTTGAGCACGGGCAGGCAGTAGTAGTGCGGGCGGATGCCGCCCGTGAAGATCGCGTTGCGGTTGTAGAGGAGGTGGTGCGCCGTGATCGTGCCCGCGAGGAAGCGGTCGCTGTCGCGCACGTACTGCACCGCCTCCTTCGTCGTCATGTGCTCCATCACGATCTTCAGCTCGGGGAAGTCGCGGCGCAGCGGTTTGAGCTGCTGCTCGATGAACACGGCTTCGCGGTCGAAGATGTCCACGGCCGGATCGGTCACCTCGCCGTGCACCAGCAGCAGCACGCCGGCGCGCTGCATGGCCTCCAGCGTCTTGTAGGCCTTGCGGATGTCGGTCACGCCGGCGTCGCTGTTGGTGGTCGCGCCGGCCGGGTAGAGCTTCACGGCCACGACGCCCGCGCGCTTCGCCAGCATGATCTCGTCCGGCGCCAGGTTGTCGGTGAGGTACAGCGACATCAGCGGCTCGAAGTCCACGCCCTGCGGCGTGGCGGCGAGGATGCGCTCGCGGTAGGCGGCGGCCAGCGCCGCGGTGGTCACCGGCGGCTTCAGGTTGGGCATGATCAGCGCCCGGCCGAACTGCGCCGCCGAGTGCGGCACCACGGAGGCCATGGCCGCGCCATCGCGCACGTGCAGGTGCCAGTCGTCGGGGCGGGTGATGGTGAGGGATTCCATGCGGCGATTGTCCCAGAGCCGCGCCCCGACGGGCTCAGGCAGTCCAGCCCGCCTCGGCCAGCGCCTGGTCGACGCGGGGCAGCTGCCAGAGTTCACGGTGCGCCAGCGCCTCGCGCCTCCCGGCAGCGAGGGCCACGCAGTCGATCGCCCGCCCCTGCCGCAACTGCGCCAGCGCACGCCCCGCCTGCACGCGCAGCAGCCAGTAGCGGATGCCCGCGCTGCCCGCGAGGACGAGGGCCCGCTCGAAATGCCGCGCCGCCTCGGCGGGGTGGCCCGCCTCCAGTTCGAGCGTGCCCATCACGTCGAGCGCCATGATCTGGTAGCGCACCAGGCCCAGCGCTTCGGCGTCTTGCAGCGCTTCCTGCAGGTCGGCGCACGCCAGCGAAGTGCGCCCCACCGCGGCCCGCGCCATGGCACGGCCGATCAGCGTCGGCGGCAGGTGCCACTGGAAATCGGCGGTCCGCGCGATCTCCAGGGCCGCGTCGAAGCTGGCCAGCGCGCGCTCGTCCGCGCCGGTGCCCATGCCGCGCAGGCAGGCCCAGCCGAGCATCATGAGGTTTTCCGATTCGTAGCTGCGGTCGCCGATGGCACGCGCGAGTTCGAGCGAACGCGAGAAACATTCGATGGCGGCGGCGGGACGAGCCTCCGCGAAGGCCGCCTCGCCGCGTCCATGGAAGGCCTGCACCGCGACGAGATCCTCGAGGCCCAGGCGTTCCGCCAGGTCCACCGCCTCCTGGTGGTAGGCGAGTGCGAGATCGTTGCGGCCGTTGCTCCATGCCACGGTGCCGAGGTGGTACAGGCTGTCGGCGACGTGGCGCTCGTCGCCGCTGGCGCGCGAGGCCGCGAGCGCTTCCTGCAGGCAGGCGATGGCGTTCTCGTAGCGGTCCGCGCGCCGCCAGGCCATGCCCAGGAGGATCAGCACGTCGCGGGCGCGCTCCTGCTCGCCCGCCGCGCGCGCGGCATCGATCACCTGCTGCAGGTCGGCGACCGCGCCCTCGACCAGCCCAGCCTCTGCGCGCGCCGCCCCGCGCCGCTCCAGCAGCGCCAACCGCTGCGCGTCGGTGCACGCCCCGGCATGCGCCTGGGCCAGGACCACGGCGCGGTCGAACCACCGCAGCGATTCGCGGATGGCGAAAAGCTTCAGCGAATGCCCCGCGGCCAGCGACAGGTAGTGCACCGCCTCGGACCAGGCTTCGCCGCGCTCGCAGTGCTCGGCGACGTGGCCATGCAGCTCGTGGGCGTCGTCGCCCGCCTGCGCGGCGAGGCGCTGCGCCACCTGCCGGTGCAGCAGCACGCGGCGCGCGCTTCCGGCTTCCGCGTAGACGACCTCGCGCACCTTGTCGTGGCTGAAGTCGTAGAAGGATGCACCCGGCTCCTGCCGCAGCAGCCGGCGCCGCACCAGCAGCTCGAGCACCTGCAGGAACTCCGCTTCGGCGACGCCGCCCAGCGCCAGGAGCGTCTCGAAGTGGAAGCGGCGCCCGAGCACGGCGGCGAGTTCCAGCAAGGCGCGTCCCGCGGGTGACACGCGGGCCAGCCGCTCCCGGACCGAATCGCGCAGGTCCTCCGGCAAGGTGCCGCGCTCCGGCTCCGGCAGCGCCTCGGCTTCGTCCCACGCATGCAGGATGGACCACAGGAAGAAGGGATTGCCTTCCGATTCGCGCAGCAGGCGTTGGGCGGCGCCTGGCTGCGCCGCGGCGACGCCCCCCGCTTCCTGCAGCAAGGCTTGCACGTCGGCCAGCGCCAGGCGCGAAAGCAGCAGCTGGCGCACGTGGCCGTCGCCGCGCAGGCCCGCCGCGGCGGTGGCGAGCTCGGTGTCGCCGTCGGATTCGTCGTCGCGGAAGGACCAGGCCAGCAGCACGGGCCGCGTGGCGAGCTGCCGCGCCCAGCGATGCAGGAAGCGCAGGCTGGCGTCGTCGGCCCATTGCACGTCGTCCACCAGCGCGAGCAGGCCCTGCCCCTCGGCCGCGGCATCGAACAGTTCCACCAGGGCCTGGAACAGGCGGGCCTGGCGCGCCTCCGGGAAATCCGCCGACAGCGCCGGCAGCCCGGGCACGCGCCGCGCCAGCGCGGGGACGAGTTCGGCCACCTGCGCGAGCAGCACCGGGGGCAGCCGGCGCAGGCCCGCGTCGGGCATCAGGTCGCAGGCCTGCCGTGCGAGGTCCACCACCGGCTGGTAGCTGATGGCACGCTCGATCTCGTAGCAGTTGGTGCGCAGCGCGCGAAAGCCTCGGCGTCCGGCCGCCTGCAGCGCCTCCTGCAGCAGCCGGCTCTTGCCGATGCCGGCCTCGCCCTGCACGAGCAGCACCTGCCCCGCGCCGCGGCGGGCCTGCTCCAGGGCCGCGGCCACCTGGGCGAGCTGCGCATCGCGCCCCACCAGGGGTGGGGCTGCCGCCTCCCCCGGCCCGTTCGCGGGCAGCTGCGCATCGGTTCCACCATCCTGCGGCAGCCGGGCCGCATGCACGAAAGCCGCGCGCTCCGGCGCGGGGATGCCCAGGTGCTCCGCCAGCCGCTGTGCCAGCGCACGCGAGGGCCGGCGCTCCTCGGCCTCGATCTTCTTGATCGCCGCCTGCGAACAGCTCACCCGCTCGGCGAGGCCCGCCTGCGTGAGGTCGAGCGCGCGCCGGCGCCGCCGCACCCAGTCACCGAACGATGCGCCGCGCTCATCCATGCGGGGGACCCCTGTGGGACCCATTGTCTGTCTCCCATCCTGTCTCCGCCAGGGTGACCCGCGGCGAGGCCGGCGCCGGTGCAATCAGCCTGGCGGACGACCCCGCCCGCCGACCATCCACGAGGAGCCCTTGCCATGTCCCCATCCCAGCCCACTCCCGCCACGAGCCCCGATCTCGTGGCCGTCAAGCTCAAGCAGCAGGCCACCTGGTCCTCCGGCGACTACTCGGTCATCGGGACGAGCCTGCAGATCGTCGGCGAATCGCTGGCCGAAGCCATGGACCTGCGCGCCGGCCAGCGCGTGCTGGACGTGGCCGCCGGCAACGGCAACGCCACGCTCGCGGCGGCGCGGCGCCACTGCGACGTGGTGTCCACCGACTACGTCGGCGCCCTGCTGCGGCGCGGCCAGGCGCGCGCCGAGGCGGACGGGCTGCAGGTGCAGTTCCGCGAAGCGGACGCGGAGAGCCTGCCCTTCGACGACGCGGCCTTCGATGCGGTGATGTCCACCTTCGGCGTGATGTTCACGCCGGACCAGGAGCGCGCCGCCGCCGAACTGGCGCGCGTGTGCCGCCCCGGCGGCAAGATCGGACTGGCCAACTGGACGCCGACGAGCTTCATCGGCGAGCTCTTCAAGATCATGGGCCGCCGCGTGCCACCTCCCGCGGGCGTGCGACCGCCGTCCTCCTGGGGCACCGAGGAGCGCCTGCACGAGCTGCTCGAGGGGCGCATCGCCGCCTTCGACGCGCAGCGCAGGCACTTCGTGTTCCGCTACCGGTCCGCCGAGCACTGGCTGGACAGCTTCCGCACCTGGTACGGGCCGATCCACAAGGCCTTCGCCGCGCTCGATGGCGACGGGCAGGCCGGGCTGGAGCGCGAACTCACCGAACTCGTGGCGCGCTTCAACCGTGCCGACGACAGCATGGTCGTGCCCAGCGAATACCTGGAGGTGGTGATCCAGCGGCGCTGACGCGGGCGCCGGCGCGCGCAGCTCAGTGGCTGAGGATCTTGTTGAGGAAGTCCTTGGTCCGGGGCTGCCGCGCCTCCAGGTTGCCGAAGAACTCGTCCTTGCTGCAGTCCTCGAGGATGCGGCCGCCCACGTCGATGAAGATCACGCGGTTGGCCACCTTGCGGGCGAAGCCCATCTCGTGCGTGACCACCATCATGGTCATGCCCTCCTTGGCCAGGCCGACCATCACGTCGAGCACTTCGCCCACCATCTCGGGGTCGAGGGCGGAGGTGGGCTCATCGAACAGCATCACGATCGGGTCCATCGACAGCGCGCGGGCGATCGCCACGCGCTGCTGCTGGCCGCCCGAGAGCTGGCCGGGGAACTTGTCCTTGTGCGCCATCAGGCCCACGCGGTCGAGCATCTTCAGCCCGCGCGCCTTCGCCTCGTCCTGGCTGCGGCCCAGCACCTTGACCTGGGCGATCGTCAGGTTCTCGGTGACCGACAGGTGCGGGAACAGCTCGAAGTGCTGGAACACCATGCCCACGCGGCTGCGCAGCTTGGGCTGGTTGGTCTTGGGGTCGTTGACCTGCACGCCATCCACGAAGATCTCGCCCTTCTGGATGGGCTCGAGCCCGTTGACGGTCTTGATCAGCGTGGACTTGCCGGAACCCGAGGGACCGCACACGACCACCACGTCCCCCTTGTCGATCCGCACGTTGCAGTCCTGCAGCACCTGCACCGGCCCGTACCACTTGGACACGTTGCGGATGTCGATCATCGGTTTGTCGCTCATGGTGCTGCCTTATCGGATGATGGCGATCTTCTTCTGCAGCCGCTTCACGAGGTACGAGAGCGTGTAGCAGATCACGAAGTAGAAGACCGCGGCGAGGATGTAGGACTCGCGCGAGTGGCTCAGGTTGTTGCCCGCGATCGTGAAGCCGTGGAGCATGTCGTGTGCCGTGATGATGTACACGAGCGACGTGTCCTGGAACAGGATGATGGTTTGCGTCAGGAACACCGGGATCATGTTGCGGAAAGCCTGCGGCAGGATCACGAGCCGCATGTTCTGCCCGTAGGTCATGCCCAGCGCCTGCCCGGCATACACCTGGCCGCGCGCGATGGACTGGATGCCGGCGCGCACGATCTCGCTGAAGTAAGCCGCCTCGAAGGCGATGAACGTGATGACGGCCGACATCTCAGCGCCTATGGGGCGCCCGATCAGCACCGGCACCAGCAGGAAGAACCACAGCAGCACCATCAGCAGCGGGATGGAGCGCATGCCGTTGACGTAGGTGGCGGCGACCAGTTCCAGCGGCTTGATGCCCGACAGGCGCATCAGCGCCAGCACCGTGCCGAAGAGGATGCCCCCCACCGTGGCCACGGCGGTCAACGCGAAGCTGAAGTACATCCCCTTGAGGATGTAGCCCTGGAACACGTCCCAGGTGAAGAAGGAGAAGTCGAGGCCCAGCATGTCAGTGGCCCCCTCCGCCGGTGCCGCTGGCGACGAAGCCCGGCACCCGCGCCTTCTTCTCGATGAAGGCCATGACGCGGTTGATGGCGAACGCCGAAACGACGTAGAGGCCGGTGACCGCCATGTACACCTCGATGCCCCGCGACGTCTCCTCCGCCACCTGCTGGGCGAAGAAGGTCAGCTCCACGATGGAGACCGCGAAGGCGACCGACGAATTCTTGAAGATGTTCATCGTCTCGCTCGTGAGCGGCGGGATGATGATGCGGAACGCCATGGGCAGCAGAACGTAGCGGTAGTACTGCGGCGTCGTGAAGCCCAGGGCCATGCCCGCGTAGCGCTGCCCGCGCGGCAGCGCCTGGACGCCGGCGCGCACCTGTTCGGCGATGCGGGCGGAGGTGAAGAGGCCGAGCCCCGCGACCACCAGGGCCAGCTTGGGCGTGTCGGCGAAAGCCGGGAACAGCACCGGCACCACGTGGTACCAGAGGAAGATCTGCACCAGCAGGGGAATGTTGCGGAACAGCTCGACCCAGGCGTTGCCGAAGCGGGTGAGCCAGGGGCTGTCCGGGAGCGTGCGCAGCACGCCGATGATCGAGCCGACCACCAGCGCCAGCACGAGCGAGAGCGCGGCGACGAGGACGGTCTGGCCCCAGGCGGAGAGCAGCCAGTCGAGGTAGGTCTGCGTGCCCGTGGCGCCGCCGGTGCCGAAGCAGCCGGCCACCACCGTGCGGTCGATCGTGTCCTGGCAGAAGATTTCCCACTCCAGGGCCATCGGTCTTCCTCGTTGTTCTTCTTGAAGCAACCGGCCGCGGTGAAGCGGCCGGCACGCGACTTACTTGTTGAATTCCTCGGCCGGGGCGTCGGACGGGGTCTTCACCAGGCCCGTGAGGATCTTGCCCATGGGCAGGTTCACGCTGGTGTTCTTCGGCGGGATCGGCTGCATGAACCACTTCTTGTACAGCAGGTCCAGCTCGCCGGTCTTCATCGCACTGCGGATGTAGTCGTCCACGGCCTTCTTGAACTTGGGATCGTCCTTGCGCACCATGATCGCGATCGGCTCGACGTTGAGCGTCTCGCCCACGATGGCGAAGTCCTTCGGGTTCTTGGAGGAGGCGATCAGGCCGGCCAGGATGTTGTCGTCCATCACGAAGGCGTCGGCGCGGCCGGATTCCAGCAGCAGGAAGCTGTCGGCGTGGTCCTTGCCGTAGACCTCCTTGAACTGGATGCCCTGGCCGCGCTTGTTCTTGCGCAGCAGCGCCACGGAAGTGGTGCCGGTGGTGGTGGCGACCGTCTTGTTGTTCAGGTCGGCCACGGACTTGATCTTGGAGTCCGCCTTGACCGCGGTGCGCACTTCGGTGACGTAGGTGGTCAGCGCGAAGGAGACGTCCTTCTGGCGGGCGGCGTTGTTCGTGGTGGAGCCGCACTCGATGTCGACGGTGCCGTTCTGCACCAGCGGGATGCGGTTGGCCGAGGTGACGGCCACGTATTCGACCGGCACGCCGGGGAACACGGACTTCAGGATGCGCTGGCACAGCTCGACGTGGTAGCCGGTGAACTGGCCGCCGCCCGTCGTGTAGGCGAGCGGCGCGGAGGACTCGCGCGTGCCCATCACGACCTTGCCGGCGGACTTGACCTTGGCGAACGTGTCGTTCGCCTGGGCGAAGGCGCCCGTGGCCGTGGCGGCCGCGAGGGCGATGGCCAGCAGAAACTTCTTCTTCATTCCAAATCTCCTGTGAGGGAAGCGCGTTAAACCGAAAGGCGGAATTCTAGGCGCGCTCGCGCCCCGGTAGAGCCGCGCCCGTGCGCCCGGAAGCTTAGGCCTTGCGGGAGGGGGCAGTAAGCAGGGTTTATGCCCGGTGGCAGGCAACCGGGGAGTGCCCGGCCAGCTTTCAGTCAGGCTTTGGCGAAGGCGGCGGCCGCCTCCGCGCCGGCGAGGAAGGCCCAGAGAGCCTGCGCCGTGCCCTTGGGCGCCTGCCGCGCGGAGGGCCGCTCGCGGTAGGCGAGCACTTCCATGGCGATCTCCAGCCCGGGCAGTTCCGGCGGCGCAGCGCTCACCAGCTTGTGCTCGCGCAGTTCCCTGCGCACCGCGCTTTGCGGCAGGAAGGCGACGCCGTGGCCCTCCACCGCCATCACCTTCAGGCCTTCGGCCATGTCGGTCTCGTACACGCGGTCCAGGTGGATGGCGGTGCCCGCCTGCTTCAGGAGCAGGTCCGTCAAACGCCCCAGGTACGCGCCCGGGGCGTAACCGAGGTAGGGCAGGGGATGCGTGGATCGCCCGGGCAGCCGGAACACCGGTTCACCCTGCGCGTCGGGCTTGCAGTAGGGCGCGAGCGTTTCCTCGCCCAGCGTGAGCATCTCGTAGCGCCCGGCATCCAGCTGCAGCGGCTGCGAAGGGTGGTGGTAGGCGATCAGCACGTCGCAGCTGCCCTCCACCAGCCGCATGGCCGCGTCGTGCACGTTCAGCGCGATCAGGCGGCTCTTGAGGGGGCCGAACTTCTCGCGCAGGCTGGACACCCAGGCCGGGAAGAAGGTGAAGGCGAGCGTGTGCGGCACCGCGAACTCGATCACGTCCTGCCCTGCCGACGCGTGGCCGCGCAGCATGGCGCGGGAGTTCTGCAGCGCCTGCAGCATCTCGAGCGACTGCGCGTAGAGCGTCTCGCCGGCGGGGGTGAGGCGCGTGGGATAGGAACTGCGGTCGACGAGGTCCGTGCCGGCCCAGGCCTCCAGCGCCTGGATGCGGCGCGAGAAAGCGGGCTGCGTCACGTGGCGCAGTTGCGCCGAGCGGCTGAAGCTGCGCGTCTCGGCCAGGCTGACGAAGTCTTCCAGCCACTTGGTTTCCATGGGCGGATTATGGCCAGCCGCCGATGGGCCCGGCGCAGGCGCTGCCGGTCAGCGCAGGCGCGTGCGCGCCAGCCGCCGCGCGTTGGCCGTGGCCTTGCGATGCACGGGCGCCAGCCCGTGCGAGAGGATGGCCTGCGCATCGACCAGCGGCACGCGCGCGCCCTGCAGCATGGCCAGCCACGCCTGCTGCATCGCCTGCGCCATCGCCCAGCCCATGGCGAACCAGGACTGCCAGAAGGCGTGCACCTTCTCCTGCGCCATCCCGTGGAACTCGCGCCGGTCGCGGGCGCTCGGAAGGGGGCCGGTGAGAGCCATCCGCGTGAGGCGGTGCGCGACCACCTGCGGCACGGCGACGGCGAGTTCGGCGGCCTGGCGGGAAAGGCGGGTGGAGGGGCGGCGCTTGGTCATGGTGGGCTTTCAGAACTGGACGAGACGGGCAGTCACCCGTGCGCCTTCGATGCGCAGCTCGCCGGCCGAGATCGGCAGGCTGAAGCGGCGCGGGCCGGCGCTGCCGGGATTGACGTAGAGGATGCCGGCGCGCTCTTCGACGCGGGGCTTGTGCGAATGGCCGGTGACGACCACGCGGGCGGCGGGCGGCAGGGCGAGTTCCTGGAGGTCATGCACCATGTGCACGTCGACCTCTTCGAAGCGCACGGTTTCGGCGGGGGCGAGGGTTTCCGCCCACGGTCCGTGGTCGTTGTTGCCGCGCACCGCCGTCACCGGCGCGAGTTCGCGCAGGCTTTCGAGCACCTGCGGCCCGCAGATATCGCCGCCGTGCAGGATGTGGTCGCTGCCGCGCAGGAAATCGAGCACCTCCTGCCGCAGGAGGCCGTGCGTGTCCGAAACCAGTCCTATCCTCAGCATCCCGCATTCTTGCGCCATGCGCGCTGGATGGGGCAGCGGCCGGGCACGAATCGCTGTAGGCGCACAGCGCGGATCCAGCCTCAGCCGCGTTCCCGCCGCGCATAGCTGCGGGTGAGCGCCTCCCAGACGTGGCCGTCGGGCTCGCTCCAATACACGATCCGTCCGCCGAGGCTGGTGTTCACCTGCATGTCGGCCGGGCCATGGGGCGTGCTGCGGAAGGGGATGGCCGCCTTGCGCAACGCTTCGACGATCGCGTCGAAGCGCTCGTCGTCCACCCGGAAGCAGAAGTGCAGGATGGGGAAGTCGCCCTCGGCCTGGTCGAAATCGAGGGTGAGGCCTTCGCTCACGTACACGGGACTGAACGACCCGACGCCGGCTTCCGCCCATTCCACCCCCAGAATCTCCGCCAGGCGCCGCGCCGAGCGCACCCGGTCGCGCGCAGGCACGATGGCGTGGTCGAGCGCGATGGATGCGCCTCCAGCGAGGCTGCCGGGTTCTGCAGGTGGCACGTCGAGTCTCCCCGTTCCGCTTTGTAGCCGCGCGGGGCCCCGGGCGCAACAGGCGGTGCCGCTATGCTGCGCCCGTGAGCCATCCCGTGCCCCGCCGCATCCTGCCGGTGATCGTGCTGTCGCAGTTCGCCGGCACGTCGCTGTGGTTCGCCGTGAATGCCGTGATGCCGGACCTGCAGAGGGACTGGGCGCTGCCCGCTGCGGCGCTGGGCACCCTCACCTCCGCCGTGCAGCTCGGCTTCGTCGCCGGCACGCTGGTCTTCGCGCTGCTGATGCTGGCCGACCGGTTCCCGCCCGCGCGCGTGTTCCTCGCCTGCTCGCTGCTGGGCGCTGCGTGCAATGCGGGGATGCTGCTGGCGGACGGGCACTACGGCGTGCTCCTCGCCCTGCGCTTCGCCGTCGGCTTCCTGCTGGCGGGCATCTACCCCGTGGGGATGAAGATCGCCGCGAGCTGGTACCGCGAGCGCCTGGGCGCGGTCATGGGCGTGCTGATAGGTGCACTGGTGCTCGGCACCGCGTTGCCGCACGGGCTGCGGGCGCTGGCCGGCGACGGGCCGGGCGCGGCATTCGCCGTCGGTGGGCTGGCGGCCTGGGAGGCGGTGGTGGCAGGTGTCTCGCTGCTGGCCGCCCTGGGCGGCATCGCCACCGCCCTGCTGGTGCCGCCGCATCCGGCGGCCGCGCGCGCCGCGCGCGTCACCCCGCGCGCGCTGGGCCTCATCTGGTCCGATCGGCGACTGCGCGCCTCGGTGTTTGGCTACTTCGGCCACATGTGGGAGCTCTACGCGATGATCGTGCTGGTGCCGGTGATCATGGCCACGCGGCTGGCCGGCGCCGCGGTCAGCGCCGCTTCCTTCTGGGCCATAGCCGCGGGGTTCGCGGGCTGCGTGCTGGGCGGCCTCGCCGTGCGCCGCTTCGGCAGCGCCCGCGTCGCCCACCTGCAGCTCACCACCAGCGGCGCGTGCTGCCTGGCCGCACCGCTCATGCTGGCCGCGCCGCTGCCGCTCTTCCTCGCGTGGATGCTGCTGTGGGGCGCCACGGTGTCGGGCGATTCGCCGCAGTTCTCGACCCTCACCGCGCAGAACGCGCCGCCCGCGGTGGTGGGCAGCGTGCTCACCTTCGCCAACTGCATCGGCTTCGCGATCTCGGTGGTGAGCATCGAACTGTTCGTGCGCGCGACGGCCGCCTGGCCGCTGGCGCAGGTCCTGCCGTGGCTGGCGCTCGGACCCGCGATCGGGCTGTGGATGCTGCGGCCGCTGGTGCGCGACGGCCTCAAACCCGCCGCACCTCCATCAGGCCGTTCTGCGTGACGTGCTCGTAGACCGCCGCATCGCGCAGCGCCATGTTCAGCAGGATCTTCGGCGCCTGCCAGCGCACGACGCGATGCAGCCCCACGCCGGCGAACACCAGCAGCGCGCCGGGAAGCGTCTGGCCCGTGAGGACCAGCGCGATGCCGACGCCGATCACGGGCATCAGGACCACCAGCAGCAGCAGCCGCTGCGCCACGTAGCGGCGCGCCAGCTTCGGGTCGACCACCACGCGCAGGCGCCCGGCGGGCAGTCCGGCGCGGAACTCCTCGTAGGCGACGTACTCGGCGAACCCATCCTTCGTGCCCATGCTCACATTCCCATCACTTCGCTGAACTTCTCGCCCTCTGCACTCTGTTGCAGGGCCCACATGTCGGCGTAGCGCCCGCCTTTCGCGAGCAGCTGCTGGTGGGTGCCGCGCTCGATGATGCGGCCGGCCTCCATCACCAGGATCTCGTGCGCATCGACCACGGTGGACAGCCGGTGCGCGATCACCAGCGTGGTCTTGTTCTGCGCCGCCGTCTTGAGTTCCGCCTGGATCGCGCGCTCGTTGGCGCTGTCCAGCGCCGAGGTCGCCTCGTCGAAGATCAGGATGGGCGGATCCTTCAGCAGCGTGCGGGCGATCGCCACCCGCTGCTTCTCGCCGCCGGAGAGCTTCAGTCCCCGCTCGCCCACCATCGTCTGGTAGCCGCGCGGCGTGGACTCGATGAAGGCGTGGATGCGGGCGGCCCGGGCCGCCTCCTCGACCTCGGCGCGCGTCGCCCCGGGACGGCCATACGCGATGTTGTATTCCACCGTGTCGTTGAACAGGACCGTGTCCTGCGGAACGATGCCGATCGCCTGTCGCACGCTCGCCTGCGTGACGTCGCGCACGTCGCGGCCGGCGATGGTGATTCGGCCCTGCTGCACGTCGTAGAAGCGGTACAGCAGGCGGGCCAGGGTGGATTTGCCGGAGCCGGAGGGGCCGACCACCGCCACCGTCTTGCCGGCGGGGATCTCGAACGACACGTCGTGCAGGATGAGCCGCGCGGGTTCGTAGGCGAACTGGACGTGGTCGAAGCGGACGGTCCAGTCGCCCCCACCCTCCTGCGCGAGAGGGAGCGCCCCGGGCCGGTCCGCCACCTCGCGCTCCTTCTCCATCAGCGTGAACATCTTGTCGAGGTCGGTCAGGCTCTGCTTGATCTCGCGGTACAGCACGCCCAGGAAGTTCAGCGGGATGTACAGCTGGATCATGAAGGCATTGATCATCACCAGGTCGCCCAGCGTCATGCGGCCGGCGGCCACGCCCTCGGTGGCGCGCCACAGCATGGCCACCAGGCCGATGGCGATGATGACCTGCTGGCCGGTGTTCAGCAGCGAGAGCGTGGTCTGGCTCTTCAGCCGCGCGCGGCGCAGCCGCTCCAGGCTCTGGTCGTAGCGGCTGGCCTCGAAGCCCTCGTTGTTGAAGTACTTGACCGTCTCGTAGTTCAGGAGGGAGTCGACCGCCTTGGTGTGGGCGGCGGAATCGAATTCGTTGGCCTCGCGGCGGAATTGCGTGCGCCACTCCGTGACCGTCACCGTGAAGACGATGTACAGCACGAGCGCCGCGATGGTGATCCAGGCGAACCAGGCGTCGAACTTCACCGCCAGGATGGTGAGCACCAGGGCCACCTCCACCAGGGTGGGCACGATGCTGTAGAGCGAATACGAGATCAACGACTCGATGCCGCGCACGCCACGCTCGATGTCGCGCGTCATGCCGCCGGTCTGCCGCTCCAGGTGGAAGCGCAGCGACAGGGAATGCAGGTGCCGGAAGGTCTCCAGCGCGATGCTGCGCGCGGCTCCCTGCGTGGCCTTGGCGAACACCAGCTCGCGCAGTTCGGTGAACAGCGTGGTGGACAGGCGCAGCAGGCCGTAGGCGACCAGCAGGCCCAGCGGCACCACCAGCACCGCGCTGGCGTCGCCGGGCTTCATGTCCATGGCGTCCACCAGCTCCTTGAGCAGCAGGGGCACGCTGACGTTGGCCAGCTTGGCCGCCACCATGAAGGCGAGCGCAGCCACCACCCGCCACTTGTATTCCCAGAGATAGGGGACCAGGCGCTTGAGCGTGCTCCAGTCGGAGCGCGGCTGCGCCTTGCCGCCAATGGCAGGCGCGGATGCGGGAATAGGGGAGGAGCTCAGTTCGCCGCCGCGGCGCATGGAGGACAATCGGTACAGGAAAGACCACAGATTGTGCCCATGTCAGCGAATTCCAGTGCGGCGGCCGTGAGCCCCGCCCCCGCCACCCCGCCCTCCGACAAGGAGCTGGTGCTGAAGGTGATCCCCATGCCGGCGGACACCAACGGCAACGGCGACATCTTCGGCGGCTGGGTCATGGCGCAGGTCGACCTGGCCGGCTCGGTGATTCCCGCGCGCATCATCCGCGGCCGCATGGCCACGGTGGCGGTCAAGGAATTCATCTTCAAGCAGCCGGTGCGCGTGGGCGACATCCTGAGCTTCTATTCGTCGGTCACCCGCATCGGCAACACGTCCATCACGGTGGACGTGGAAGTGTTCGCGGAGAGCTTCCGCAACCAGGGCCAGTTCGTGAAGGTGACGGAGGCGCTGGTGACGTACGTGGCGATCGACGACGACGGGAAGCCGCGGCCGATTCCAAAGTGACTCGTCGTCCCCGCGCAGGCGGGGACCCAGGGCATTTGACCCGCGGCCCTTACGGGGCCGCTGCGCTTTGGACGCCCTGGATTCCCGCCTGCGCGGGAATGACGGATCAGAACTGCCC
>SEAY01000216.1 GCA_004144865.1 Comamonadaceae bacterium
TGGTGACCAGGTTCTCGAATGCACGCGCCGCCTCGACGATGCGCTCGGCGTGCTGGTTGAACATCTCGAAAAAATTGCCCTCGCGGGGCAGCAGCTTGCCAAACATGGCGCTCTCCAGGGTTCGCGGCGATCACAGGTATGTGACAGCTTCGTGACAAACCGGGCAAGTGTAATGGGCCCATCCGAAGGGTCAGGTGGCCAGATGCAGGGACGGGAGGCTCCAGCCGCCGTAGATACCGCCAAGGCGCAATCCCGCCACCAGAAAGAGGCCAGCCCAAAAAGCCATCGGCCTGCTCAACCCCGCGCGCTGCAGCAGCAGGTACAAGGCGATCCCTGCAATGGCCGCCGAGCCGTAGATGCCACCTCGCAGCAGCAGCGGAATCTCGTTGGTCAGTACATCGCGCACCAGACCGCCGGCGGAGCCGGTCATCGTGCCGGTGAGGATGACGATCAGCGGCGACAGCCGCAGGTCTTCGGCAATCCGGGCGCCGGTGATCGCAAACAGCGCCAGGCCCAGCGCATCGGCGACCGCCAGCGCGCTTCCGGGCGGCGGAAGGAAGTGCAGGTACGCGAGCGTGGCAGCCACTGTCGCCAGGATCACCTGCAGATAGCGGGTATCGCGGATCCAGAACACAGGATGTCGGTTCAGCAACAGGTCGCGAAACGTGCCGCCCCCGATGGCCGTCACTGCAGCGATCACGATGACGCCGAGCAGGTCGAGCCCCGCACGGCCGGCGGCCAGGACACCGCTGATTGCGAAGACCGCCACGCCCAGCAGGTCCAGGACATACAGCAAGGCAGTCCTTCAGCGGATCCGCTGGACCCCTTGGTCGGCCACCCGCGCCAGCGCCGCGGCGGGCACCTTGTCGGGTGCGATCTCGGCCAGCGGCTTCAGGACGAAGGCGCGCTCGCGCATGCGCGGATGCGGCAGCGTGAGTTCGGGCGTGTTGCGCACCGTGTTGGCGAACATCAGGAGATCGAGGTCCAGCGTGCGCGGCGCGTTGGGCACCGAGCGCTCGCGGCCGGCTTCGTCTTCGAGCCGCTGCAGCGCCGCCAGCAATTGCTCGGCGTCGAGCCCGGTGCGCAAGGCGACCACGGCGTTGACGTACTCGGGCCCACCTGCGCCCTCGCCCATCGGCGGGCTGCGGTACAGCGACGAGCGCGCCGTGACCACGGTGCGATGCAGTCCAGCAAGAGCCTCCATCGCGGCCCGCACGTTCGCGGCCGCATCGCCCAGGTTGGCGCCGATCGCCACGTAGGCCGACACGGTCGCGTAGTCTTCCTTGCTGCGCCGCGCCGGGCCACCGGCAGGCGATTTGCGGGCGGGGCCCGATGAGCGGCCTGCAGGTCCGATCTTGCGCTTGGGTGCGCCGCCGCCTTGCGGACGCGCAGGAGAACGGCTCACGCGTCGTCGGCAGCGCTGCTGCCGCCGCCGCCCTCCGCCGTGCCGCCACTGTCTTGGCCGTCGCCGCCAGTGCGCGGCTTGCGGCGGCGACGGCGCTTGCGCGGTGCCGTCGACATCTCGCCATCGGGAGGGACGCCGGCGTCGCTCGCCGTTTCGAC
>SEAY01000035.1 GCA_004144865.1 Comamonadaceae bacterium
ACCGAGAACGAGGACCTCAACCGGGCCCAGCAGGTCATCGCCTTCTCGGTGTCGGACACCGGCATCGGCATCTCGCCGGACAAGCAGCAGATCATCTTCGAAGCCTTCCAGCAGGCCGACGGCTCCACCAGCCGCAAGTACGGCGGCACGGGCCTGGGCCTGGCGATCAGCCGCGAGCTGTCCAAGCTGCTGGGCGGCGAGATCCGCCTGGTGTCCGCGCCGGGGCAGGGCTCGACTTTCACGCTGTACCTTCCGCTGGTCTACATGGCCACGCGCACGGCGCGCCGCGTGAGCACGGATTTCCGCGACACGACCACGCCGCCGGTGCCCAAGCGCCTGGGCGGGCCGCACCCGACCCCCGTGACCCTGGAGGCGGACGTGGTGGAAGTGCCGGAGGACACCGAGGCCGGGGCGGCATCGGACAACGTGGCCGACGACGACCGCGACAGCATCCACCAGGGCGATCTGGTGCTGCTGATCCTCGAGAACGATCTCGCCTTCGCCCGCTTCCTGCTGGATGCGGCCCGTGCCAAGGGCTTCAAGGGCCTGGTGACCACGGCGGGCGCGGATGCGCTGACGCTGGCGAGCCAGCACAAGCCCTCGGCGGTGACGCTGGACATGCACCTGCCGGACATGGCCGGCTGGCGCGTGCTGGACCGCATCAAGCACGACCTGGCGCTGCGCCACGTGCCGGTGTGCGTGATCTCCACGGACGACAGCAAGGACCGCGCGTTCCAGTCCGGGGCGCTGGCCTTCCTCGAGAAGCCGATCCGCTCCAAGGAGGTGCTGGACGACATGCTGGGGAAGCTGCACGACTACGTGTCGCGTCCCGAGAAGAGCCTGCTGGTTGCCCTGGCCGACCAGGGGGTGCGCAACGAGCTGCTGGCGCAGATCGAGGGCGAGCAGATCGACGTGACGGTGGTCGCGACGGCGCCGCAGCTGATGCAGGCGCTGGAAGACGGGCACTTCGACGCCGTGGTGCTGGAAGACGGCTTCCCGGGCATCGAGCCGCGCGACCTGCGCCGTGCGTTCGCCGCGCAGGCCGGCATGGGCCCCATGCCGCTGGTTCTCTATCGCGGCGAGAACGCGGCCCGCGACGGCTGGCACTCGGACGAGAGCATGACCGTGCAGGAGGCGGCCACGGCGCCGCGCCTGTTCGACGCGGCGCTGATCGCGCTGCACCGCAGCCTGGCGCGCCTGCCCGAGGCCAAGCGCAACGTGATCGACATGGTCTACGAGACCGCCAAGCCGCTGTCCGGCAAGCGGGTGCTGATCGTCGACGACGACATGCGCAACATCTTCGCGCTGGCCACCGTGCTGGAGGAGCACGGCATGGACATCGTCTGGGCCGACAACGGGCGCGAGGCGATCAACCGGGTGGCGAACGACCCCGGCATCCAGGTGGTGCTGATGGACATCATGATGCCGGAGATGGACGGCATGGCCACCATGAAGGAGATCCGCAAGCTCCCGCAGGGTCGGAACCTGCCTATGATCGCGGTGACGGCCAAGGCCATGAAGGGCGACCGGGAGAAGTGCATCGAAGCCGGCGCCTGGGACTACCTGGCCAAGCCCGTGAACACGCCGGACCTGCTGGCGGTGTTGCGCGCCTGGCTGCAACAGTAGGCGCCAGTAGTAGTAGTAAAGGAAAATTGGTGACGAGCGCTGCGAGCCCCTCCTCCCCGGAGGCCCCCGAGAAGGTCAACATCCTGGTGGTGGACGACCTGCCGGAGAAGCATGTCGTCTTCCGCACCATCCTCGACGAGCTCGACCAGAACATCGTCAGCGCCCGGTCCGGCCAGGCGGCCCTGAAGTTCATCCTGGACATGGAGTTCGCGGTCATCCTGCTGGACGTCAACATGCCCGACATCGACGGGCTGGAGACGGCCAGCCTGATCCGGCAGTACAAGAAGTCCTCGCAGACGCCGATCGTGTTCATCACGGCGTACGTGGACGACCTGCAGGCGCGGCGCGGCTACGCGCTGGGCGCGGTGGACTACATCCCCTCGCCGGTGGTGCCGGAGGTGCTGCGCTCCAAGGTGCGGGTGTTCTGCGAGCTGTTCCGCATGAACCGCCAGCTGCAGAAGCAGGCGGTGCAGCGGGAGGCGCTGGCGCGCTCCGAAGCCGCGCGCACGGCGGCCGAAGACGCGATCCACCGGGCCGACTTCCTGGCCGAGGCGAGCCGCGTCCTCTCCCGCTCCCTGAACATGGACGACACCCTGGCGGGCATCCTGGAGCTGTGCGTGCCCATGCTGGGCGAGCGTGCCGTCCTCGGCCTGTCGGACCGCGAAGGCGGCGTGAGGCGGCTGGAGATGCATCCGGCGCCCCGTGCCGACGACCCGGAAGTATTCACGCCCGAACTGCGCCTGGCGGCCGACGAGGTGATCCGCGAGAAGGAGTTCCGGCTGGTCGCCTGGAGCAATGGGCGCGCGGCTGCCATCTGCCCGCTGATGGCGGGCGACGAGGTGCGCGGCGCCCTCGCGCTGCTCGCCGGAGAGGGGTATTTCGATTCCGCGCGCGTGGCGCTGGTCCGCGAATTCGGCGGCCGCGCGGCGATCGCCATGGAAAACGCCCGGCTGTATTCCGCGGTGCAGGAGGCGGACCGGCGCAAGAACGAATTCCTGGCCATGCTGGCCCACGAACTGCGCAACCCGCTGGCCCCCATTCGCAATGCCGTGCACATCCTGGCGAGCGCCGAGGAACTGCCACCCAAGCTGGGATGGGCCCGCGACGTCATCGGCCGCCAGGCGGACCACATGGCGCGCCTCATCGACGACCTGCTGGACGTGTCCCGCATCGTGCAGGGCAAGGTGGCCGTGAAACCCGAGACGCTGCAGCTCTCCACCCTCATCGAGCGGTCCGTGGAGGCGAGTTCGCCCCGCCTGGGCGCGCGGGAGCAGGTGCTCGACGTCGTGCTCCCCAAGGAACCGATCGAACTGGAAGGGGATGCGGTGCGGCTGTCGCAGGTGCTCTCCAACCTGATCAACAACGCGTGCAAGTTCTCCCCGCCGAACAGCCGCATCCGGCTGGAATCGGAATTCCAGGAGGGCGAGCTGCAGATCGCGGTGAAGGACGAGGGGGCGGGGATCGCCCCGGAGTTCCTGCCGCATATGTTCGACCTGTTCGCCCAGGCCGACCAGTCGCTGGACCGCTCGCAGGGCGGCCTGGGCATCGGCCTGACGCTCGTGAAGCACCTCGTGGAACTGCATGGCGGCCGGGTCTCGGCCTCCAGCGAAGGCCTGGGGAAGGGCGCCGAGATCACCGTGACCCTGCCGGCGCGCGTGGCAACGCATGCGGCCTTGGTGGAGGAACCGGCCAGGCCGCGTGCTCCGGCGGCCGCGGGCGCGGCGGCCTCGCGCATCCTGGTGGTGGACGACCTCGCTCCTTCGGCCGAGACGCTGATGACGCTGCTGGAAATGGAAGGCTTCGAAGTGCGGGTGGCGCACGAGGGCCAGGAAGCGCTGCGCATCGCGCGCGAGTTCCAACCCCACGTGGTGCTGCTGGACATCGGCCTGCCGGGCATGAACGGCTTCGAGGTGGCGCACGGGCTGCGCAGCCAGGCCGAGTCCAAGGACGCGCTGCTGATCGCGCTGACAGGCTACGGCGAGGCCGAGAGCCGCACGCGATCGGCCCAGGCCGGATTCGATTTCCACATGGTCAAGCCGGCCGACGTGGACCTGCTGCTCACCATGCTGTCCGACCCGCAGGAAGCGCGCAGGGCGGTCGGGGCTGCGACCGCCGCCGCGGCGTGAGCTTCGCGTCAGTCTGGCGCTGCTACAATCGCGGGCTTGCTGGAGAGGTGGATGAGCGGTTTAAGTCGCACGCCTGGAAAGCGTGTGAGGGTTAATAGCCCTCCGCGGGTTCGAATCCCGCCCTCTCCGCCAGCAAGACGACGAGAACCCGCCCCGGCGGGTTTTTGTTTTTGGGCGCCCGACTCGCGGGCCGCACTTCGGACCGTCTAGACAGTCCATCAATAATTAGACAGTTATCTGGACAGTCAGGCACCTGCCTAGACAGTGCAGCGGCGTATTCCTGGACCGTAGCGCAGGCCAAAAGCCTCCTCGGCGCCGCCCATCCATGGAGAGCGGGCTTGCCGCTCGTCGGCTGCCTTGTTGTGCTGTCCACACAACTGCCTGAAACAGTCTTGACTGTCTGTCCATCTCGTAACATAGTCTGTCTATACAGTCTAAGACAGAGGCGCTCTTGCTCACCAGCAAAGAGATCATCGAGAGGACCGGCATTTCGCGTGCCACTCTCAACAACTACATCGCAAGCGGTCTCGTGCCGCGGCCGCAAGTGCTGCCGCCGGGACCCGAGCATGGAGCTGCCCCGCGCATCGGCTACTTCCCCGACGACACCGTCGCCCGCATAGAAGCGATCCAGCAGCGCAAGCGCGAGGGCTGGAGCATCACCCGCATCGCCGAACACCTGGCGGCACATCCGCCGGCGACGGCCCCCGCCGCCCGCGATGTGGCGCCGCCGGCCCCCTCGGCCGCCGCACCAATGCCTATGCCGGTCCAAGCGCCGGCCTCGGCGGCCTCCACCGGCCACCTCTGGCTGCGCGAGGTGCGCCACCCCGCCTACATCGTCGACGAGTCCTTCCGCATCGTGTGGGCGAACGACGAAGCCCGGACTTCTCCCCTGTCGCCGCTGGCCGGTGCCGCCGCGCGGGGTGGCGTGTTCCAGCGCCTGCTGGACCTGGACGCCGCCCGCGGCCGCGAAGCCATCCTGCGCTTCCACCTGGACATGGCCCGCCAGCGCTCCTCCGGCACGCCAGAACTCTTCGCCGGGGTGCCGCAGGGTGAAGCCGCCTCGCTGGAAGCCCTGTTGCGCGATGCGCGCGCGCACGAGCCGCGGCTGGTGAGCCACGTGCTCGTGCCCGCCAGCGGCGGTGCCCCGGCCCGCCTGGCCTATGCCGTGCACCTGCGCGACGGCGTGCTGTTCGCCTTCGCGCCGCCCCCGGAAGACGCCGAGGCCGCCGCGGCGCCGCGGCCCCCGGTGGAGGCGCCCGCCGCGCCCCGCCTGACGCCGGTGGCGGTGCTGGTGGCGAGCCTGCACGATGCCCATGGCCTGTGGGTGCGGCTCACCGCCCAGGAGTATTTCGAGCTCCTCAACGAGGTGTGGACCGAGCTCGATCGCGTCTTCCGCCGCCACCACGGGGTGCGCGGCCTGCAGGGCGGCGAGGTGCTGGTCTCGTATTTCCTGCCGGGCGGGGGACAGGGTTACCTGTTCAACGCGCTGGCGGCGGCGCAGCAGACGCGTGACGCCATGCGGCAGGTCAGCCGCCGCTGGCACAAGCGAAAGAGCTGGGACATCGAGCTGACGATGAACGTCGGCATCGACGAAGGACAGGAGTGGATGGGAGGCGTTGGAAGTGCAGCCCTCGGCGCGGTTCGGGTGTTGGGGGACGCCCCGGACCGCGCCGAGCAGCTGTCACGTTCCAGCCGCCTCGGCACCATCCTGCTCACACGCAGCCTGATCGGCAAGCTGCCGCCCGAAGACCTGCAGCGCGTCACCTACGGGGTGCCCGCGCCGGACGGCAGCGAGGCGCGCGTGCTCTTCACCTTCGCCCGCCTCGAAGAAATCGCTTCCCCTTCGACCGTGCCGGCCCGCTTCGCGGACCTGGCGGTGGCCGAACTCCTCGACCTCAAAACGACGAATCCAGAGGCCGCCGCCAACGGCGCGCCCTGAAAGGACTTCCCATGCGCTGGTTCAACACCAAAGAACTCCGGAGCAGCATCTACGCGCTTTTGAGCGTGGGGGTCCGACGGCCTGCGGCCGGCGACGAGACGACGCGGACCGAGGACATCCGCCAGACCATGCTGGGGCTGGTGGAGCTGGATGGCAGCGAACGGGCGGAGAAGCTGGCCCGCCGCATCCGCTACGCGGACCTGGAGGCGCTGTGGTTCATGCGCGGCGAGCTGATGGGGATGCTGGCGCGCTCGCACGGGGAGGTCGCGGCGCGCGAGCGGCTGCATGTGCTCAGCACGATGTTCGACGACCTGCTGCCCAGCGGCCTGCGATCCCGACCCAGCCCGCTGAGCCGGGACTACCGCAACTCGCGGCCCCACTCCGACGAGACCTGAGGCGTGGCCGGCGCCGGGGCGGCAGCCGGGACCGGGCCCCTGGAGGCGGTGATCATCTTCATGGCGGACGCGATCAGGCCCGACACCTCGCTCATGTTGGCGGGGATCACCAGCGTGGTGTTGGAATCCGCGGCCACCTTGCCGAAGGCTTCCACGGCGCGCTCGGCCACCTTCAGCTGCACCGCCTGGTCGCCGCCCGGCTGGCGGATCGACTCGGCAATCTTGCGGATGGCTTCCGCCGTGGCGTCCGCCACCGACAGGATGGCCGCCGCCTCGCCCTGGGCCTTGTTGATCTCGGCCTGCTTCTCGCCCTCGGAGCGGGCGATGAAGGCCTCGCGCTCGCCCGTGGCGATGTTGATCTGTTCCTGGCGCCGGCCTTCCGAGGCCGCGATCAGGGCGCGCTTTTCCCGCTCCGCCGTGATCTGGCGCTGCATGGCGTGCAGGATCTCCTTGGGCGGCGTGAGGTCCTTGATCTCGTAGCGCAGCACCTTCACGCCCCAGTTCAGGGCGGCCTCGTCGATGGCCTGCACCACCTGGGCGTTGATGATGTCGCGCTCCTCGAAGGTCTTGTCCAGTTCCAGCTTGCCGATCACGCTGCGCAGCGTGGTCTGCGCGAGCTGCGTGATCGCCACGATGTAGTTCGACGCGCCGTAGCTCGCCCGCGTGGGATCGGTCACCTGGAAGTACAGGATGCCGTCCACCTGCAGCTGCGTGTTGTCGCGCGTGATGCAGACCTGGCTGGGCACGTCCAGCGGGATCTCCTTCAGGCTGTGCTTGTAGGCGACCTTGTCGACGAAGGGCACCACGAAGTTCAGGCCGGGCGTGAGCGTGGCGTGGTACTTGCCCAGGCGCTCGACCACCCAGGCGTTCTGCTGCGGCACCACCTTGATCGACCGGACCACGAAGATCGCGGCGATGACGAACAGGACGATTGCGACTTCCATTTCTTCTTCTCCTCAGATTTTTTCGATGATGAGGCGGCTGCCGTCGACCTCGCGCACCCGGTGCGCCCCGGTGCCCTGCGGCGTGCCGCCGGCGGGCAGGGCGGTCCAGGTGCTGCCCCGGTACCGCACGGTGGCCGTGTTGTCCGCCGACCAGGCGTCCACGTGCACGGGTTCGCCCGCGTCGAGGTTCAGGTTGGTGCTCGTGCCCGGCGCGCTGCCCGGGAAGTGCCGGCGCCGCACGACGTGCCACACCGCCACCGCGCCGCCGCCGACCACCGCCGCCGCGACGAGCTGCGCCGGCATGGGGGCGCCGAGATGCGCGGCCAGGGCGCCGGCCGCCATGCCGATGCCCAGCATCAGCAGGTAGAACGTCCCCGTCAGGAGTTCGACGGCCACGGCCACGCCGGCCAGCAACCACCAGAGAGTCGAGTCAGCCATAAGTCCCCTTTGGCCGGAATGTAGGCGAAATCGCGGCCAGCGGTCATGCAGGCGCTGCGGATTTCATACACTTCGCCCCTCGTTTGCCCTTTTTGCCTGCTGGACCCCGCATGAAGTTCCGCTTTCCCATCGTCATCATCGACGAAGACTACCGCTCGGAGAACACCTCCGGCCTCGGCATCCGCGCCCTGGCCACCGCCATCCAGGCGGAGGGCTTCGAGGTGCTGGGCGTCACCAGCTACGGCGACCTGTCGCAGTTCGCGCAGCAGCAAAGCCGCGCCAGCGCCTTCATCCTGTCGATCGACGACGAGGAGTTCACCGCCGGGCCCGACGGCGTCGACCCCGCCGTGCTGAACCTGCGCGCCTTCATCGCCGAAGTGCGCCGCAAGAACGCCGACGTGCCGATCTACGTGTACGGCGAGACGAAGACCTCGCAGCACCTGCCCAACGACATCCTGCGGGAGCTGCACGGCTTCATCCACATGTACGAGGACACGCCGGAGTTCATGGCGCGCCACATCATCCGGGAGGCCCGCGCCTACCTGGAGGGCATCCAGCCGCCGTTCTTCAAGGCGCTGCTCGATTACGCGGAGGACGGCTCCTACTCCTGGCACTGCCCCGGCCACTCGGGCGGGGTCGCCTTCCTCAAGAGCCCGGTGGGGCAGATGTTCCACCAGTTCTTCGGCGAGAACATGCTGCGCGCGGACGTGTGCAACGCGGTGGACGAACTGGGCCAGCTCCTGGACCACACCGGCCCGGTGGCCGCCAGCGAGCGCAACGCGGCGCGGATCTTCAATGCCGACCACTGCTTCTTCGTCACCAACGGCACCAGCACCTCCAACAAGATGGTGTGGCACCACGAGGTGGCGCCGGGCGACGTGGTGGTGGTGGACCGCAACTGCCACAAGTCCATCCTGCACTCGATCATCATGACCGGGGCCATCCCCGTGTTCCTGAAGCCGACGCGCAACCACTTCGGCATCATCGGGCCGATCCCGCAAAGCGAGTTCACGCCGGAAGCGATCAAGGCCAAGATCAAGGCCAACCCGCTGCTGAAGGGCGTGGATCCCGAGACGGTGAAGCCGCGCATCCTGACGCTGACCCAATCCACCTACGACGGCGTCCTGTACAACACGGAGACGATCAAGGGCATGCTCGATGGCTACGTCGAGGCGCTGCACTTCGACGAAGCCTGGATCCCGCACGCCTGCTTCCACCCGTTCTACGGCAGCTTCCACGCCATGGGCAAGAAGCGCCCGCGGCCGCAGAAGTCTCTGGTGTATTCCACCCAGTCCATCCACAAGCTGCTGGCCGGCATCAGCCAGGCCAGCCACGTGCTGGTGCAGGACGCGGCGGAGAACAAGCTGGACCGGCACCTCTTCAACGAGGCGTTCCTGATGCACACCTCCACGAGCCCGCAGTACGCGATCATCGCCAGCTGCGACGTGGCGGCGGCGATGATGGAGCCGCCCGGCGGCACGGCGCTGGTGGAGGAGTCCATCATGGAAGCGCTGGACTTCCGGCGCGCCATGCGCAAGGTGGACCAGGAGTACGGCAAGGACTGGTGGTTCAAGGTCTGGGGCCCGGACAAGCTGGCGGAGCAGGGCGTGGGCCGCGCCGACGACTGGATCATCAAGGGCGAGGCGCGCACCGCCAAGTGGCATGGCTTCGGCAACCTGGCCGAAGGGTTCAACATGCTGGACCCGATCAAGTGCACCGTGGTCACGCCCGGCCTGGACCTGAACGGCAAGTTCGCCAAGACCGGCATCCCGGCCGCGATCGTCACCAAGTTCCTGGCGGAGCACGGGGTGATCGTCGAGAAGACCGGCCTCTACAGCTTCTTCATCCTGTTCACCATCGGCATCACCAAGGGCCGCTGGAACACGCTGCTGTCGGCGCTGCAGCAGTTCAAGGACGACTACGCCAAGAACCAGCCGATGTGGCGCATCCTGCCGGAGTTCTGCCAGCAGTTCCCGCGCTACGAGCGCATGGGCCTGGCGGACCTGTGCCAGTACGTCCACGAGCTGTACGCCAAGTACGACATCGCCAAGCTCTCCACCGAGATCTACCTGAGCGACCTGCAGCCGGCGATGAAGCCGAGCGACGCCTTCGCGCACATCGCGCACCGCAAGACCGAGCGGGTGGAGATCGACCAGCTGGAAGGGCGCATCACCACGGCGCTGATCACGCCTTACCCGCCCGGCATCCCGCTGCTGATCCCCGGCGAGGTGTTCAACAAGCGGATCGTGGAATACCTGAAGTTCGCCCGCGCCTTCAACGAGGAGTGCCCCGGCTTCGAGACCGACATCCACGGCCTCGTGAGCGAGGTGGACGAGAAGACGGGGAAGGTGAGCTACTACGCGGACTGCGTGAAGGAGTGATCCCCGCCCCGTCATTCCCGCGGAGGCGGGAATCCAGGGCTTCCACAAGCGAAAAGCGGCCCCGCGGGCCGCTTTTTCTTTTTCAATGCCCTGGGCCCCCGCCTGCGCGGGGGTGACGGTGTTTACTCCTCCACCGCGATCGCCGTGTGGCTGAAGCCGCCGTCCACGTACGTGATCTCCGCGGTCATGCCGCTGGCCAGGTCGCTCAGCAGGAAGGCCGCGACGTTGCCGACGTCCTCGATCGTCACGTTGCGGCGCAACGGGGAAGCGGTGGCCACGATGTTCAGCAGCTTGCTGAAGTCCTTGATGCCGCTCGCCGCCAGGGTCTTGATCGGCCCGGCGCTGATGCCGTTGACGCGGATGGCCTTCGGCCCCAGCGCCCCGGCCAGGTAGCGCACCGACGCTTCCAGCGAGGCCTTGGCCAGGCCCATGGTGTTGTAGTTCGGCACGACCCGCATCGCGCCCAGGTACGACAGGGTCAGCAGGGCCGACTTCTCGTTCAGGTAGGGCAGGGCCGCCTTGGCCATTGCCGGGAAGCTGTAGGCGCTGATGTCGTGCGCGATCCGGAAGGATTCGCGCGACAGGCCGTCCAGGAAGTTGCCCGCGATCGCCTCGCGCGGGGCGAAGCCGATGCTGTGCACGAAGCCGTCGAACTTCGGCCAGGTGGCGGAGAGGTCCTGGAACATCTTGTCGATCTGGGCGTCGTCGCCCACGTCGCAGTCGAAAACCAGCTTCGAGTCGAACTCCGCCGCGAATTCGGTGATCCGCTCCTTGAAGCGCTCGCCGACGTAGCTGAAGGCAAGCTCCGCCCCCTGCTGGTGGCACGCCCGGGCGATGCCGTAGGCGATGGACCGGTTCGACAGCACGCCGGTGATCAACAATTTCTTGCCAGTGAGGAATCCCATGTCTCTCTCTTCGGTGAAAACTCGGCAGAATTGTCGCATGCGAGGTTTGCCGTTATTGCTGGCCTGTGCGCTGAGCCCGGCCGCCTGGGGTGCCCATGGCTATGCGCTTTGGGGCGACCTGAAGTATCCGCCGGGCTTCGCCCATTTCTCCTACGTGAACCCCCAGGCGCCCAAGGGCGGGGAACTGCGGCTGGTGAGCAACCTGCGGGTCTCCACCTTCGACAAGTACAACCCGTTCACGATCAAGGGCAACGCGCCGGCCTACCTGTCCGGCTTCCTGTTCGACTCCCTGCTGTCCGGCGCGCTCGACGAGACCGGCTCCGGCTACGGCCTGCTTGCCGAAGACGTGGAGGTGCCGCCCGACGGGCTGTCCGCCACCTTCCGCCTGCGCCCCCAGGCCCGCTTCCACAATGGCGACCCGGTGCTGGCCGCCGACGTGAAGCACACCTATGACACGCTCATGGGGCCGCACACGTCGCCCGCGTACAAGACGGTGCTGGCGGACGTGGACGGCGTCGACGTGCTGGACGCCCGCACCGTGCGCTTCCGCTTCAAGCGCCTCAACCGCGAGCTGCCGCTCACCGTGGGCGGCTTGCCGGTCTTCAGCCGCAAGTGGGGCATGGAGAACGGCAAGGCCAAGTCCTTCGACCAGGTGGTGATGGACACCCCGATAGGCAGCGGGCCGTACAGGATCGGGCCGGTGCGTTTCGGCAAGGACATCACCTACGTGCGCGACCCGAACTACTGGGGCCGCGACCTCAACGTGCGGCGCGGTTCGGCCAACTTCGACCGGGTGACGGTCAAGATCTACAAGGACAACACCGCCAAGCTCGAGGCCCTCAAGGCCGGCGAGTTCGACCTGATGCGCTTCTTCTCCGCCGGCGACTGGGCGCGCCGGGTGGACGGCCGCAAGTTCAAGACCGGCGAGCTGGTGAAGGGCGAGTTCAGGCACAAGCTGCCGGCCGGCTTCCAGAGCTACGTGCTGAATTCGCGCAACCCCAAGCTGCGGGACGCCCGCGTTCGCGAGGCGCTCGGGCTCGCGATGGACTACGAGTGGATGAACCGGCAGATGTTCTACGGCTCGTACCAGCGGGTGCGGGGCCTGTTCATGAACACCGATTGCCAGGCCAACGGCCTGCCTTCGCCGGAAGAACTCGCCGTGCTGGAGCCCTGGCGCGGCAAGATCCCGGACCAGGCTTTCGGTCCCATGTACGAGGCGCCGCGCACCGACGGCGCGACGACCCTGAGGGACAACCTGCGCCGGGCCCGCGAACTCCTGAAGCAGGCGGGCTGGGAAGTGCGCGACGGCGCCCTGCGCAATGCCAAGGGCGAGCCCATGGTGCTCGAATACCTGGACAGCAACGAGTCCGGCGCACGCACGGTTACGCCGTGGGCGCGCAACCTGGAGAAGCTGGGCATCACGCTGAACTTCCGGCCCGTGGATTTCGCGCTCTACCAGCAGCGGCTGCAGAAGTTCCAGTTCGAGATCACCACGCTGGCCTACCCGGGTACGCACACGCCGGGCCAGGAGTACGCCGACATCTTCGGCAGCAAGGCGGCCGACACCGAGGATTCCGGCAACCTGTCGGGGGTGAAGAGTCCCGCCGTCGACGCCCTGCTGCGCCAGATGACGGGGGCCCACACCAAGCAGGAACTGCTGCCGGCGTGCCGCGCTCTGGAGCGCGTGATCGCCCATTCGCACTACCTGATCCCGCAGTGGACGGCCGGCACGCACCGCATCGCGTACAACGCGTGGCGGCTGCAGCCCACGGCGGCCATGCCCCCTTATGCCAGTGGCGAGGGCTGGGCCATCGACACCTGGTGGGCCAAGCCCGGGGCCCCGCTCTAATGGCCGCCTACATCCTCAAGCGCCTGCTGCTGATGCTGCCCACGCTGCTGGGCGTGCTGCTCGTCACCTTCATCGTCACCCAGTTCGTCCCCGGCGGGCCGGTGGAGCAGTACATGGCGGAAGCGCGCGCCGGCACGGGCGGGGAGGGCGGCGCGCTTTCCTATCGCGGCAACCAGGGCGTGGACCCGAAGAGGGTCGAGGAGATCAAGGCACTCTACGGCTTCGACAAGCCGGCGCACGAGCGCTTCCTGCAGATGCTGGGGCAGTACGCGCGCTTCGACCTGGGGCGCAGCTTCTTCCAGAACAAGGACGTGTGGCAGCTGATCCTGGAAAAGCTGCCGGTCTCCATCAGCCTGGGGCTATGGACGTTCTTCATCAGCTACCTGATCGCGGTGCCGCTGGGCGTGGCCAAGGCGGTGCGGGCGGGAACGCGCTTCGACCTCGTCACCACGCTGGTCGTGCTGATCGGCTACGCCATCCCGGGCTTCGTGCTGGGGGTCGCGATGCTGGTGATCTTCGGCGGCCAGCTCGGGTGGTTTCCGCTGCGGGGCCTCACCTCGGGCAACTGGGAAGAGCTGAGCCTGGGCGGCAAGATCGTCGACTACCTGTGGCACATCACCCTTCCGGTGACGGCCATGGTGGTGGGCAGCTTCGCGGTCACCACGATGCTGACCAAGAACTCCTTCCTGGAGGAGATCCGCAAGCAATACGTGCTCACGGCGCGGGCCAAGGGCCTCGACGAGCGGCGCGTGCTCTGGAAGCACGTGTTCCGCAATGCGCTCATGCCGATCATCGCGGGCTTCCCGGCTGCCTTCCTGGGCGCGTTCTTCACAGGCTCGCTGCTGATCGAGACGCTGTTCTCGCTGGATGGCCTGGGCCTCCTGAGCTACGAGAGCGTGATCCGGCGCGACTATCCGGTGGTGCTGGGCACGCTGTACCTCTTCACCTTGCTGGGATTGCTGACCAAGCTGATGAGCGATTTGATGTACGTCTGGGTGGACCCTCGTGTCAAGTTCGACTAGCCCGCAGTTGCTCGCCGACCCCACCGCCGCGGGACAGACGCAAGGCGCAGGCTCCGCCAACATGCCGCCGGCCGCTGCATGGGTGCACGTCTCCCCGACGCGCCGGGCCTGGCGGCGCTTCCGCAAGAACCGCCTCGGGTTCTGGAGCCTGGTCCTGTTCGTCACGCTGGTGGTGCTGAGCCTGTTCGCGGAAGTGCTCTCCAACGACAAGCCGCTCATCGTGCGCTACGAAGGGGAGTTCTACTTCCCGCTGGTGAACAGCTATCCGGAGACCACCTTCGGCGGCGACTTCCTGACGGAGACCGACTACCACGACCCGTTCATCAAGGAGCAGCTCGCCAAGGGCGGGAACTGGTCGGTCTATCCGCCCAACCCCTACGGTCCGAAGACGCTGAACTACTTCGCGAAGGAGCCGAATCCGTCCAAGCCCACCCGCGACAACCTGCTGGGCACCGACGACCGCGGCCGGGACATGCTCGCCCAGCTGGTCTACGGCTTCCGCCTCAGCGTGCTTTTCGCGCTCGCCCTCACGGCCATAGGCGTCGTCATCGGCGTGATCACGGGCGCGATCCAGGGCTTCTTCGCCGGCAGGACCGACCTGGTGTTCCAGCGCTTCATCGAGATCTGGGATTCGATGCCGGAGCTGTACCTGCTGATCATCTTCAGCGCCATCTTCGCGCCCAGCGTGGCGCTGCTGCTGATCCTGCTGTCGCTCTTCGGCTGGATGGGCTTGTCGCAGTACGTGCGGGCCGAGTTCCTGCGGAATCGGCAGATGGACTACGTGCGCGCCGCCCGCGCGCTGGGCGTCGGCAACGGCCGGATCATGTGGAAGCACATCCTGCCCAACAGCATGACCCCGGTGATCACCTTCCTGCCGTTTCGCATGAGCGCGTCCATCCTGGCCCTGACGTCCCTCGACTTCCTGGGCCTCGGCGTGCCGCCCGGCACGCCGTCGCTGGGCGAGCTGCTGAGCCAGGGCAAGAACAACATCGACGCCTGGTGGATCTCGCTGTCTACCTTCGCCGTGCTGGTGATCACGCTGCTGCTGCTGACCTTCATGGGCGATGCGCTGCGCGACGCGCTCGACCCGCGGAAGGCCGACGCATGACGCAGCAGAACGCGGCTCCGCCCCCGCTGCTGGAGGTGAAGGACCTGCGGGTCTCCTTCGGCGGCAAGGAAGTCGTCCGCGGCATCGATTTCTCGATCGCCCCGGGCGAAAAGCTGGCGCTGGTCGGCGAGTCGGGCTCCGGCAAGACCGTCACGGCCCTCAGCCTGGTGCGCCTGGTGCACAACGCGCGCATCACCGGTTCGGCGCGGCTGGCCCGCGAACACGGCACGCCCATCGAGTTGCTGCAGGCGTCCGAGCGCGAGCTGCTGGGCATCCGCGGAAGCGACATCGCGATGATCTTCCAGGAGCCCATGACGGCCCTGAACCCGGTCTACACCATAGGCGACCAGATCGCGGAAGTGCTGCAGCTGAAGCAGGGGCTGACGGCGGCGCAGGCCTGGGATGCGGCGGTCGAGGCGCTGGCGGCCACGGGCATTCCCGAGCCGGCACGCCGCGCCGCAACGTATCCGCACCAGCTCTCCGGCGGCCAGCGCCAGCGCGCCATGATCGCGATGGCGCTCGCGTGCCGCCCGCGGCTGCTGCTCGCCGACGAGCCGACGACGGCGTTGGACGTCACCCTGCGCGGCCAGATCCTCGACCTGCTGGCCGACCTGCAGCGGCAGAACGGCATGGCGGTGCTGCTGATCACCCACGACCTCAACCTGGTGCGGCGTTTCGCCGACCGCGTGGCGGTGATGGAGGGCGGGCACCTGGTGGAGGAGGGCCCCGTCGGGCGTGTGTTCCAGCAGCCGGAGCACCCGTACACCCGCAAGCTGATCGAGAGCCGGCCGGTGCGCGACGTGCAGGAGCCGCGCGCGGGCGAAGCGCCGGTCATGCAGGCGCAGGCCATGAAGGTCAGCTACCCGGTGCCCATCCCGGGCTTCCGCGGCTGGTTCCGCAGGGGCCGGTTCGTCGCGGTGCACGGGGCGGAATTCCAGGTGCCGCCCGGCGGCACGCTGGGCATCGTGGGCGAATCCGGCTCCGGCAAGTCCACGATGGCGCTGGCGGCCCTGGGCCTCATCCCGCACGAGGGCCAGCTGGCCGTGGTCGGCCAGCATTGGGGGCCGGACGCCACCCGCAACCGCGGCATCCGCCGGCTGGTGCAGGTGGTCTTCCAGGACCCGTTCTCGTCGCTCTCGCCGCGCATGACGGTGGAGGAGATCGTCGGCGAGGGGCTGCTGGTGCATGAACCGGCGTTGTCGCTGGACCAGCGGCGCGAGCGCGTCATCCGCGTGCTGGAGGAAGTCGGCCTCACCGAGGCCCAATTCCCCGCGCTGCTGGGGCGCTATCCGCACGAATTCTCCGGCGGCCAGCGCCAGCGCCTGGCGATCGCCCGCGCGCTCATCGTCGAGCCGCAGGTGCTGGTGCTGGACGAGCCGACCAGCGCCCTGGACGTGACGATCCAGAAGCAGGTGCTGAAGCTCCTGCAGCGGCTGCAGCGCGAACGCGGGCTGTCGTACCTGCTGATCACGCACGACGTCGACGTGATCCGGGCGATGGCGCACGAGGTGCTGGTGATGAAGGACGGACGCATCGTCGAGTCCGGTGCCGTGGGCGAGGTGCTCGAAAAGCCGCGCGATCCCTACACGCGCACCCTGGTGGCGGCTTCCGCCTGAGGACGGTCAGAGGGCCATCCAGATGCCGGCCGCGCCGGCGGCCACCAGGCTCGCCGCCCACACCCGGTCGAGGTTGAACCACGCGAGGCGCAGGAATCGCAGCCCGAGGTAACGGTAGACCGCCCACGCCAGCGCCAGGCCCGCAAGCATCATCGCCAGCGTGTGCACCGCCGCGACCGCGGCCGCCGTGGCCAGGTCCGAACGGGCGAGCACATCCATCATGCCGGCGTGGGCGCGCGCGACGGGGTCCGTGTCCAGCGCCGGCGCGCACAGCCCCAGCATGAAGGGCACCAGCATCAGCCCGGCGCCGTGCGCCGTGGCCATGAGGAAGGACCACCAGGCGAGGCGGCGCGGCGGCACCCGCGCCAAAGCGCGGGGGTGGCGGCCGTCCAGCAGCTTCGCCACGCCGAACAGCAGCACCAGCAGTCCCGCGCCCAGGCGGATGGGCCGGCTCCATTCCACGTACCAGCCGAGGGCGGCCAGCGGCAGCAGCACCACCGCCATCGCCGCGAAATGCCCGCCGCCGAGCGGCAGCGCGGTGGCGAGCAACGCGCTGCCGCGCCGCTCGGCCAGCCCGTTCGCCACGGCCAGGGGCCAGCCCATGGCGGGATTGAGCCCGTGGTAGAGGCCGATGGCGACGATCGTGATCCAGAGCGCCGTGCTGTCGTTCAAGCCGACGGGTAGCAGAAGGAATCGGTGGAGCAGTCGCCGCCTTGCAGCCGCACCTGGTGCGCGCCGTAGTTCGCGCCGAAGTCCACGTAGAACGCGGGATCCAGCTCGAAGCTGCCATTGGACTTGCACACGGCCTGCACGCCCGGGATGCCTTCCGGATAGAACTGGGTGTCCCAGGTGCTGTACAGCGAGTTGGTGAAGTACACGCGCTCGCCGTCGCGGCTGACTTCGATCATCTGCGGGCCGCCGCCGAAGGGCTTGCCGCTGGCATGCGGGGCGTGGTTCACGATGCCGCCTATGCGCACGCTGCCGGCCAGCTTGGGCTCCATCGGGTCGCTGACGTCGTACCGCCGCAGCTCGCCGGTGCCCCAGCACGCGACGTACAGGTGGCGGTCGTCCAGGGACAGGTCGATGTCGCTCACCAGCGGCGGAACTGCGCCGAAGCCCTTGAGCAGGGCCGGCAGGTTCTCCGCCGCAGCCGGCTCGGGCGGGATGGTGATGGTCTTGCGCGCCTGGAACTTTCCCTTCTCGCGGTACCAGGTCCAGATCGAGGCTTCCAGGTTGGTGGTGTCCACCACCACGCCGACGAAGCCGTACTCGCGGGTGGGATCGTGCGCCGGCCGGATCTCCAGCGCCATCTGGTGGTTCGCCCCGAGGTCGATCGTCTGCACGTGGCGGCGCTCGCGCAGGTCCCAGAAGTGCAGCGCGTGCCCGTACTTGTTGCCCAGCAGGTCTTCCGGCACGATGCCCTTCTCGAACTGCGGCGGCAGGCCCCATTCGCTGGACACCATGTAGTCGCGCGGCAGGTTCCACCAGAAGTCGTAGTGCAGCTTCTGCGGGCCGCGGTCGAGCTCCCAGCGCCCCAGCACCTCGAAGGTCTGGCAGTCCATCAGGAAGATGCCCGGCGGGCCTTCGGTGCCGTCCGGGCCGGCGCCGCCCAGGGTGCTGACGTAGATGCCCTCCGGCCCGCAGTGCACGGTGTGCGGGCGCGAGTAGCCGGTCTTGCGCAGGATCTCCTCCGGCTCGATCGTCTTGACCAGGCGGGGCTGCGCCGGGTCGGGCTGGGTGTCGAAAACGTAGATGCGGGAGGAGCGCATGCCCGGCACCACCAGGTAGCGGCGCTGAAGGAAGGCGTGTCCCGACAGGGGCGACAGGGCCGAACTGCATGCGTTCCAGCCGAAGTGGTGCAGTTCGTCGCCGGTGTTCGGCAGGTCCACGCGGTGGAGCACCTGCCCGTATTTCGCCGAGCGGGGATCCAGGTCCACGACGGCCAGTGCGTCGGGCCGCGAGTGGTCCGGCGAGAGCAGGGCGGTGTAGCAGATGTGCTCGGGCTCGGCTTCCATCGCCAGCCGGGCCGAGGGATGGAAGGTCGGATCGGGTCGCAGGTTCTCGATCATGGAAGCTCCTTCGGGAAGTCGCCGGCCATGCGGAACGGGAGCCGCACGCGCCCATCCTGCATAGTCGTCGCGCGCGCGGGGAGTTCAAGGACGCGATGGACGGAAGGAGCAACATCCGTTGCGGCGCGCATCTTCCGCCCGCCGGCGGCATCGCGGTTGCCTCGCTTGCGCCGGCCCGGCAATCGGAGTACTTTTTCTTCCCCGTGAAGACCTGTCCCTTCGGCGCCGAAGCGGGCGCAACGTCGAGCTCCTGGCTGTACCAGCTGGAGCGCTTCGACGTGGGCGTGGTGCACATCGACCGCGAGTTGCGCGTGGTGGGCATGAACGACTTCGCGCGCCGCAGCCTGCCGGTGCAGGAGAAGCTGCCCTTCGGCAAGATCGTCACCTCGTTCCACCCGGAGGCGGCGCGCGCCAAGCTGAAGTTCCTGCTCGGGCAGGCCGAGTGCCCGGTGAACAACGCGCCGCCGATGGCGCTGATGATCAACATCCCGGACCGCGTGCTGCTCATCAAGGTGTCCAAGATGGGCGACGCGCAGGGCGCCACCATCGGCTACACGCTGGTCTTCTACGACATCACCGAGGTGGTGGCGCACAAGCCCGAGGAGGGGCCCGCCCGCGGGGCCGAAGGCGCGGAGAAGCGGCGCCTGCGCAAGATCCCCACCATCAAGAAGAACCGGGTGCTGCTGGTGGACGTGCCGGCCGTGTCCTTCATCCGTTCGGAAGGCCACTACACCTGGGTGCACACGGCCCAGGGCAGCCAGTTCTGCAACCTGAACATCGGCGACCTGGAAAGCCGCCTCGACCCGCAGCTGTTCCTGCGCGTGCACCGCAGCTACATCGTCAACCTCTCGCAGGTGGACGAGATCGTGCGCGACGACGGCCGCATGATGCTGCGCATGATGGGCACCACGCCGGTGGACATCCCCGTCTCCCGCAGCAGCGCCCCGCACCTGATGGAGCAGCTGGGGCTGGGCGACGCCGTGGCACTGCCCTCGCGTCCCTGACGCACGCGTTTCGTGCAGCGCCGCTGCCGTTCGTGCAGCCGGGCTGCCGTTGGTTGCGCCGCCGTCCCGCGCCGCGCCGCCTTCCCTACAGTCCACCGCCCGGGCCGCGTCCGGCCGCCACAGGAGACGAGCGTGATCCCCAGCGCCTTCGACTACCACGCCCCCACCAGCCTGCCCGACGCCATCGCGCTGCTCGGGCGCTACGGCGACGAGGCCCGGGTGCTCGCCGGCGGCCACAGCCTGCTGCCGATGATGAAGCTGCGCTTCGCGGCGCCGGCGCACCTGATCGACCTGGCCCGCATCCCCGACCTGCGCGGCATCGCGGAGGTGGGCGGCGAGATCCACATCGGCGCGATGACGACCGAGAACGAGCTGGTCTGGTCGCGGCTGCTGGCCGACAAGGTGCCGTTGCTGGTCGAAGGCGCGCGCTGGATCGCCGACCCGCAGGTGCGCTACCGCGGCACGGTGGGTGGAGACCTCGCGCACGGCGACCCGGGCAACGACCATCCGGCGCTGATGCTGGCGCTGGGCGCCTCCTTCGTGCTGCGCGGGCCGGGCGGCGAGCGAACGGTGCGCGCCGCCGATTTCTTCCACGGCCTGTACGCCACCGAGCTGCAGCCCGGCGAGGTGCTCACGCGCATCCAGGTGCCGATCCCGCCGCCCGGGACGGGCTGGGCCTACGAGAAGCTCAAGCGCAAGGTCGGCGACTTCGCCACGGCCGCGGCCGCCGTGCTGCTGCGCATGGACGGCGAGCGCGTCGCGCAGGCCAGCATCGCACTCACCAACGTCGGCGCCACCCCGCTGAAAGCCGCCGCCGCCGAGGCCGCGCTGGCCGGCCGGGCGCTGGACGAATCCGCGCTGGGCGAGGCGGCCCGGCTCGCCATGGAGATCTGCGACCCGGTGGCCGACCAGCGCGGCGACGCCGACTACAAGCGCGCCATGGCCGGCGAGATGACCCGCCGGGCGCTGCTCAAGGCGCGGTCGCGCGCCGCCTGAACCCACGACAAGGAGCGGACATGGCGAACAAGCAGATGGTGTCGTTCACGCTGAACGGCAAGGAAGTGGACGTGACGGTGGAACCGCGCGAGCTGCTGATCCACACGCTGCGCGAGCGGCTGCTGCACACGGGCCCGCACATCGGCTGCGAGACCTCGCACTGCGGCGCCTGCACCGTGGACGTGGACGGCATGTCCGTCAAGTCGTGCACCCTGCTCACCGTGCAGTGCGGCGGCGCACAGATGCTCACCGTCGAGGGCCTGGAGCAGGGCGGCGTGCTGCATGCCTTGCAGGAAGCCTTCCACGAGGAGCACGGCCTGCAGTGCGGCTTCTGCACCCCCGGCATGCTGACGCGCGCCTACCGGCTCCTGCAGGAGAACCCCGACCCGAACGAGGAGGAGATCCGCTACTGGATCTCCGGCAACCTGTGCCGCTGCACCGGCTACCAGAACATCGTGAAGGCCGTGCAGTCGGCCGCGCGCAAGCTGGCCGCCGCCGCTGCGGCCGCGGCCTGAAGGAGCACACCATGGGCGACATGTCGGAACTGCAGGAACGCGAGGCCCGGCTGCAAGGCATGGGCACCTCCCTGCTGCGCAAGGAGGACGCGCGCTTCCTTCGCGGCCAGGGCACCTACGTGGACGACATCAAGCTGCCGGGCATGCTGTTCGGCGCGCTGGTGCGCAGTCCCTACGCGCATGCGCGCATCAAGGGCATCGACAAGAGCAAGGCGCTCGGCTGCCCCGGCGTCGTGGCCGTGCTGACTGCCGACGACCTGAAGCCGGTCAAGCTGCACTGGATGCCCACGCTGGGCGGCGACGTGCAGGCGGTGCTGGCCGACGGCAAGGTCTGCTTCCAGCTGCAGGAAGTGGCGATGGTGCTGGCGACCGACCGCTACGCCGCCGCCGACGGGGCGGCGCTGGTGGAGGTCGACTACGAGGAACTGCCGGCGATCGTGGACCCGAAGAAGGCCATGGCCGCGGACGCGCCCGTGATCCGCGAGGACATCGCGGAGAAGAAGGAAGTGGGGCACGGCCCGCGCGTGCACCCCAACCACATCTTCACCTGGGAAGCCGGCGACAAGGCGGCGGCCGACGCCGCATTCGCCGGCGCGGCGGTGACCGTGCGCGAGGAAATCCTCAACCCGCGTGTGCATCCCTGTCCGCTCGAGCCGTGCGGCTGCGTCGCCTCCTTCAGCAAGGCCACCGGCAACCTCACCGTGTACCTCACCAGCCAGGCGCCGCACATCGTGCGCACCGTGCTGGCGATGCTTTCGGGCATCCCGGAAAGCAAGATCCGGGTGGTGGGCGGCGACATCGGCGGCGGCTTCGGCAACAAGGTGCCGGTGTATCCCGGCTACGTGGTGGCGATCGTCGCTTCCATCGTCACCGGCGTGCCGGTCAAGTGGATCGAGTCGCGCATCGAAAACATCTCGACCACAGGCTTCGCTCGTGACTACCACGGGGTGGGCGAGCTGGCGGCCGACGACCAGGGCCGCATCAAGGCCCTGCGCTTCACCGCGCTGGCCGACCACGGAGCGTTCAACGCGCACGTCTCGGCCACCAAGTTCCCGGCCGGCCTGTTTTCCATCTGCACCGGCTCCTACGCCATCCCCAACGCGTATTGCCGCGTGGATGCCGTCTACACCAACAAGGCGCCCGGCGGCGTGGCTTACCGCTGCTCGCTGCGCGTCACCGAGGCCGTGTACCTGGTCGAACGCATGATCGACGTGCTGGCGCAGAAGCTGGGCATCGACAAGGCGGAGATCCGCCGGCGCAACTTCGTGCAGAAGGAGCAGTTCCCATACACCACTTCGCTCGGCTGGACGCTGGACAGCGGCGACTACGTGCCGGCGCTGGAGAAGGTGCTGCAGGCGGTCGACTACGAGGGCCTGCGGCGCGAGCAGGCGGAGAAGCGCGCCCGGGGCGAACTCATGGGCATAGGCATCGCCACCTTCACCGAGATCGTGGGCGCCGGGCCGACCAAGGCCTGCGACATCCTGGGCATCGGGCTGTTCGACAGCTGCGAGATCCGCGTGCACCCCACCGGCGGCGTGATCGCCCGGCTCGGCACCATGAGCCAGGGCCAGGGCCACGCCACGACCTACGCGCAGATCATCGCCACCGAGCTGGGACTGCCCGCCAGCGACATCGTGGTGGAGGAGGGCGACACCGACAAGGCGCCCTACGGAGCCGGCACCTGGGGTTCGCGCTCCACGCCCGTGGCCGGCGCAGCCGCCGCGAAAGCGGCGCGCAAGATCCGGGAGAAGGCCAAGCAGATCGCCGCGCACCTGCTGGAAGTCGGCGAGGGCGACCTCGACTGGGAGGTGGACCGCTTCACCGTCCGCGGGAATCCGGGCCAGGCGAAGACCATGAAGGAGATCTGCATGGCGGCCCACACGGGCAACCTGCCGGAAGGCATGGAGCAGGGCCTCAACGCGGTTTCCTACTACGACCCGCCCAACCTCACGTACCCCTTCGGCGCCTACGTGTGCGTGGTCGACGTCGACCGGTTCACCGGCGAAGTGAAGGTGCGGCGCTTCTATGCGCTGGACGACTGCGGCACGCGCATCAACCCGATGATCATCGAAGGCCAGATCCACGGCGGCCTCACCGAGGCCTTCGCGGTGGCGCTGGGGCAGCAGATCCCCTTCGACGAGAACGGCAACCACTTGGGCAACAGCCTGATGGATTACTTCCTGCCCACGGCCGTCGAAACGCCGCACTGGGAAACCGACCATACGGTGACGCCTTCGCCGCACCATCCGCTGGGCGCCAAGGGCGTGGCCGAGTCGCCCCACGTCGGCGGGATTCCGGCCATCAGCAATGCCGTGGTGGACGCCTTCGCGCACCTGGGCGTGACGCACATGGACATGCCCCACAGCGCCTGGCGCGTCTGGAAGACGTGCCACGAACTGGGCGTCGACCGGCACTGAAGGAGGCGCGATGAAAGTCCAGCTGGAAAAGTCCTTTCCCCTGCCAGGGCCGGCCGAGGCCGCCTGGGCCCTGCTGCAGGACGTGGAGGCGGTCGCGGGCTGCATGCCGGGCGCCCGGATCATCGAGCGCGTGGACGACCGGCATTTCAAGGGCACGGTGGCGGTGAAGATGGGCCCCGCGAGCATGAACTTCCGCGGCGAAGTGGAGGTGAGGAAGATCGAGCCTGCAACCCGCTCGCTGCACCTGCTGGGCCACGGCACCGACAGCACGGGCACCTCGGGCGCGGCGATGGACCTGCGGGCGCGCGTCGAGCCCGTCGATGCGGCGTCGTGCCTGCTGGTGGGCACCAGCGAGGTGTCGGTGAGCGGCAAGGCCGCTACCTTCGGCGGGCGCCTGATGTCCGGCGTGGCCGACCAGGTGCTGCAGCAGTTCGCCGCCAATTTCGCGCAGCGGCTGCCCGCGATGGCGACCGTCGAGGCCGCCGCCGAGAGGGGCGCGCAGCCTGTCGAGACCCAACCGGCCTCGCCGCCGCTCAACGGACTGGCGCTGCTCTGGGCCATGGTGCGCGACTGGTTCCACCACCTGTTCGGGGCGCGGCGCGCATGACCACGGCCCGCATGGCGGAAGTGAGCGGCCTGCAGCAGGCGCTGGCGCAGGCGGGCTACATCGCCGAGCCGGCGTTGGCCGCGGCCCTGCTGCTGATGCTGGACCTCGGGCGGCCGCTGCTGCTGGAGGGCGACGCCGGCGTCGGCAAGACCGAGGTGGCGAAAGCGCTGGCCGCGGTGCGTGCCACCCGGCTGATCCGCCTGCAGTGCTACGAAGGCCTGGACGCGCACGCGGCGATGTACGAGTGGAACTACCAGCGCCAGCTGCTGGCGATCAAGCTGCTGGAAAACGACGACCGCGGCCTCGCGCAGAAGGAGCAGGACATCTTCTCCGAGCGCTACCTGCTCAAGCGCCCGCTGCTGGAAGCCATCACCTGCGAGCAGCCGCCCGTGCTGCTGATCGACGAGGTGGACCGGGCCGACGAGGCCTTCGAGGCCTACCTGCTGGAGCTGCTGTCGGATTTCCAGCTGTCGATCCCCGAGCTGGGGACCGTGCAGGCCACGAGCCGGCCGCTGGTGGTGATCACCTCCAACGGCACCCGCGAGCTGTCGGACGCGCTGCGGCGGCGCTGCCTGTACCAGTTCATCGACTACCCGGACCACGAGAAGGAGCTCGCCATCGTGCGGCTCAAGGCGCCGCAGGCGGCGCCTGCGCTGTCGCGCCAGATCGTCGCGTTCGTGCAGGGCGCGCGCGGCATGGAACTGCAGAAGAAGCCCGGCATCGCCGAAACGCTGGACTGGACGGCGGCCCTGCTGCGCCTGGGCATTTCCGTGATCGAGCGCGACGGCGCCGAACGCATCCTGGAAACGCTGGGCGCCCTGATCAAGACCCGCGACGACCGCGCGGCGTTCCCGCGCGAGGTCGTCGCCCGGCTGGCGGCCGCATGCTGAACGCCACGCTGCCCCTGGCCGACCGCACGGGCGCGCGGCTGGCCGGCTTCGCCGCCTTCCTGCGCGGCAACGGCTTCGGCCTGGGCGGCAGCGACGCCGTCGAGGTGTTGCGCACCGCGCGCCGCGTCGGCGTACTCGATCGCGAGTTGCTGCGCTGGAGCCTGAAGGCCCTGCTGTGCGGGCGCAGCGACGAGTGGCGCCGCTTCGACGGCCTGTTCGATGCCTGGTTCCTGCCGCCCAACCGCTGGGCCGCGCCGCAAGCGCGCGAGGTCCAGGCGGGACGCGGGGCCGTGGCAGCGCGTCCCGAACCAGCGCGCGATCGGGGCGATGCGCTGGAGCAGCGCGAGACGGCCAGTCCGCGGGAGCGGCTGGCGCGCACCGACTTCAGCCAGCTCACCACCCGCGAGCACACGCTGGCCATCGAGGCCTTGATGCGCCGCTTCGCGCGCCAGTTGCGGCGCCTGCGGCTGCGGCGCGAGGCGCGGTCGCGGCAGGGACGGCGGCTCGACCTGGCCGCCACCATCCGCCGCAGCGTCGCCACCGGCGGAACGCCGCTGAGGCTGTGCTGGCGCGAGCATCGCCGGGTGCGGCCCCGCCTCGTGCTGCTGCTGGACGTGAGCCGCTCGATGGCCGCCTACGGATTCTTCTACCTGCGGCTGGCGCGCGCGCTGTCGGCGGAGCTGGCCGACGTGCACAGCTTCATCTTCCACACCCGCGTGCTGGAGGTCTCCGGGGCGCTGCGCGACCCGGACCCCTTGCGCGCGCAGGAGCGGTTGCAGCTGCTGGCCCAGGGATGGGGCGGCGGCACCCGCATCGGCGAAAGCCTCGCGCAGTTCGACCGCGAGCACGGCGCGCGGCTGCTGCATTCACGCACTGCGGTGCTGGTGATGAGCGACGGCTACGACACGGGAGACCCGGCAGTCCTGGCCGGGGCGTTGCGCCGCCTGCACGGGCGCGCGCGCCGCATCGTCTGGTTCAACCCGTTGTGCACGCGGCCCGGGGTCGGGCCGGGCTGTGCCGGCATGCAGGCGGCGCTGCCGCACCTGGACCTGCTCGCCCCCGGCGCCAACCTGGCCGCCATCGCCGGCGTGCTGCCCGAGGTCCTGGAGGCTCTGCAATGAACGACATTCCCTCGCAGCTGCGCTTTTCGGCCGTCGTCCTCGCAGCGGGGCAGTCGCTGCGCATGGGCGGACGCAACAAGCTCCTGCTGCCGGTGGACGGCGAGCCGCTCGTACGGCGCACCGTACGCACCGTGCTGCAGTCCGGCGTGCAGGAGACGGTGGTGGTCACCGGGCACCAGGGCCGCGAGGTGACGCGGGCGGTGCTGGACCTGCTGGTGACGCTGCAACCCAACCTCCGCTACGAAGAGGGCCAGATGCAGTCCGTCGCGGCGGGCGTGGCCGCCCTGGCGCGCGCCACCGACGCCATCCTGGTGTGCCCGGGCGACATGCCGCTGCTGGATGTGGACGACCTGCGCGCGCTGATGGGCGCCTACATCGCCCATGCCGAGGCGTCCTCCATCGTGATCCCGCGATTCCGCGGCGAGCGCGGCAACCCGATCGTGTTCGCGGCGGCCTATGCACCGGAGGTGGCGGCTGGCCGGCGCCTCGTTGGCTGCCGCAAGCTGGCCAGCGAGTATCCGGAGGAGACCTGCTACTTCGAGGCGGACCACGATCGCTACACCACCGACCTGGACTCGCCGGAGGACTACGAGCGCGTGCTGGCCAGGCTGGGGCGGGTGCCGGAGGCGCAGGCATGAACGCGTCCTCCGCTGCCTGGGCCGCGCTGGGCTTGGGCCTGGTCCTGGCCGGCCTGCTGACCCTGGCGCGCCTGCGTCCGTCCCGCGGCGGCGGGCTGACGTCGCCGCAGTGGATGTTGCTGCTGGGCAGCGCCGGGATGGCGGTGGGCTTGGCGTTGGACGCCTGGTTCGGCGGGCTGGAGGTGCTGGCTGCCCTGTGCACGGGACCGGCGAGCTTCGCAGGCATGCTTTCGTTGCACCTGCAACAACTGCCGCTCGCCCACGCGGGGATGGTGGCCGGCGGGCTGGCGGTGGTCCGCCTCATGCCGCGGCTGCGCCGGGGCTGCCGGCGCCAGCTCTGCGCCCAGGTGGGGCAGAACCTGGTGTGTTCCGCGTGGATGGTGGTCGGCATGGCGGCCGGCTCGCTGCTGTTCCTGCAGCTCGCGGGCTGGGCCCAGGCCGTGCGCGACCCGGCGGTCGTGATGGCCGGCATGTTCGCCGGCATGGTGTGGGGCATGGTGGCCAGCGTGTCGCTGGTGCAGGCGCTGGTGCGGCTGAGGTACGCCGGCTTGCCGGACGCGCGGCGCCGCCCTTGAATTCGCGGCCGCGGCAGCAACCTTGATGCAAGGCCCGTGGCACGGGCCCCGCCGCGGCGCCCGCGCGTGCGCGGCCTGCGGTATCCCGCCGCGCCTATACCCCTGATCCTTGCGAATCAACGCGTTGGCCGTTACAATACCGGCCTCACGACCAAACGGGCGGGTACCAACCGCCCGTTTTTTTTGGCTGATCACTTCATCAACTTGGCACTGCAGGACATCGTCGCAACAACCGTCGCCGGCCTCGGCTACGAACTGGTGGAGCTCGAGCGCTCCGCCGGCGGCACCCTGCGCGTGACGATCGACTTCCCGTGGCAGCCCGGGGAGGAGAAGGTGGTGAACGTGGAGGACTGCGAGCGCGTCACGCGCCAGCTTCAGTACACGCTGGAAGTCGAGGAAGTCGACTACAAGCGGCTGGAGGTGTCGTCGCCGGGCATCGACCGGCCGTTGCGTTCGCAGCAGGACTTCGAGCGCTTCGCCGGCGAGGTCGTCGACATCACGCTGAAGGCGCCCATGGGAGCGGCGGCGGCCGGCCAGGTGGCCCCCAACCGCCGCAAGTTCCGCGGCACGCTGGAGAAGGCCGAAGCCGGCTGGCAGATCACCTGGAGCGACGAGCCGGAGCCCAAGCCGGGCCAGAAGCCGGGTCGAAAGAAGAAGGAGCCTCCCGCACTGCAGGTGCTGGGGTTCACGCTGGACGAGATCAAGGATGCCCGTCTGGCGCCGATTGTGGATTTCAAGGGGCGCAGGCGCGCCGGGGTTCAGGAGTAGGGATATGAATCGCGAACTGTTGATGCTGGTGGATGCCATCTCGCGCGAGAAGAACGTCGAGCGTGACGTCGTCTTCGGCGCGGTCGAAGCCGCCCTGGCCCAGGCGACCAAGAAGCTCTACCAGGGCGAAGTCGACATCCGCGTGGCGGTCGACCGCGACACCGGCGACTACGAGACCTTCCGCCGCTGGCTGGTGGTGCCCGACACCGCGGGCCTGCAGAACCCGGAGGCCGAGGAACTGCTGATGGACGCGCAGGAGCGCGTGCCGGACGTCGAGGAAGGCGAGTACATCGAAGAGGGTATCGAGTCGCTGCCGATCGGCCGCATCGGCGCGATGGCCGCCAAGCAGGTCATCCTGCAGAAGATCCGCGACGCCGAGCGCGAGATGCTGCTCAACGACTTCATGTCGCGCGGCGACAAGATCTTCGTGGGCACCGTCAAGCGGATGGACAAGGGCGACATCATCGTGGAGAGCGGTCGCGTCGAAGGGCGCCTGCGCCGCGGCGAGATGATCCCCAAGGAAAACCTGCGCAACGGCGACCGCGTGCGCGCCATGATCATGGAGGTCGACCTCACTCTGCGGGGCGCGCCCATCATCCTGTCGCGCTCGGCCCCCGAGTTCATGATCGAGCTGTTCCGCCAGGAAGTGCCCGAGATCGAGCAGGGCCTGCTGGAGATCAAGAGCTGCGCCCGCGACCCCGGCTCGCGCGCCAAGATCGCCGTG
>SEAY01000217.1 GCA_004144865.1 Comamonadaceae bacterium
CTGTGCTGCGAGGTGCACGAGCCCGGCGTCGGCAAGCTGCTCAAGCGCTGCGGCGAACAGGGCATCGCCAACATCCGCATCGTCGCGCACGACGCGGTCGACGTGCTCGACCACATGCTCCAGCCCGACACCCTGGCAGGCGTGCACGTGTTCTTTCCCGACCCCTGGCACAAGAAGCGGCACAACAAGCGCCGCCTGATCCAGTCGCCCTTCGTGCGCAAGCTGGCCGAGCGCCTCGCGCCGGGCGGCTACCTGCACTGCGCGACCGACTGGCAGCCGTATGCCGAGCAGATGCTGGAGGTCTTGTCGGCCGAGCCGATGCTGCGCAACACCGCGCCGGACTACGCGCCCAAGCCCGACTACCGCCCACTCACCAAGTTCGAGAACCGCGGGCTCAAGCTGGGGCACGGCGTGTGGGACCTGGTGTTCGAACGCAGGGCCCCGGTGCTGCCGCTGACGGTGCGCAGCGCCACCCGTGCCGACGCCGGGTTGATCGCCGACATGCACACGCGCAGTCGCGCCGTGACCTACCGCGGTGCGCTGCGCGACGCATACCTCGACGACGAGATGCCGATCGAGAGCCGGGCGCTCTGGGCCGCGCGCATGCCCGAGGTGGAAGCCGGCGCCGGTGCGGTGCTGATCGCCGAGCGCGAGGGCCAGCCGATCGCCTTCGTCTGCCTGCGCGAGCCCGACGCCGAGCGCAGCGTGTTCATCGACAACCTGCATGCACTGCCCGACCGCAAGGGCTCGGGCGCGGGCACCGCGCTGCTGCAGGCGGCACGCGAATGGGCGCTGGCGCGCGGCGCGCGCCGTATGCACCTGTATGTGCTCGACAGCAACCTGGCAGCCATCGGCTTCTACGAGTCGCGCGGCTGGCAGTTCATCGAGCGCAAGGACGACAGCATGGGCGGCAGCGCCATCGTCGCGCGGGTCTACGCGCTGCCGCTGGACTGACGGCGCGCGAGAGCCCTGAAGGCGGCACCGGCGTGCACGCCGAGCGTCTTCTCGGTGCGGCCCCGCACGCGGGCGGCACGTTCAGCCCAGCAGGCGAGCCAGTGCGGAGGGCAGCTGCGCCACCTCGGGCAGCAGTGCACTCTGTCCCGCGCCGAAGATGCGCCGGCTCGCCGCGGCACCGTCCGCGTCCAGCAGCAGGCTCAGGCAACGCACGCCGACAAGCCGCGCCGTCTGCACCGCATGCCGCGCATCCTCGACGAGGTATTGCGGATCGTGGATGTCGATGTCGTGCGGCTCGCCGTCGCTCATCACCAGCACGATGCGTTGCGTGGCCGGCTGGGCCGTCAACGTGCGGGACGCATGCCGCAGCGCAGCGCCGAGGCGTGTCGAGAGGCCGCTCCGCAGGCCCGCCAGGCGCCCGGCCGTGACCTCGCTCCAGGGCTCGCCGAAGGCCTTCACGCGCCAGTGGTTCACGCCCTGCCGGCCGTCGGAGTCGAACCCCTGGATCGCCAGGGACCAGCCGGCCGCCGCTGCGGCGCCGGCCAGCAAGGTGGCCGCGCGTTGCTGCGTG
>SEAY01000036.1 GCA_004144865.1 Comamonadaceae bacterium
CCCCGCCCAATGGCATCTACGCCGTCTTTCCCCAGCGCAAGCACCTGCCCCTGCGGGTGCGGCTGTGGATCGACTTCCTCAAGCACCACTACGCGCAGCCGCACTTCTGGATGGCGGCGAAGCAGGCACCCACCCCCCCATGATCCTCGAATCCATCCTCGCCTTCCTGCACATCTCCGCCATCCTGGCGCTGGTCGTCTTCATCACCAGCGAGGCGGCGATCTGCCGGCCCGAATGGATGAACAAGGACATCGTGGAGCGCCTCGTGACGGTCGACCGCATCTACGGCATCGCCGCCATGACGGTGCTGGCCACCGGCCTGCTGCGCATCTACCTGGGGATGAAGGGCTCCGGCTGGTACTGGGGCAACTGGCTGCTGCACGTGAAGATCACGCTGTTCGTGCTGGCGGCGCTGATCTCCATCAAGCCGACCCTGCGCTTCGCCCGCTGGCGCAAGGAGCTGCGCGCGACCGGCGCCTTGCCCTCGGCCGAGGAGGTGCGCAGCGTGCGAAAGCTCGTGATGCTGCAGGCCCACATCATCCCGCTGATCCCGCTGGCGGCGGTGTTCCTGGCGCGGGGGTTCGGCGGGCGCTAGGCGCCATCCTCGTAGGGTGGGCAAGCTCCGCTTGCCCACCGCGCCGCGCCATGCGGTGGGCAGCAAGCTGCCCACCCTACGAGCTCCGGGATGGCCCCGCCAGGGTCGCCCCGTAAAATCGCCGGATGCTCCAAGCGAAACAAGAACTGCTCGCCGCGCTGGCGGCCGGGCTCGAACAGCTGTCGCCCGGCGCCGGCGACAAGGCGGCGTTCGAAAGCCCGAAGGTCGCCGCCCACGGCGACCTCGCCTGCACGGCCGCGATGCAGCTCGCCAAGCCCCTGAAGCGCAACCCGCGCCAGGTGGCCGAAGGCCTGCGCGACAGCCTGCTGGCCGCGCCCGCCTTCCAGAAGTGGGTGGACGCGATCGAGATCGCCGGCCCCGGCTTCCTGAACTTCCGCCTGAAGCCGGCCGCCAAGCAGGAGGTGGTGCGCGAGGCGCTCGCCGCCGGCGCCGGCTTTGGCCACCAGCCCCTGCACGGACAGCGCATCCTGGTGGAGTTCGTCTCCGCCAACCCGACCGGTCCGCTGCACGTGGGCCACGGCCGCCAGGCCGCGCTGGGCGACGCCATCTGCAACCTGTATGCCACGCAGGGCTGGAACGTCCACCGCGAGTTCTATTACAACGACGCCGGCGTGCAGATCAACACGCTGGCCACTTCGGTGCAGCTGCGCGCCAAGGGCTTCAAGCCGGGTGACCCGCAATGGCCGGAAGCCGCGTACAACGGCGACTACATCCAGGACATCGCCGACGACTTCCTGGCGAAGAAGACCGTGAAGTCCGACGACCGCGAGTTCACCGCCAGCGGCGACCCGGAAGACCTCGACGGCATGCGCCTGTTCGCCGTGGCCTACCTGCGCCACGAGCAGGACCTGGACCTGCGCTCGTTCGCGGTGCGCTTCGACCACTACTACCTCGAGTCCAGCCTCTACACCAGCGGCAAGGTCGACGCCGTGGTGCAGCGCCTGCGCGACGCCGGCAAGACCTACGAGCACGACGGCGCCCTGTGGCTGAAGTCCACCGAGTACGGGGACGACAAGGACCGCGTGATGCGCAAGGGCGACGGCAGCTACACGTACTTCGTGCCGGACGTGGCCTATCACATCACCAAGTGGGAGCGCGGCTTCACGAAGGTGGTGAACATCCAGGGCACCGACCACCACGGCACGATCGCGCGGGTGCGCGCCGGCCTGCAGGCAGCGGGCGTCGGCATCCCGCAGGGCTACCCGGATTACGTGCTGCACACCATGGTGCGCGTGATGCGCGGCGGCGAGGAAGTGAAGATCTCCAAGCGCGCCGGCAGCTACGTGACGCTGCGTGACCTGGTCGAGTGGACCAGCAAGGACGCGGTGCGCTTCTTCCTGCTGTCGCGCAAGCCCGACACCGAGTACGTGTTCGACGTCGATCTCGCGCTGGCGCAGAACAACGACAACCCCGTGTATTACGTCCAGTACGCCCACGCGCGCATCTGCTCGGTGCTGGCGGCCTGGGGCGGCGACGTTTCGACGCTCGCGCGCGCCGACCTGTCCTCGCTGGAAAGCCCCGCGGCGCTGAACCTGACGCTGCAGCTGGCACGCTATCCCGACGTGCTCACCGCGGCGGCCGCCGATTTCGCGCCGCACGACATCACCTTCTACCTGCGCGAGCTGGCCGCGGCGTATCACTCCTACTACGACAGCGAGCGCATCCTGGTGGACGACGAGAAGCTGCGCACGGCGCGACTCGCGCTGGTGGCCGCGGTCGCGCAGGTGTTGCACAATGGACTGGCTGTGCTGGGCGTCGGTGCCCCGCAGAAGATGTGAGCATGAAACACAAGCAACGCGGCAACATCGTCGTCGGCATCATCATCGGCATCGTGCTGGGGCTTGCCGCCGCCCTGGCGGTGGCGGTGTACGTCACCAAGGTGCCGGTGCCCTTCCTGCAAAAAGGCCCCAGCCGCTCCGCGGAGCAGGATGCGGCCGAGTCGCGCAAGAACCAGAACTGGGATCCCAACGCCCCCCTGTACGGCAAGAACCCGGCCAAGCCGCTGCCGCCGGCGCCGGGCATCCCGGCCGGGACGCCCGCCACGCCCGCGGGCAAGGCCCCGGAAGCCCAGGTCGCCACCCGCGACAGCAAGGACAAGCAGCCCGAAGCGCCCGCCGTCACCGGCCGGCCCGCGCCCGCGGATCCGCTGGGCGACCTGGCTGCCGCCCGTGCAGGCGGTGGCGGCGGCAACGACCCCTTCTTCTATTTCGTCCAGGCCGGCGCCTTCCGCACCCAGGAGGACGCCGAGGCCCAGCGCGCGAAGCTGTCGCTCATGGGCATCGACGCGAAGGTGACGGAGCGCGAGCAGTCCGGCCGCCAGGTGTACCGCGTGCGCGTGGGGCCGTTCACCAGCAAGGACGACGCCGACCGGCAGAAGGACAAGCTGGACGCCGGCGGGTTCGACACCGCCCTGGTGCGCGTCCAGCGGTAGCGCGCAGCCGCCGGGCGGAGGAACCATCCGCCGGTGCTGCCGCTCACAGTAGTTCCCAAGGAGAAACGAAGCAATGGATCGACGCGAGTTTTCCGCCGCAGCGGCGGGTGTGCTGGCCCTGGGCCTGCCCGGACTGGCTTCGGCGCAGCGCCGTCCCGAGGACGGCCGGGACTACCGCCGCCTGGACAAGGCGGCGCCCGTGGAGGCGCCCGCCCCGAAGATCGAGGTGGTGGAATTCTTCTGGTACAGCTGCCCGCATTGCCACGCGTTCGAGCCGAAGCTCGTGGCCTGGAGCAAGAAGCAGCCCAACGACGTGGTGCTGCGCCGCGTGCCGATCGCCTTCCGCGACGACTTCGTGCCGCAACAGCGGCTCTACTACACCCTGGAAGCGATGGGCAAGGTCGACGAGCTGCACACCAAGGTGTTCCAGGCGATCCACACCGAGAAGAAGCCCACCAACACCGAAGGGGCCATCCTCGATTTCGCCCAGCAGAACGGGCTGGACCGCGCCAAGTTCCAGGAGCTGTACAACTCCTTTGCCGTGTCCACCAAGGCGCGCCGCGCCAAGCAGCTGCAGGACCAGTACGAAGTGGATGGCGTCCCCGCCCTGGGCGTGGCCGGACGCTTCTATACCGATGCGACGCTCGCCGGCGGCATGGACAACGCCCTGCGCGCGGTCGACTACCTGGTGGCCGAAGCCCGGAAGTCCAGGTAAGGTTCGCCGCAGCCGCGCCACGCATGGAGCGCGCCCCCGGAAAGAAAGCCCGCATTTGCGGGCTTTTCCATTTGTGCGGGCTACAATCGCAGCAAGAATCGTGCCTTTATGAAAAACAACATTGCCTCCCTGTCGCTCGCCCTCGCGCTGGCGCTCGCCGTGACCGCCGCGGGCGCCGAGAAGGCCGACCGCAGCAAGCCCATGAACGTGGAGGCGGACGCGCTGCGCTATGACGACCTGCAGCAGACCAGCGTCTTCACCGGCCGGGTCGTGGTGACCAAGGGCACCATCGTGATCCGGGGCGCGAAGATGACGGTCAAGCAGGACCCCGAAGGCTTCCAGTTCGGCGTGGTGACGGCCGAGCCCGGCCGCCTGGCGTTCTTCCGCCAGAAGCGCGACGAGGTGGACGAATACATCGAGGGCGAGGCCGAGACCATCGAGTACGACGGCCGCGCGGACCGGGTGAAGTTCATCGGCCGTGCCGAGATGCGCCGCCTGCGCGGCACCACCATCAACGACGAGACCAGCGGTTCGGTGATCACGTACGACAACACCAACGAGACCTTCAGCGTCGATGGCGGCGTGGCGAGCGCGACGCCGGCCAACCCCGGCGGCCGGGTCCGGGCCACGCTGGCGCCGCGCAGCCCCGCATCCGCGCCGGCGGCCCCCGCCTCGGGCACGCGCGGCGCGGCGCCGCCGGCCCGCCTGCGCTCCACCACCACGCTGCAGCAGGAGGCGCGTTGATGGGCGACGCCGAGACCGTGCAGGCCCCGGCGGAGCAGCTGGAGGTGACGAGCCGCCTCGAGGCGCGCCACCTGCGCAAGTCCTATGGCGGCCGCAAGGTGGTGCAGGACGTGTCCCTGGCCGTCGCCAAGGGCGAGGTCGTGGGGCTGCTGGGCCCCAATGGCGCCGGCAAGACCACCTCCTTCTACATGATCGTGGGGCTCGTGCGCGCGGACGGCGGCGAGATCTCCATCGACGGGCAGTCGGTCGAGCACATGCCGATCCACCGGCGTTCGCGCCTGGGCCTGTCGTACCTGCCGCAGGAAGCCTCGATCTTCCGCAAGCTGAACGTCGAGGACAACGTGCGCGCCGTGCTGGAACTGCAGCACGGCCCCGACGGCAAGGCGCTGCCGCGCGCCGACATCGAGCACCGGCTCACCGCGCTGCTGCAGGACCTGCGGGTGGACCACCTGCGTGACTCGCCCGCCCTGGCCCTGTCCGGCGGCGAGCGCCGCCGCGTCGAGATCGCGCGCGCGCTGGCGACGCAGCCGCGCTTCATCCTGCTGGACGAGCCCTTCGCCGGCATCGACCCGATCGCGGTGATCGAGATCCAGCGCATCATCGGCTTCCTCAAGTCGCGCGGCATCGGTGTCCTGATCACCGACCACAACGTGCGCGAAACGCTGGGCATCTGCGACCACGCCTACATCATCAGCGAGGGTCGCGTGCTGGCGCAGGGCACGCCGGCCGAGATCGTGAACAACGCCGACGTGCGCCGGGTCTATCTCGGCGAGCACTTCCGCATGTAAGGACGGGCTGCTGTCAGTATGAAGCAGGGACTCTCACTCCGCGTCTCGCAGCACCTGGCGCTCACGCCCCAGCTGCAGCAATCCATCCGCCTGCTGCAGCTGTCCACGCTGGAGCTGGCGCAGGAAGTCCAGCAGATGCTGGACGAGAACCCTTTCCTCGAGGTGCAGCTGGACGATGTGCCCGAGGAGTTCGGGCCCGCGCCGGAAGCGCGCGCTTCGAACGACGGCGAGCCGGTGGAGGCTGCCCACGACAGCGCGGCGTTCGAGACCCCCGCCGGCAGCACCGCGAACGATGCCGAGCCGGCGGAGTTCAGCAGCGAGGAAGCGCCCAGCTGGGAAGGCGACGGCACCACCGAGACGGTGGCCGACGACGGCGAATGGGGCGGCGAGGCGCCGGCGGCGCGCCGCAACAACAACACCGACGAGGAGGTCGACGCCACCGAGCTGGCGCGCGGCGACGAATCGCTGCAGTCGTGGCTGCACCGGCAGGCGCTGTCCCTGCGCCTGTCGGAACTGGACCGCGCGGCGCTGCGCTACCTGATCGAATCGCTCAACGACGACGGCTACCTCGAGGACACGATCGAGTCCCTCGCTGCGGGGCTCGCCCCCGAGGATGCGGAGCAGCAGGAGGAGCTGGTGCACCGCTTCACGGTCGCCCTGCGCCTGCTGCAGAGCCTGGACCCGCCCGGCGTGGGGGCCCGGTCCCTGACCGAATGCCTGATGCTGCAGTTGAAGACGCTGCAGGAATTCAAGCCGTCGGACGAGGTGTATCCGCTGGCGATCCGCGTGTGCAAGCAGCCGATCGACCTGCTCGCCAAGCGCGACGTGAAGCGCCTGGCGCAGCTTTGCGGCGACACCGAGCCGCGGGTGCGATCGGCGATCTCGCTGATCACGCGGCTGGAGCCCAAGCCGGGGCGGCGCTTCATCGACGTGGAGCGCAACGTGATCGTGCCGGACGTGATCGTCACCGCGGTGGGCCGCGGCGCCCGCACCACGTTCCGCGTGCAGCTCAATCCCGACGTGATGCCGCGGCTGCGCGTGCAGGACGTGTATGCGGGCGCGCTGAAGGCGCACCGCGGCGAGGGGCACCAGGCGCTGCAGCAGCGGCTGCAGGAAGCGCGCTGGTTCATCAAGAACATCCAGCAGCGCTTCGACACCATCCTGCGCGTGTCCAGCGCCATCGTGGAGCGGCAGCGCAACTTCTTCATCCACGGCGAGCTGGCGATGCGGCCCCTGGTGCTGCGCGAGATCGCCGACGAGCTGGGCCTGCACGAATCCACCATCTCGCGCGTGACCACGGCCAAGTACATGTCCACGCCCTTCGGCACCTTCGAGCTGAAGTACTTCTTCGGCTCGGCGCTGGGCACCGAGACCGGCGGCAACGCCTCCAGCACCGCGGTGCGCGCGCTGATCAAGCAGTTCGTCGCGGCGGAGGACACCAGCAAGCCGCTGTCGGACAGCCAGGTTTCCGAGATGCTCAAGGAGCAGGGCATCGAGTGCGCGCGCCGCACCGTGGCCAAGTACCGCGAGGCGCTGCGCATCGCGCCGGCCAACCTGCGCAAGGCCCTCTGAGCCGCATTCCTCCCCAGTTCCCCCGATGACGACCTTTCCCCTGTTCCTGCCGTGCGCCGGCGGCGTCGAAGCCTACCTCCTGGAGGAAGTCGCGCGCATCTGCGGCCCCTCCGCCACGGATGTGCGGGCGGCGCGCGGTGGCGTGCAACTGCGCGCCGGCTGGGCGGAGGTGATGCGCCTCAACCTGCACAGCCGCCTGGCGCAACGCGTGCTGCTGCAGCTCGCGCATGTGCCGTATCGCGGCGAGGACGACCTGTACGCGGCCGCTTCCGCGGTGCCGTGGGAGGAGTGGTTCACGCCGCGCGAGAGCTTCAAGATCGAGCTCACCGCGCACCAGAGCCCGCTGAAGAGCCTGAACTTCGCGGCCCTGCGCATCAAGGACGCCGTGGCCGACCGCTTTCGCAACCGTGGCGGCGTGCGCCCGGACGTGGATACGCAACGTCCCGCGGTGCGCGTGTTCGCGCACCTGGACGCCGACAGCATCACGCTGTACATCGACACCTCCGGCGAACCGCTCTTCAAGCGCGGCTGGCGCGAGGACAAGGGCGAGGCGCCCCTGAAGGAGACGCTGGCTGCAGCGATGCTCGCCGCGAGCGGCTGGGACACGACCGTGCCCCTGTACGACCCCTGCTGCGGCAGCGGCACGATCGTGATCGAGGCCGCACAGGTCGCGTGCAACATCGCGCCCGGGCTGCTGCGCCGGTTCGGCTTCGAACGGCTGCGGCCGCACGTAGCCGCCGAGTGGGCGGCGCTGAAGTCGCAGGCGCAGCAGGCGCGGCGCGCCCCCGCGGCGCCCATCTTCGGCAGCGACGTCGCCTTCCGGATGGTGGACTTCGCTCAGCGCAACGCCGAGCGCGCCGGCGTGGCCGATGCCGTGCAGCTGCGCGGCGGTGACGCGTTGCAGCGCATGCCGCCGCTGGAAACCCCTGGCGTCATGCTGCTCAATCCTCCCTACGGCGAGCGCATCGAGGCGGGCGGCATCGCCCGACCGGGACGCGGGGGCCGCGAGCAGGCGCAGATGGAGCAGGCCGGCGACTTCTTCACGCAGCTCGCTTCCCACTGGAAGCGCAACTACGCGGGCTGGACGGCCTGGGTGCTCTCGCCGGATGCGAAGTTGCCAGGGCGCATGCGCCTGAAGGAATCGCGCCGCGTGCCGATGTGGAACGGGCCCCTGGAGTGCCGCCTGTTCCGCTTCGACATGGTGGCCGGTTCGGCCCGTGCGCGCGATGCTGCTGGTTCTTGACACCAACGTCGTGCTCGACGTGCTGGTCTTCGGCGACCCGCGCGCGCAGCCGGTGGCGCAGGGCCTGCGGGAAGGGCGGTTGCGCTGGCTCGCCACGGCCGCGATGCGCGAGGAACTGGCGCGCGTGCTCGCCTACCCCAAGATCGCGCCGCGGGTGGCTTTCCATCGCGGCGACGCGCTGCAGGTGCTGGTCGATTTCGACCGGCACGCGCAGCTGGTGGACGTGCCGCGCAAGGCCGAGGTGACCTGCGGGGACCCGGACGACCAGAAGTTCATCGACCTCGCCGTCGCGCACCGCTGCCTGCTGCTGAGCAAGGACCGCGAGGTGCTGCGGATGCAGAAGCGGCTCGCACGCCTGCAGGTCACTGCAACATCGCAGCTCGCTGCGTAACCACTGGTAGCGCCGCTCTCCTACGCGGTCGCGCGCCCGCGTGACACCACGGCGGGCGCCGGGGCTCGGTACGGTGATGTCTTCCATCGCCTCATCGAGCACGACCATGTCCGAAGCCACCCTTCCCGCTGCCCCTTTCGCGACCGAAGCGCATGCGGACGCCGCCGCCACGCAGCATTGCGAGGAATGCGTGGGCTCCGGCGGCTGGTACCGCTACGAGCCGGCACTGGATCCCGCACCCGGGCTGCTCTACCTGTCCTGCGTGCAGTGCCGGGGCAGCGGCTGGCTCGCTTCCGCACGGGCTTGAGTACTACGCACGGGGTAGGTGCAAGCCAATGTCACTTCCGCTTCTTTCTGACGCAGCCTTGGAGCACCCCATGGGAAGCTCCCTGCATCCGACGAAAGCAAGCCAAGTGACCGAAGCCCCTGCCACCGAAGAACACAATGCGCGCCTGGTCCGCAACCTGCTCGCACTGCGCACGGTGCTGGCCATGGACCAGATGCAGACGGGGCGCTGGGCGGACCGCATCGAGGAGATCGACGAGGAGCTTGCGGCCCTCGGGCACGACATGAAGTCGACGGCCGCGTGCGCGATGGACGGGTTGCGGCGCAGCTTCCTGCTGCCGCGCCTGATGAGCCGGCGCGCCCGCGCGACCCGCCACGCGCGCAAGCTTCCGCAAACCTGAGTTCAGCCCACCAGTTCGACCAGCCGGCGCAGCGCGTGCTGCACCGTCGCCTCGCGCACGGCGGCGCGGTCGCCGTCGAAGCGGCAGGTTTCGCTGCTCAGCTGCCCATCCACTTGGAAGCCGAACCACACGGTGCCCACCGGCTTCTGCGGCGTCCCGCCGGTGGGGCCGGCGATGCCGGTGACAGCCACGCCCACCTGGGCCTGCGCGTGGCGCACGGCGCCGAAAGCCATGGCGCGGGCCACCACCTCGCTCACCGCACCCTGCTGCGCGATCAGCGCCGGGTCCACGCCCAGCATCTCGGCTTTCGCTTCGTTGGAGTAGGTGACGAAGCCGCGGTCGAACCAGTTGCTGGAGCCGCTGAGCTCGGTGCACGCGGCGGCGATCAGCCCGCCCGTACAGCTCTCCGCCGCGGCGAGCCGCCAGCCGCGGGCCAGCAAGGCCTGGGCAAGCGCTTCGACCAAGGCCGCCGTGGCGCTCACGACCAGTGCCTCCAGAAAGCGAACACCAGCAACGTACAGAACGCCGCCAGCAGGTCGTCCGCGAGGATGCCGAAGCCGCCGCGCCAGCCGACGTCCTTGAAGTGGCGGTCCGCCCAGGCCATGGGGCCGGGCTTGAAGGTGTCGAAGAAGCGGAACAGCAGGAAGGCGCTCAACTGTCCCAGCCAGCCGGCCGGCGTGACCAGCCACAGAACGATCCAGAAGCACACGATTTCGTCGAAGACGATCGCCTGCGGGTCCATCACGCGCAGGTTGCGCGCCGTGACGGTGCAGGCCCACCAGGCCAGCGGCAGCGACAGCACGATCACTTCGCCGATGTGCGCCGGGAGCCAGGCTTGCATCGCGGCGAAGGCGATCCAGGCCCACAGCGTGCCGCAGGTGCCCGGCGCCACGCGCGCCAACCCGCTGCCGAAGCCGAGCGCCACGACATGGGCCGGATGCGAGAGCATGAAGGCCACGCTCGGCTGGCGGGGCGGCAGTACGTCGGGCGCGGGCAGGGCGGAGTCGGTCATCGAGGCGCGAATGGTAGCCGCTCAGCCGCAGCGGCCGAAGTGCTTGCGGAACGCGCGCGGCTCCATCGCGCCGGCCTGCGCCCACAGGCCGCGCCTCTGCACGCGGGCCTGCTCTTCCAGGGGTGCGTACGGGCCCTTGCGGCCCCGGTAGGCACTCGACCACGCATAGCCCTCGCCCACCATCCATGCACCGATGTCCTGGCCGCGGTGCTCCACGTGCGCGAGCTGGCGCCGGTAGTCGTCGATTCCTTGCGTGCGCACGCTGACCCGCTGGCGCAGCACGCGCTTGCGCAGGGCGGAAGCCGCGTCGCGGCCGAAGCGCTGGCAGCCCTCGGGGGCGTCGAGGTCCAGCAGGCGCAGCTCCACCGGTGCACCGCCCGCGGCCGGCCGCACCCACAGGGTGTCGCCATCGGTGACGTGCGTGACGGTGCCGCGGAAGGTGCCGGCATGCAGCGCAGGCGCGCACGCGAATGCGAGCGCGAGGACCAGCAGCCAGCGCTTCATGGCTGGCGGAAGTGGTCGAAACTGGCGTAGCTGCGCGTGAGTGCGTGCCCTTCGGCATCGGCCAGTCGCAGTCCGGGCGCGGCTTCGATGCGGCCGATGCGATGCACGGGCGTGGCGCACCGGGCTGCCGCGGCCTGCACGTCCTGCCGGCGATCGGCGGGCGCGGTGAAGGCGAGTTCGTAATCGTCCCCGCCGGCCAGCACCAGAGGTTCCACCTGCGCACGTGCCAACTGCCATTCCGGCTGCGTCGCGGCCAGCAGGCTGCAGGCCGCGTCCACGTCCACGGTGGCGCCGACACCCGAGCGCCGCAGCACGTGGCCGAGGTCGCCGAGCAGGCCGTCGCTGACGTCGATCGCCGCCGTCGCGATGCCGCGCAGCGCGTTGCCCAGGGCGACGCGCGGCTCGGGCTGCTCCAGCCGCAGGCGGGCGCGGTCGAACACCGCCTGCGGCAGCGAGACCGTGCCGCGGAAGGCCTCCAGCGCCAGGCGCGCATCGCCCAGCGTGCCGCTCACCCAGAGGTCGTCGTCGGGGCGCGCGCCGGAGCGCAGCAGCGCCGTCCCCGCCGGCACTTCGCCGAACACCGTGATGTTGATGCAAAGCGGACCGCGCGTCGTATCGCCGCCCACCAGCTCGCAGTCGTGGACATCGGCGAGTGCGAACAGGCCGGTGGAGAAGCCGGCCAGCCAGGGTTCGTCCACCGAGGGCAGCGACAACGAGAGCGTGAAGGCGAGCGGCCGCGCCCCGCACGCCGCAAGGTCGCTCAGGTTGACCGCCAGCGCCTTGTGCCCCAGCCGTCGCGGGTGCACCGTCGAAAGGAAGTGCCGGCCCTCGACCAGCAAGTCCGTCGACACGGCCAGCTGCATGCCGGGCCCCGGCTGCAGCAGCGCGCAGTCGTCGCCCACGCCCAGCGGGCTGCGGTGCACCGGCCGCGTGAAGTAGCGCGCGATGAGGTCGAACTCACCCACGGGCGTGCTTCCCTTTCACCCGCGGCGGCCGCGGAAGCGCTCCGCCGCCTGCCGCACCGTCTCGGCCAGCAGGCGCTCGCGCGCATGGGTCTCGCGCAGCCAGCGCGCGTCGTTGGCGCCCCGGTCCGCGCTCTGGCGCAGCATGTCGATGGCGGCGGCGGCGCCGACCGTGCGGGCGTGCGGCTCCACCTGGTCGAGCGTGCGCAGGATGTGCTCGCGCAGCGGCAGGTGCTCGCCGCTCTCGGGCTCCACGTACACCGCCTCCAGCCCGAAGCGGCAGGCCTGGAAGCGGTTGTAGGTGTAGACCATGTAGTCGTCTTCCTGGGGCGTGAAGGGGTGGTCGTTGATGAACCAGGCACCCAGCGACTGCACCAGGCCAGACAGCGCCGCGGCGCGCTCGATGGTCAGGGGCGTGTCGAACACGCGGATCTCGATGGTGCCGAATTCCGGCTTGGGACGGATGTCCCAGTAAAAGTCCTTCATGCTCTTGACCACGCCGGTGCGGGTGGTCTTGGCGAAGAAGTGCTCGAACTCCTTCCAGCTCAGGGTGAACGGCGCGCGGCCCGACATGGGGAAGGCGAACACCGAATTCAGCCGGGCCGAATCGAACTGCGTGTCGTGGCCCTGCACGTAAGGCGAGCTCGCCGACAGCGCGATGAAGTGCGGGATGTAGCGCGACATCCGGTGCAGCATCAGCAGCGCGTCGTCCGCGCTCGGGCACCCGATGTGCACGTGCTGGCCGAAGATGGTGAACTGCTTGGACAGGTAGCCGTACAGCTCGGACAGCTGGCGAAAGCGCGGCCTGTCGTAGATGCGCTGGTCGTGCCACATCTGGAAGGGGTGCGTGCCGCCTCCGACGCAGGCGATGTTCAGCTTGTCGGCGCAGCGCACCAGCGCGTCGCGGATCTGCGTGAGCTGCCCCAGCACGTCGCTGGACGAATGGCAGATCCCGGTGGAGACCTCGATCATGCTCGAGGTCATCTCCGGCACGACGGAGCCGGGCAGCGGGATCTTCGCCATCAGGCGCAGCATCTCGTCGGAGTAGGGCGCGAGGTCGTAGTCGTGGGTGTTGACCAGCTGCAGCTCCAGCTCCACGCCGAGCGTCAGCGCGTCGGACTTGCCGAACGGCTCCAGCGTCGGCGCGGCTGCCGGGACCGACGGCCTCTCGAGGACGGGGTCGACGCGCCTATCCACGGGCTTCTCCCGTCACCTGGACCGGCGGCGGTACGCGGTGCGGTTCCCAGGGCTTGGAGCTCTCGCCGGCCTTGTAGATGGCGAAGGTCGCGATGATGGCGCCCAGGATCTCCATCAGCAGGATGGCGGGCAGGGCGATGCTCGCGATGCGCGGGCCCAGCGTCATGGACGAGGCCACGAACTGCGAGACGAGCAGCAGCGCGATGGACGACATGGGCGTCATGGCGAAGCCGGTCCAGACCGCCTGCTTCCAGCTGATGCCGCTGCCCCAGTTGGCGATGGAGACGCCGAGCACTTTCGCCAGCAGCCGGGCGAGCACGGCGGCGACCACGATGCCGACCAGCGCGGGATTCCATTCGGCCTTGGCCGCGACCACCGAGACGAGCACGAACATCAGCATGGTCAGCAGGGATGCGGCCGTGCCGAGCTGGCGTGTCCACGACCAGGGGCGGGGATGCAGCTGCTTGAGCATCACGCCGCCGATCAGGGCGGCCAGCGGGGCCGAGCCGCCGAAGTGGGAGGCCAGCGCGGCGCTGGCGGCGATCAGCGTGATCAGCAGGATGGAGGTGTTCTCGCTCGCGGGGCTCATGAAGCGCAGCGCCGTGCGCAGCGCCAGGGTGAGCAGCGCTCCCACCACGAAGGACACGCCGAGCACCACGGCTACCGGGTACAGCGTGGCGAACAGGTCGGTCTCCTCGCGATGCAGGGTGCCGGCGCGGGCACTCACCAGCGTGAGCGCATAGAAGGTGCTCAGGGTCGAGAGCACCAGCGCGCGTTCGGTCACCGGGCCGGCCGCGCGGGTGTCCATCACCACCCGGCTGAGCACGGCGGGCGAGGCCGCCATCGCGATCAGCGCCACGCCTTCGGCGACGCTGGCGCGCACATCGAGGTAGCGCAGCACGTAGTACACGGCCACGGCGGTGAGCACGGACTCGAGCAGGCTTTGCAGCAGCACCATCGGGTTGTGCCGGAACCAGCGCAGCGCGATGCGGCCGCCGGACTCGAACAGCACGACGGCCACCCCGAGTTCCAGCAGGAACAGGGCCACGCCCTGCAGCGGCCAGGCGGCGCCCGAGAAGCCGGCCAGGCCGGCGATGGTGCCGACGATCGAATAGCCCACGAGCTTGGGCAGGCCGGTGTGCCGCTGCAGCAGGTGCCCCGCCGCGGCCGCGACGGCCAGCAGCAGCGACCACTGCACGGTCGGCAGGCCCGCCGACGGCTTCACCCATTGGGCCCAGATGGCCATCACTTCATCCAATACCTGTCTCCGGTGATGTTCAATGCAGGACGCGGCGGTTGCCGTCGTCCAGTACGAAGGGCGGAATGTCGACCTCGAAGCGCTCGCCGTCCTCGGCCACGCAGAAGTAACTGCCCTGCATGGTGCCGCTGGCGGTGCGCAGGCGGCAGCCGCTGGTGTATTCGAACGATTCGCCCGGCCGCAGCAGCGGCTGCTGGCCGACCACGCCGAGGCCCTTCACTTCCTCGATCTCGCCGAGCTCGTTGGTGATCACCCAGTGGCGCGAGATCAGCTGCGCCGGCACTTCGCCGGTGTTGCTGATGGTGATCGTATAGGCGAAGCTCCACAGTCCCTGCTCCGGCGAGGATTGTTCGGGCAGGTAGCGGGGCTCGACTTCGACCTGGAAGGCATGGCGGGGCATGGGCGAATGCTAACCGCCTCCGCCGGCCGCGCACGGTTTGCGACAATGGGGCATGAGCACGCGCACCTTCCGCATCGCCCCGTCCATCCTGTCCGCCGACTTCGCCCGGCTCGGCGAGGAGGTCCGCAACGTCATCGCCGCTGGCGCCGACTGGATCCACTTCGACGTGATGGACAACCATTACGTGCCCAACCTCACCTTCGGGCCGATGATCTGTTCGGCGCTGAAGCCGCATGCGAAGAAACCCGACGGCACGGCGGTGCCGATCGACGTGCACCTGATGGTGCAGCCGGTCGATGCGCTGGCGCAGGCGTTCGCCGAGGCGGGCGCGGACTACATCAGCTTCCATCCCGATGCCTCGACCCACGTGCACCGCAGCGTGCAGGCGATCAAGGCGGCGGGATGCAAGGCGGGGCTCACCTTCAACCCGGCCGCGCCCCTGGACGTGCTGGACTGGATGATCGAGGAGGTCGATCTCATCCTGCTGATGAGCGTCAACCCCGGCTTCGGCGGGCAGGGCTTCATCGAATCCACCCTGCGCAAGATCGAACAGGCCCGCAAGCGCATCGACGCGAGCGGCCGCGACATCCGCCTGGAGGTGGACGGCGGCATCAAGACCGAGAACATCGCGCGGGTGGCGGCCGCCGGGGCCGATACGTTCGTGGCCGGCAGCGCGATCTTCGGCAAGCCGGACTACCGCGCCGTCATCGACGGCATGCGCGCGCAGCTGCGCGGCTGAGCCGGCTTCACTGGCGGCGCTGCTTGGGCGCGCCGTCCTTCTGCCGCTCGTAGGCGGCGTCGAGCACCGGGCCCTTGTCGGTGTCGGGCTGCCCTTCCACCACGTCGTCGTGCGCGATCTGGCCGATGCGCCGCATGTCGGCCGCTTCCGCCGACTGGCTGTCGGCCGACTCGTCGCGCTCGTGCGGCATGCGCGCCTTGGGCGCCTGATTCTCGCCCTGCGCCGTGACGGTGTTGCCCTCCGAGGGGCGGGGCGTCGCGTGGCGTTCTTCCTTCATCCGGCTCATGCTTTTCTCCTGACGCGGCCATGTTGCGGCGCCGCGGGGGCGATGCGGGTAGGACGCGGCCGCGCATCCGTTCGCCCCGCCGCAGCCCATCCGTGTGTCGGAGCACTCCTACGGGGCCTGACGGCAGCGCCCCACAAACTCGCCCGCTGAAGGGCTACGGTTACTGCGGCTGAGGCTTGTTTCAATGCGGAACGCACATGCATGCCAAGGGAGAGAAGCGGATGGAGATCGAACCTGTTGTTCCCGCCTGGTTGACCTGGGTCGCCGCCGCCGGGATCGGCGCCTTCGCGATTGCCGCGCTCGTGCGCATGCTGGAAGCCGTCCTGGACCTCGACCTCGGCTGAGCGTCGTCTTCCCTCCCACGGGGCCTTCGCCCCGTTTCGTTTTCGTGTCGGCCACCCAGGAGTGATACATGGCCTCTTCCCGCGCGGAGGGCTCGCGCAAGAACAAGGCGGCCGATGCGGTCGCAAATCGCCAGAAACAGCTGGAAGCCTTCACGCAGGGGGCGGAGAACCTGCTCACCACGAACCAGGGCGTCGTCCTGCCGGACAACCACAACTCGCTCAAGGCCGGCCTGCGCGGCCCCAGCCTGCTGCAGGACTTCATCCTGCGCGAGAAGCTCACGCACTTCGACCATGAGCGCATCCCCGAACGCGTGGTGTATGCGCGCGGCGCCGCCGCCCACGGCTACTTCGAAGTGACGCGGCCCCTGGTGGAATACACGCGTGCCGACTTCCTGCAGGAAGTGGGCAGCCGCACGCCGGTGTTCGTGCGCTTTTCCAACCTGATGGGCTCGCGCGGTTCGGCCGACACGGTGCGCGACGTGCGCGGTTTCGCGGTGAAGTTCTACACGCGCGAAGGCAACTACGACCTGGTGGGCAACAACATGCCGGTCGCCTTCGTGCAGGACGCCATGAAGTTCCCGGACCTGGTGCACGCGATGAAGCCCGAGCCGCACCACGAGATGCCGCAGGCCTCCAGCGCGCACGACACCTTCTGGGATTTCATGTCGCTGATGCCCGAGGGGTCGCACGCGCTCATGTGGCTGATGTCCGACCGCGGCCTGCCCCGCAGCTACCGGATGATGGACGGCTTCGGCGTCCACACGTTTCGCTTCATCAACGCGCGCGGCGTGGCGCACTACGTCAAGTTCCACTGGAAACCGAAGCTCGGACGCCATGCGCTGTGCTGGGACGAGGCGCAGAAGATCGCCGGCAAGGACCCGGACTTCCTGCGCCGCGACCTGTGGGACGCGATCGAGCGGGGCGACTGCCCGGAGTGGGAGTTCGGCCTGCAGCTGGTCGACGAGGACCGCGCCGCCAAGCTGGGCATCGACCTGCTGGACGCCACCAAGCTGCTGCCCGAGGAGCTGGTCCCCATCCTCTGGTGCGGCCGGCTGGTGCTCACGCGCAACCCGGAGAACTTCTTCTCCGAGACGGAGCAGGTGGCTTTCCATCCCGGCCACGTCGTGCCCGGCATCGATTTCACGAACGATCCCCTGCTGCAGGGCCGGCTGTTCGCGTACACCGACACGCAGCTCTCACGCCTGGGCGGGCCCAACCACCACGAGCTGCCGATCAACCGCGGCGTCTGTCCGGTGCACAACTTCCAGCGTGGGGGCGCCCATCGCATCGGCATTCCTAAGGGGCGCGTCTCCTATGAGCCGAACACGCTGGCGAGCGGTTCCGAATTCCGGGTGGACGGCGGGGAGCAGGGCTTCCAGACTTATGCCGAGGACAACGAGTCGCCGAAAGTGCGGCGCCGCAGCCCCGCGTTCGACGATCATTTCAGCCAGGCCACCCTGTTCTGGAACAGCCAGAGCGCTTCCGAGAAGGAACACCTGATCGCGGCGTTCCAGTATGAGCTTTCGCGCGTGGAGACGCCGGCGGTGCGCCAGCGCGTGGTGGACAACCTGGCGCACGTGGACGCGCGGCTGGCGCGCAAGATCGCCGAGCCGCTGGGGATCGGCCCGCCGGATGCGCGGGCAGCCGCGGGCCAGGCCGGCTTCCGCGAGCCGCGGGGGAAAGCGCCGGTGGAACTCGCGCCCTCCCTCAGCATGGAGACGGCCGGCGGCAACATCCAGACACGGCGGGTCGCGATCGTGATGGCGCCGGGCGCGGAGCTGGGTGCCTACAAGGTGGTCCAGCAGGCGCTGCTGGATGCCGGCGCCACCACCAGGGTGGTGGCGGCGCACCTGGGAGTCGTGGCGTCGTCCTCGGGACAGCAGGTGCCGGTGGACCACACCTTCCTCACCGCGCCTTCCGTGGCGTTCGACGCCGTCCTGGTGCCAGGTGGTGCCGCGGCGGCCCAGGCGTTGATGAAGGACGGCAATGCCGTGCACTTCGTGCTCGAGGCGTTCAAGCACTGCAAGCCGCTGTGCGTGATCGGCGAATCGGCGGAGATCCTGCGCAATGCGGGGGTGTTGCCGGCCGAAGTCCCGGTTCCGGCGGGGGTGGTGGTCGGCTCGAACGAGCCCACGACCCGGGTGCAGATGGCGCAGGACTTCATCGCGGCCATCGGCAGGCACCGGCATTGGGGCCGGGCCCTGGTGGAGCAAGTGCCCGCCTGACCCATCGGTTTTCGCTCGGCCGTACGTGGGACCAGTCCTACGGAGGGATGTCAGGTGCGCTGACGGCGTGCGTCGCGTCCTGCCCGCCCAATGGACACGTCGCCGGAGCCCCCGGCGTCGCCACCCACAGGAGTCTCCCGATGGCATCCAGCAGCGAGTTCAAGACCATCCGCACCGGCAGCCTCGGCCGCGGCTTCGCGTCCATGGACCCGGAACGCCAGGGCGAGGTGCCGGGCCGTTTGATCCGCACCAGCGACGGACCCGCCGCAGCGCGCGCGCGCGCTGCCCGGCTGGACTGGATGCAGCAGGTGCAGCCCGATCGCGACACCAGCATGTTCGAAGGTAGCAGCAGCCGGCACAGCCGCTAAGAGCCGCCTTCCCCCGCAAGCCAGGGCGCGTCCCTGGCTTTTTGTTGCGCGCCGCTATCCTCGGGTTCATGCCATTTGCTGCCCCGCAGCCGCTGCTTGCGGCCATCGTCGACCTGGACGGAACGCTGGTCGACACGCTCGGTGACTTCCATGCCGCCCTAAGTGAAATGTTGCACGGGCTCGGGCTGCCGCCGGTCTCGGCCGAGGTGGTCGCCGGCTTCATAGGCAAGGGCTCCGAGCACCTGATTCGCCAGACCCTGGCCCATGTCGGCGCGCCGGCCGCGCTGTACGAACGCGCCTGGGATCGTTACCAGGCGGCCTACCGGGGACTGAACGGCCGCCTGTCCGCCGTCTACCCCGGGGCGCAGGAGGGAATGGCGCAGCTGGCCGGGCGCGGATTGCGCCTGGCCTGCCTGACCAACAAGCCCGGTGAGTTCGCCCGCGACTTGCTGGCCACCAAGGGTCTCGCGCCCGCATTCGAGCTGGTGTTCGGCGGCGACGCGTTCGAGCGCAAGAAGCCGGATCCGCTGCCGCTGCTCAGGACCTGCGAGGCGCTGGGCGTCCCTCCGCAGGCCACGCTGGTGGTGGGTGACTCCCGCAACGACGCCGCGGCGGCGCGCGCGGCGGGCTGCCCGGTGGTGCTGGTGACCTATGGCTACAACCACGGCGAACCGGTGCGCGGCGTCGATGCCGACGGCTACCTCGAGTCGCTGGCGCAGATCGGCGGCTGGCTCGACGAGAGGGCTGGCTGAGGAATCTCAGCCCTGCTTGCCGAGCAGGCTGTCCTTGAGCTTCCAGTCGGCGGGGACCGGCCCGAGCCAGATGCGCATCATGGCGTTGAAGAACTCGGGCTCCTTGAAAGGTTCGCCCTGCACCACGCCCCGCACGCTGACCACGGTGCCCGTGCCGGGGATCCATTCGAGCGTGAACTGTTCGCCGTTGCCCAGCTTCTTGTGGTCGGTGAAGATCTGGCTCATGCGCATCAGGCCGGGGATGAGCTTGGACATGGCCGAGCGTTCCATGTTGTCCTCCACGCCCCGGATGAACAGCTTGCCCAGTTCGCTGGCGTCGATGTCGCGCAGCATCACCACGGTCATGCGCTTGGCGCCCGGCTGGCCGAGCAGTTCTTCCGTGGTGGCCGCCTTCTTCCCGACGTACAGGCCGGCCGTGTAGACCCTGAACGGGCCCTTGTAGCGAGTGCCCGCTCCGTTGAGCAGCAACTTGCTGCCGGCCACGCTGACGTTCTCTTCGTACTTGACGCCACTGACCGTGACTTGGGCAGCCACCGTCAGGGGGACGATGCAGATGAAGGCGGCCAAGGCCATGCTGAGCAACCGGATCATGCAGTCTCTCCTTGTTAAAGAACGCTCGTTCTTTTTACAAATTGTCGCAAACGCCCCGATCCGGTGCAAGCGAGGGTTTTCCGGTACGGGCTCGTACCTAGTGCCGATGGAGGAGCGGGAGGAATCCCTTGCTACACTGTCCGCCATGTTCATCCACCGCACGACGATCACAGGTTGCAGCGACCGGGGAGCCTGGCCCTGGCGCAAGCCTGATCACGCGCGTTCCTGATTCGCACGGGGCCTGCCCGTGCCCCCGCGCCTCGACCGAGGCACCGACGGATCCCGCGGCCCCCTGGCCGCCGAGCTTGTGGAGGCTCACCCCTTGATCACCGAACTGGAATTCAAAAGCCTTGCCTTGCAGGGCTACAACCGCATCCCGCTGATCGCCGAGGCGTTCGCGGACCTCGAAACCCCCCTGTCCCTGTACCTGAAGCTGGCCCATGCCAAGGGCGGCGGAAGGCTGAGCTTCCTGCTCGAGTCCGTGGTGGGCGGGGAGCGCTTCGGCCGCTACAGCTTCATCGGCCTGCCCGCGCGCACCCTGCTGCGTGCCAGCGGCTTCGGCGCGGACGCCAGGACGGAGGTCGTGACGGACGGCCACGTCGTCGAGACCGCGGGTGGCAACCCCCTGGACTTCATCGAGGCGTACCAGAAGCGCTTCAAGGTGGCGTTGCGGCCGGGGCTGCCGCGTTTCTGCGGTGGGCTGGCCGGCTACTTCGGCTACGACACCGTTCGCCACATCGAGAAGAAGCTGGAGAAGAGCTGCCCGCCCGACACGCTGCATTGCCCCGACATCCTGCTGCTGCAGTGCGAGGAGCTGGCGGTCATCGACAACCTGTCGGGCAAGCTCTACCTGATCGTGTACGTCGACCCGGGCAAGCCGGAGGCGTATTCCAATGGCAAGAAGCGCCTGCGCGAGCTGAAGGACCAGCTGAAGTACTCCGTGAGCGCCCCGGTGATCCGGCAGACCGAAACCTTCCCGGCCGAACGCGAATTCGCGAAGGCGGACTACCTGAAGGCCGTCGAGCGCGCCAAGGAACTGATTGCCGCCGGCGACTTCATGCAGGTGCAGGTGGGGCAGCGCATCAAGAAGCGCTACACGGAGTCGCCGCTGTCGCTGTACCGGGCGCTGCGCTCGCTCAATCCCAGCCCCTACATGTATTTCTACAACTTCAGCGGCGCCGATGCGGCAGGCAGCGAGTTCCACGTGGTGGGCGCGTCGCCGGAGATTCTGGTGCGGCAGGAGCAGACCGCGGAAGGACAGAAGATCACCATCCGCCCCCTGGCCGGCACGCGGCCGCGCGGCGCGACGCCGGAAGTGGACAAGGCGGTGGAGAAGGAACTGCTCGCCGACGAGAAGGAGCGGGCCGAGCACGTGATGCTGATCGACCTGGCCCGCAACGACATCGGCCGCATCGCCAAGACGGGCTCGGTGAAAGTGACCGAGGCCTTCGTGGTGGAGCGCTACAGCCACGTGATGCATATCGTGAGCAACGTGGAAGGAACCCTGATGGACGGCATGACCAACATGGACGTGCTGCGCGCCACCTTCCCGGCCGGCACGCTGAGCGGCGCGCCCAAGGTGCACGCCATGGAGCTGATCGACCAGCTCGAGCCCAACAAGCGCGGCCTCTATGGCGGCGCCTGCGGCTATCTCAGTTACGCCGGCGACATGGACGTGGCCATCGCCATCCGCACCGGCATCATCAAGGACCAGACGCTCTACGTGCAGGCCGCAGCGGGCGTGGTGGCTGATTCGGTGCCCGAGATGGAGTGGAAGGAAACCGAAGCCAAGGCGCGCGCGCTGATGCGCGCGTCCGAGCTGGTGGAGGAGGGGCTGGAATGAAACTCCTCATGGTCGACAACTACGACAGCTTCACCTTCAACCTCGTGCAGTACTTCGGTGAGCTCGGCGCCGACGTGGAAGTGCACCGCAACGACGAGATCACCATCGCGGAGATCGAGGCGAAGCGCCCGGACCGGCTGGTGATCTCGCCCGGCCCCTGCTCCCCGGCAGAAGCGGGTATCTCCGTGGAGGCGATCCGCCATTTCGCCGGCAAGCTGCCGATCCTCGGCGTGTGCCTCGGGCACCAGGCCATAGGCGCGGCGCTGGGCGGCAAGGTCGTGCGCGCGCGCCGGCTGATGCACGGCAAGACCAGCGAGATCACGACCACGCAGGAAGGCGTGTTCGCGGGCCTGCCGCAGAAGTTCACGGTGAACCGCTACCACTCGCTGGCCATCGAGCGCGAGACCTGCCCGAAGGCGCTGAAGGTCACGGCCTGGACCGACGATGGCGAGATCATGGGTGTGCGCCACCAGGAGCTCCCGATCGAGGGCGTGCAGTTCCATCCCGAATCCATCCTCACGGAGCACGGGCACGAGATGCTCAGGAACTTCCTGGAGCAGAAGCGGTGAAGCCGGTCGACCTGCGCAGCGATACCGTCACGCAGCCGACGCCCGGCATGCGTGCGGCGATGGCTTCGGCGCCCCTGGGCGACGACGTGTTCGGCGACGACCCGAGCGTCAATGCGCTGCAGGAGAAGATCGCCGGCATGCTGGGGTTCGAGGCGGCGCTGTTCGTTCCCACCGGCACGCAGGGCAACCTGTGCGGCATCCTGTCGCACTGCCAGCGCGGCGACGAGTACATCGTCGGCCAGATGCAGCACTGCTACCGCTGGGAGGGCGGCGGCGCCGCCGTGTTCGGCAGCGTGCAGCCGCAGCCGCTGGAGCACCAGGCCGACGGCAGCCTGGCACTCGCCGCCATCGAGGCGGCGATCAAGCCCGACGATCCCCACTTCGCGCGCACGCGGCTGCTGGCGCTGGAGAACACACTCGGCGGCAAGGTGATCCCCTTCGATTACCTGCAGCAGGCCACCGCGCTCGCGCGCTCCCGGGGCCTGGCGGCGCACCTGGACGGCGCGCGCCTTTTCAATGCGGCCGTTGCACAGGCGGCGGTGAACGGCAGCGATGCCCGGGCCGAAGCGCGCCGCATCGCGGGACTGTTCGACAGCGTTTCCGTCTGTTTCAGCAAGGGGCTGGGCGCTCCCGTGGGATCCGCCCTGTGTGGCCCGAAGGACCTGATCGCGCGAGCGCGCCGCATCCGCAAGATGGCGGGAGGCGGCATGCGGCAGGCGGGCGTGCTGGCCGCCGCGGCCAGCTACGCGCTCGATCACCAGGTCGAGCGCCTGGCGCAAGACCACGCACTGGCGCTGCGGCTCGCCGAGGGCCTGCAAGGCATCGAGGCGTTGCAGGTGGAACCGCCGCAGACCAACATCCTGTTCGTGGACCTGGCCGGTGCGGCGCGCGAGCGCTCGGCCGAACTGCTGCCTTTCCTCGCCGCCCAGGGCGTGCTCGCCACGGGCCTGTACCGCCTGCGCTTCGTGACGCACCACGACGTCGATGCCGCCGGCATCGAGCGCGCGGTGAACGCGATCCGTTCCTTCTTCCGCGCCTGAGGAGCGAGCGATGCCGGATGCGCAACACCTCATCCTGTTCATCGCGGCGGGGCTGCTGCTGAACCTCACGCCCGGGCCGGACGTGCTCTACATCGTCAGCAATGCGCTGCGTGCGGGTGCGCGCGCCGGCGTCGTGGCGGGGCTGGGCATCACGGCCGGCTGCTTCGTGCATGTGTTCGCGGCGGCCGTGGGCGTGGGCGCGCTGCTGGCGGCCTCGGCCACGGCGTTCACGGTGCTGAAGTGGGCGGGGGCGGCTTACCTGTTGTGGGTGGGCGTGCGATTGCTGGTCTCACGGGCCGGGCCGGTTCGCTGGGGTGCGCCTGCGGGCGCACCGGCAGCCTACGAAGAGCGCGCCGCCACGCCGGCAGCGGACGGCAAGGCAGGCGGAGGAGGGCTCTGGGCCGTCTTCCGCGGCGGCTTCCTCACCAACGTGCTGAACCCGAAGGTGGCGATCTTCTTCCTCGCCTTCGTGCCGCAATTCATCGCGCCCGGCACCGAGCACAAGGCGTTGGCCTTCGTGCTGCTCGGGACGCTCTTCAACGTCAACAGCATCGCCGTGAATTCCGGCTGGGCGCTCGCCGCCGCCTGGATGGCGCGGCGCGACGCCGTGCAGCGCGGCATGCACTGGCTCGACCGCGCTGCCGGCGCCATGTTCGTCGGCTTCGGCGTGAAGCTCGCGCTGTCCGATCCACCGACCCGATAACCGCATTTCCCCGAGGAGGCCGCCATGCCCATCACCCCCCAGGAAGCGCTGCAGCGCACGATCGAACACCGCGAGATCTTCCACGACGAGATGCTGCACGTGATGCGCATGATCATGAGCGGCGAACTGTCCCCGGTGATGACCGCCGCCATCGTGACGGGGCTGCGCGTGAAGAAGGAAACCATCGGCGAGATCACCGCCGCCGCGCAGGTGATGCGCGAGTTCTCCACCAAGGTGAACGTGGCGGACAAGACGCACCTGGTCGACATCGTCGGCACCGGCGGCGACGGCTCGCACACCTTCAACATCTCCACCTGCGCGATGTTCGTGGCCGCGGCGGCGGGCGCGAAGGTCAGCAAGCATGGCGGCCGCAGCGTCTCCAGCAAGAGCGGCAGCGCCGATGCGGTCGAGGGCCTGGGCATCAGCCTGAACCTCTCGCCCGAAGCGATCGCCAGGTGCATCGCCGAGACCGGCATCGGCTTCATGTTCGCGCCCAACCACCACCCGGCCATGAAGAACGTGGCGCCGGTGCGCAAGGAGATGGGCGTACGCACCATCTTCAACATCCTCGGCCCGCTGACCAATCCCGCCGGTGCGCCCAACATCCTGATGGGCGTGTTCCACCCCGACCTGGTGGGCATCCAGGTGCGCGCGCTGCAGCGCCTCGGCGCCGAGCACGCGCTGGTGGTTTACGGCCGCGACGGCATGGACGAAGTGAGCCTCGGCGCGGCCACCCTGGTCGGCGAGCTGAAGGACGGCCAGATCCGCGAGTACGAGATCCATCCCGAGGACTTCGGCATGACCATGGCGAGCAACCGCGCCCTCAAGGTGGACACGCCGCAGGCCTCGCTGGCCATGATGCGCCAGGTGCTGGACAACGAGCCCGGCGCCCCCCGCGACGTCGTGGTGCTGAACGCCGGCGCGGCGCTGTACGCCGCCAACGTGGCGGCAGACATCCCGGACGGCATCCGCAAGGCCCGGGCCGCGCTGGAGTCGGGCGCAGCCAAGGCCAAGCTGGAGCAGCTGGTGCGCGTCTCGAAGGCGCTGGAGGGCTGAGATGGCGGACATCCTGGACAAGATCGTCGCGGTCAAGCGCGAGGAAGTGGCCGCCGCCCTGAAGAAGAAATCGCTGGAGGCGATGCGCGAGGACGCCTTCAGCCGCGTGCTCACGCGCGACTTCGAAGGCGCCCTGCGCGCGAAGGTCGATGCCGGCAAGGCAGCCGTGATCGCCGAGGTGAAGAAGGCGAGTCCCAGCAAGGGCGTCCTGCGCGCAGACTTCATCCCGGCCGACATCGCACAGAGCTACGCGGAGCACGGCGCGGCGTGCCTCTCGGTGCTCACCGACAGGCAGTTCTTCCAGGGCGAGGCCGACTACCTGAAGCAGGCACGCGCCTCCTGCGACCTGCCGGTGCTGCGCAAGGACTTCATGGTCGATCCGTACCAGGTGTACGAATCGCGCGTGCTGGGCGCGGACTGCATCCTGCTGATCGCGGCGTGCCTGTCCGATGCGCAGATGGCGGAGCTGGAGGCGATCGCCCGCAGCCTCGACATGGCCGTGCTGGTGGAAGTGCACGACGCCGCGGAGCTGCAGCGTGCGCTGCGGCTGAAGACGCGGCTGGTCGGCATCAACAACCGCAACCTGCGCACCTTCGAGGTGAGCCTCGATACGACGCTGGGCATGCTGAAGGACGTCCCCGCCGACCGCCTGCTGGTCACGGAGTCCGGCATCCTCGGCCCGGACGACGTGAAGCGCATGCGCGCTGCGGGCGTGCACGCCTTCCTCGTGGGCGAGGCGTTCATGCGCGCAGACGATCCGGGCGAGGCGCTCGAGGCCCTGTTCGGGAGCTGAGGTGGGCGCGCAGGGGACGCTCGGCCTGGGCGACGAGCCGCAACAGGTCGCGGGGCCGCTCATCCGGCCCCTGGCGCAGGCCTGGGGTGACCTGCCGCCGGCCTGGCAGCAGCTGTGCGAGGGCCTCGATCCGCACGCGCAGGAAGTCTGCCGGCGCGTGGATGCGGATGCGCAGTCGCTCGCCGTCGGTCCGGCGCGGCCCTTCCGCGCCTTCGAACTGGTCGCCCCCGACGATGTGCGGCTGCTGATCGTCGGGCAGGATCCCTATCCCACGCCCGGCGACGCGCACGGGCTGGCGTTCTCGTCGCTGCGCGGGGTGCCGCGCTCCATGCTGAACGTCTACAAGGCCTTCGAGGAGCACCTGCCGGGGTTCTCCCGCCCGAAGGTCGCCAACCTCGAGCACTGGGCGCGCCAGGGCGTGCTGCTGCTCAACACGGCGCTCACCGTGCGGCTGGGGGAGATCGGCAGCCACCTGGACATCGGCTGGCAGCCTTGGACGCAAGGGGTGGTGGGGGCGCTGTACCACCGGCGCCAGCAGGCGGGGCAGGCCTTTCCCGTGGCCTGGCTGTGGGGCAAGCCCGCGCAGCAATTCTTCGATGCGGCCGTTGCCGGCATTGCGGTGCCGCCGGAGCGCGTGCTGCGTGCGCGCCATCCGTCGAACGACTTCAGGAAGGAATTTGCCGGCCAGGCGGCGGCGCATCTCGCGCAACTGCAGGCCCTGTTGCAGCCGCCGATCCGCTGGTAGACGCAGCTAGGGCTGCTGCTGCCGCAGCAGCCGGGTGAGCCAGGAACGGAAGCCCTTGCCCATCGAGCGCGTACCCGGCACCAGGGGCAGGGGCCGCTCCAGGCTGCTGTCGTCGAGGTAATCGTGCGCGATGTCGATCGTCGCGCGTTCCCCGATGGCTTCGAAATGCTGCGCCAGCCATTCACGCGCCGCCGCGCGCCCCGCCTCGAACAGCTTCCCGATCATCACGCCGTCGGCGGAGACGCGGCTGGATGCGGGGAAGGCGGCCAGGGCGGGCGCCGCCTCGATGCGATGGACACGCACGGTCTTGCACCGCTCGTGCGACACCGCGCCTTCCTCCAGCAGCCGGTTGACGAACTCGATGGCGCGCATCTGCGTGAGCAGGCTGGCATTGAAGGTGAGCTCGTTGACGCGGTCGAGGATCTCGGCGCCCGTCTTCGGCGTGCGGGCGCGGGCCAGCGGATTGATCTGCACCAGCAGCAGGTCGGCGGTGCGGCATTCCTTGATGAGCGGGGACAGGGCCGGATTCACCGAGTAGCCGCCGTCCCAATAGGCGTGGCCGTCGATCTCCACGGCCTGGAACAGCAGCGGCAGGCAGGCCGAGGCCAGGACCGCGCGGGCGTCCAGCTGGGCGCCGCTGAAGACCACCGCCTTGCCGGTGGCCACGTGCGTGGCCGAGACGAACACCTTGAGCTGGCGCTGCGCCGCGATCGCCGCGAAATCGATCTCCTCCTCCAGCAGCGTGCGCAGCGGATTGATGTCCAGCGGATTGCTGTGGTACGGCGACAGGAGCCCGCGCCAGGCATTGCCCAGGATGGCGCCGGGTGACAGTTCCGGCGGCAGTCCGCCCCACAGCAGGCGGGCGAACTGCTGGTGCAGCGCGCCCAGGCTGCCCAGCGCGATGACGCGCTGCCACACGTCCCGCAGCTTTTCGCGGGCGCCCTCGCGCGGATCGCGTCCGGCGGCCTCCGCGGCGGCCCATCCTCCGGCCAGCGCGGCTGCGTTGACCGCCCCCGCGCTCGTGCCGCTGAGTCCTTCGATACCGGTGCGGCCGTCCTCCAGCAGGGCGTCGAGCGCGCCCCAGGTGAAGGCGCCGTGGGAACCACCGCCCTGCAGGGCCAGGTTGAGCATGCGCATGCGCACACGGTAGCAACATCCGTGCTGCAGCGCCGTGACACGGGTCGCCGCCGTCAGCAGCGGTTCAGGGCGCCACAGAGGGGATTCGCGTGCGCCGGGGGGCGATCGGCCGCGCAAACCGTGCTATAGTCGCGGGCTCGCCGGAGGGGTGCCCGAGTGGCTAAAGGGGGCAGACTGTAAATCTGTTGGCTTACGCCTACGCTGGTTCGAATCCAGCCTCCTCCACCAGGCGAATGTGTCGATCGATGAGTTACTGGCAGCCAAGGGCGCCTGCGTCAGCCGGTTCGCAAGACCGTTGAATGACCCCCGACGCGGGAGTAGTTCAATGGTAGAACCTTAGCCTTCCAAGCTAATGACGCGGGTTCGATTCCCGTCTCCCGCTCCAGGACCCATCGAAACGGCAGAAGCGAATTTCGCCCTTGTGGCTCAGTGGTAGAGCACTCCCTTGGTAAGGGAGAGGTCGCGGGTCCGATTCCCGCCAAGGGCACCACGATAGTGGTGCGTCCTCGTGACTGCACAGTCAAGCGTAGTGATCGTTACTTTTTTCGGAGTCGAAAAAAATGGCAAAAGGTAAGTTCGAGCGGACCAAGCCGCACGTCAACGTGGGCACCATCGGCCACGTGGACCATGGCAAGACGACCCTGACGGCAGCGATCGCCACCGTGCTGGCCTCCAAGT
>SEAY01000218.1 GCA_004144865.1 Comamonadaceae bacterium
GGGCGACTGGACGGTGCTCGGCTACCTGATGTTCCGGCGGCCTTTCGCAGCGTTGCGGGAGTGGTGCGGATGCTGAGCCAGGCCGCCGCGGGCCCGGCGCCGTGGCCGGCCCTGCGCGAAGAACTGCAGATCCACGCAACGGGCGCGAACCGGGATGGCTCGCCCGCCTGGCACATCTGCGATCCGGTGCGCAACCTGTTCTTTCGCATCGGCTGGCTCGAGTTCGAATTCCTGCAGCGTTGGCGGCTCGCCGACGCGCAGCGCATCGCGCACGAGGTGGCCGAGGCCACCACGCTCGCGCCCGCGCCGGACGACGTGGCCGAGTTCCAGAGCTTTCTCGCGCGGCATCAGCTGTTGCGGGCGGCGCGACAAAAACCACCGATGCCTGCGTGGCGCTGGCTGCTCAACAACTACCTGTTCGTGCGCATCCCGCTGGTCCGCCCCGCACTCTGGCTGGAGCAGCTGCTGCCCTGGGTGAGCTGGCTGTTCACACGCTGGTTCGTCGGCCTCACGGCGTTCGCCGCGTTGGCCGGCATCGTGCTCGCGGCGCGCCAATGGGACACCGTGGAGGCCAACCTGCGCGGCGCGCTGAGCTGGGAGGGCGTGCTGGGTTTTGCCGGCGCACTGGTCGTGTCCAAGCTGCTGCACGAGCTGGGGCATGCGCTGGTCTCGACCCGGCATGGCGTGCGCGTTGGGCATATGGGCGTCGCATTGCTGGTGATGTGGCCGATGGCCTATACCGACACCGGCGAAAGCTGGAAGCTCGCGCGTTCGCGCCATCGTTTTGCCATCGCTTCGGCCGGCATCGCGTCCGAGCTGGTGCTGGCGGCGTGGTCAACCTTGCTCTGGACCTTTCTGCCCGACGGCGATCTGCGCAACGCGCTGTTCTTTCTGGCGACCACGGCCTGGGTGCTGACATTGCTGGTCAACGCCAGCCCTTTCATGCGCTTCGACGGCTACTACATGCTGACCGATGCGCTCGACTTCCCCGGTCTGCACGAACGCGCGGGGCTGCAGGCCAAGCGCTTCCTGCGGCATTGGCTGCTCGGGCTCGACGAGCCCCCCGCGGAGATGTTTTCGCCGGGCTTCCGGCGGTTCCTGATCGCCTTTGCCTTTGCCACGTGGATCTACCGGCTGGTGCTGTTCGTGGGCATCGCGGTCGTCGTGTACCACGCCTTTTTCAAGGCGCTCGGCGTGCTCCTGTTCTTCGTCGAGCTCGCCGTCTTCATCGGGCGTCCGGTCGCCGCGGAGTTCCGAGTGTGGACGCAGCGCCGGGGCGAGATTCCACGCCGCCGGAAGATGGCCGGGCTGTTGACGCTCGTCGCCCTCGCGCTGGTGCTCTGGGTGCCCTGGCGAGCCGGCATCACGGCGCCGGGTGTTCTCAAGGCCGGCTCGGAGCAGCCCGTGTATTCGCCGTTCGCAGCCCGCGTGACGGCCATGGACATCCGCAACGGGCTCGAGGTCCAGCCCGGCCGCGAACTGCTCTCGCTCGATGCGCCCAACCAGGCGGG
>SEAY01000219.1 GCA_004144865.1 Comamonadaceae bacterium
GCCAGGCTGAACGGCGCCAGCAGCACCGGCCACAGCATCACGTTGGGCAGGCTCGCATGATGCTGCTGCACGTCGATGATCTGCTGCGCATAGTCCGCGGCGTTCCAGTTGGTGAAGCCAAACAGGCGTGCGCCGATCGGATTGAACGGGTCGCCGGTCATCACCGCGTTGCGCGCGTACCAATAGACGCACGGCAGCAGGAAGCACAGCAGCGCGAGCCCCCACGCCTGCGGCCGGCGCTCGCGCCAGCCCACGAACACGGCCACCAGCGGCAGGAAGATCAACGCCTGGTACTTGGAGCCGGCCGCCACGCCGAGGAAGAAAGCGGCCATCGCGAGCCAGCGCACGCCGCGATCCGGCGCGCTGGATTCGCGCCACCACCAGAGCGCGACGAAGGCCGACAGCGCCAGCAGCGCCACGCCCATGTCGATGTACGAGTTGGGGTAGTCGCCGAGCGCCAGCCAGATCAGGGCACCCATGCAGGCCACGAGCCGGTTCACGTGGCGCAGCCCGAGCCGGTAGACCATGATCGCCGCGAGCCAGCCCGCGAGCGCATGCAGCAGGTGGGTGAACACGTCGTCGTACACCTGCAGCGCAGCCGCGTAGAGCAAGTCGTAGTTGTACGGAAACCAGGGATAGCGCAGCCACTCGTACACACCCAGGCGCCCGCTCTCGGCCACCTGACGCGACCACGGCAGGTGGTACATGATCTCGTCGAAGGCGACCGGCGGCGCCAGCGGCGCGGTCAGCGTCGGCAGCGCGACGCAGGCCAGCGCAACCAGCCCCAGGCGGTCGACGCCCGTGAGCGGCGGTGCCGCCGGCATGCGCGGCCCTGCGCGCCATGCCCGCCACTGGAGCGCACCGGCAAGCACGCCGGCGCCGACCAGCACGAGCACCACGCCACGGTTCAACACGCCCGCGACCGCGAGCGCCTGCAAGGCCACGATGAAGAACGCCAGGCCCAGCGCCGTGGCCATGGCGCCTTCGAGCCAGCGGTCACGCCACGCGGGTGGTGCGAGGCGCGCGAACAGCAGCCGGCCGAAGCCCCAGCAGGCGGCAACGAACACCGCGAAGGCCGCGTAATGCGCGAGCGCGAAGACCAGCTTCTGGAAGAACAACGCCACGCCGGTCGTCAGAGGTTGGGCGCCAGCAGGCGCTCGAGGTCGGCCTCGCTCGCATGCCGGCGCCGGGCCTGGTCGACCAGCTGGTCGTGTCCGATCTTGCCGACGTTGAAGTAGGCGGCATCGGGATGCGCGAGATAGAAGCCGCTCACGCTCGCGGCCGGCATCATGGCGAGCGACTCGGTCACGCTCATGCCGATGTCGGCGCACTGCAGCAGGTCGAACATCGGGCCCTTGACGCTGTGATCCGGGCAGGCCGGGTAGCCCGGCGCGGGCCGGATGCCGCGGTACTTCTCGGCGATCATGTCCTCGTTGCTCAGGCCCTCGTTCGTCGCATAGCCCCAGAGGTCGGTGCGCGCGCGGTGGTGCATGGCCTCGGCGAAGGC
>SEAY01000037.1 GCA_004144865.1 Comamonadaceae bacterium
ACCTGCTGGTTGCCCACGCGTGTCATCGTGGACTTGTCCAGCAGGTTGAATTTCATGCGGTTCTCCGCCGTGGCGGAGTGCAGGGTCACCGGAATGTGCACCAGCCCGAAGCTGATGGCACCTTTCCAGAGGGTGCGGGAACTGGTGGGGGCGGGCATGGCTTTCCTTGATGGCCCGTCCAAGGTAGGCGACGCGGCGCAGCATGGCTGTAGGACTGAGCAGGTACCTCCTGCGGAGACTGCCGACGGCCCGCGTGCGCCAGGCTCAGCCGCCCGCGTGGGCGCGCGCAGGTCACGGGCAATGGATGACGTTGCCTTGCTGGCTGCAAAGGCCCGGTGGTCCGGTGACCGGGGGCGGGATGTGCCTCAGGTGCGTACCGTCCTGGGTCCAGCAGCCGCCCGCGTCGCAAGTGACCGGTGCAGGGGGCCGCTCGATCGCGACCGGAGGCGGCGGCAGCACGGGCGCAGGCAGCGGCGCGACGCGCTGCGGCGCTTCGATCTGCGGCGGCGGCACGCTGACCGGCGGGCGCAGGACGCGTGCCGGGCGCGAAGGCGCCGTGCCGCTGCCCAGGCATGCCGCGGCGGCGGCGCTGCGCATCGGCTCCACCACGGACGCCGCGCCGCCGGCGGCCCGCGCGGCCTCCAGCTGCGAAAGCGCGGCGCCGCAAGCCGGTGACTTGAGCGGATCGTCCTGTGCGGCGAGCGGCAGGCACGCGAGCAGCAGGGCGGCGGCGAGGGTGGTTCGCATGGAGTGCATTCGAGGGCTTGTCCGACAGGGTAGCCGCGCGGGCAGGGCTAAGTTTGGCGCATGAAGTCCCGCGATACCCGCTCCAGCCGCGCCAAGCTCGGCGAACGGCCCACGTCGTCCGTGCCTGCCCGTCCCGACCACGGCGAGAACTCGGCCAGCACGATCGTGGAGGCGCCGGTGGGAGCGCGCAGCAGGAAGGGACCGCTCGACCCGCACGACTTTGCGGACGGCGGCGGCAGCGGCGGCGCGGAGGCCTTCAGCCGGCGCCGCCTGGAGCAGGGCAAGGCTTAGCCGTTCGCGCCGGTCGCCGGGCACGCAGTGTCCTTCAGGACCGGGCCGCAGCAAGCTTCATGAAGATCGCCACCTTCAACGTCAACGGCATCAAGACCCGGCTGCCGCACCTGCTGCGGTGGCTGGAGCGCGAGCAGCCCGACGTGGCCTGCCTGCAGGAACTCAAGGCGCTGGATGAAAGTTTCCCCATGCGGGAGCTCCGCGAGGCCGGCTACGGCGCGATCTGGAAGGGGCAGCGTTCGTGGAACGGGGTGGCCATCCTCGCGCGCGGCGGCGATCCCGTGGAGGTGCGGCGCTCCCTGCCCGGCATGGAGTCCGACGACCACAGCCGCTACATCGAAGCGGCGGTCAACGGCGTGATCGTCGGCTGCCTCTACCTGCCCAACGGCAATCCGCAGCCCGGACCGAAGTTCGACTACAAGCTCGCATGGTTCGAGCGCTTCATCGCGCATGCGGCCACGCTGGTGAAGGCGAAGCATCCGGTCGTGCTGTGCGGCGACTACAACGTGGTGCCGGCCGATGCCGACATCTACAACCCGCGCTCCTGGCGCAAGGACGCCTTGCTGCAACCCGAGACGCGCGAGTGCTACCAGCGCCTGCTGGCGCAGGGCTGGACCGACGCGATCCGGCACCTGCATCCCGACGAACCCGTCTACACCTTCTGGGATTACTTCCGCCAGCACTGGCAGCGCAATGCAGGCCTGCGCATCGACCACCTGCTGCTGAATCGCCAGCTCGCTCCGTCGCTGCGCGCCGCGGGCGTGGACACGTGGGTGCGCGGGGAGGAGAAGGCGAGCGACCATGCGCCGGCATGGATCGAAATCGAGCTCCAGCACGACTAGGAAAATTTCTTAACAGCTCGGCTGTTTTCCCTTAGCGTCCCGTTGCGGCCGCCGTGGTTTCATCTCGTTACTACCAGGGGACAGACGATGGAAACGAGCCAGGACCAGGCTTTGCTGCTGGAAGCGCTCTCCGACAAGGTGCTGCACCAGCTGCCCCAGGCCGTGTGGAGGAACCTCTTCCTCGGCGACGAACGCGACAGCATCCGCTTCGAGCAGCGCAACCTCACGCTGGTCCATGCCGATGCCGACCTGCCCGCCGGCGAGGCAGGAAGCGCCACGGAAAACTTCTACCAGGAGCTGCAGCGGCTCAATACGCGCCATGGCGGCCGCCTCGATCCTTACGTGGATGCGACGGCGCTGGTCACCTTCGAGGATCCCGGTGCCGCGGTGCGCATGGCGATGGAGCTGCAGTCCGCCGCGCGCGGCATCGCCCTGCGCATCGGCGTGGTGAGCGGACCCTGCACGCTGGCCTTCTTCCGGGCCCAGGGACGCCTGTGGTGCACGCCGCTCGGTGCGCAACCCGCGCGCGCCGCCGAAGTGGCGGCCAGCGCCAAGGCGGGCGGCATCGTCATCTCGCCCGAAGCCTACGATCCGGCGGAACGCCGCGCCCGCCTGCGTGCGGACACCCAGGGCGCCGTGGACTTTCGCGACTCCGAAGTGGACCTCTCCACGCTGGCCGGCAGCATGCAGCTGCGCAGCGTCGACATCCTGCTAGCCTGAAAAGCCGCCCTCGGCGAGGAAGCGCTCCTCGTCGGGCGTGGAGGCGCGACCGAGCGCGGCGTTGCGGTGCGGAAAGCGTCCGAAGCGCGCGACGACGTCCCGGTGGTGGCGTGCCCACCGCAGCGATTCGCCTCCCAGCGCGCCGTTGAGCGCGACGCACCGTTCCAAGTCGCGCAGGTCTTCCGAGTGCATGAAGGGCAGGTAGAAGAACTGCCGCAGCTCCGCGTCCACCTGCCGATCGAACCCTGAACGGATCGCCGCGTCGGCGGTCTTGCGGGCCAGCGCGTCCGTTGCATACGCGCGCGGCGTGCCCCGGAAGACGTTGCGCGGGAACTGGTCCAGCAGGAGGAGTAGCGCGAGCGCGCCCTCGGTCGAATCGCTCCATTGCGGCAGCCGGCCGGCAGCCGCCGCCTCGTGCGCGGCGAGGAAAAGATCGCGGAAGGCCGCGTCGAACGCGGCGTCGCCCCGGAACCAGCGGGAAGGGCCCGCATCGCGCCAGAAGCGCACGACGTCGGACGGGGAAGGAAGGCTCGATTCCATGCCGCGAGCCTAAGGCAGGGCCATGAAAAACGGGGCCGCGGCCCCGCTCGTGTCGACGAGAAGCTCAGCGCTGGCGCTGCTGGTCCTGCTCGTCCTGGCTGCCCGTGCCCTGTTGGGTGCCGCCCTGCTGGCTGCCGCCCTGGCGCTGCTGGTCCTGGCGCTGCTGGTCCTGCGAAGCCTGGCCGCGGTCCTGCTCCTGCTGCTTCTGCTGGCCACCCTGCTGGCTGCCGCCCTGTTGGCTGCCGCCCTTCTGCCCGCCCTGGGCCTGGCCGCGGTCCTGCTGGTTCTGCTGGTCCTGTTGCTGGCGATTCTGCTCTTGTCCCTGTGCCATGTAGCTCTCCTTGGAAGGGGCCCGCGGTTGCCGGCCTTGCAGACCAATGTAAGAACTGGCATGCGCCGCGCATGTGGGATGTTGGGCGGAGGCCCGTAGGAATCGGACTGCGACCGCAGGCACCCGGCCCAGCCGTGACTGGGAGGCAGCCGCGTCCTACAGCCGCCCGGCGAAGGAGCTTGCAGCAGGCCCGTGGGAGGGAGCCTAGATTGCGGAGCCATGAGCACGAACACCAGCATCGGCCCCGAAGGCGCGCGGGGCGGCAACGACGATCCCGGCAACGCCGACGGCTGCGGCAACAAGACGCTGGGCGACAAGGCCAGCCAGCAGCCCCCAGCCAGCGCGGAAGACGTGCTGGACGAAGCCGGTGCGCAGGTGCCGGCGGGCGTGCCGGGTGCCCGGCCCCGGCCGGGCGTTGCCAAGGGACCGCAATCCTTTCCGGACGGTCCCAACGTGGAGTCCAGCCCCTGGGAGCTGGAAGCCGCGCGCGGCAAGACGCCCAAGGATCGCTGAGCCGACCGCGCCATGCGAACACCGCAGGCAGGCTGGAGGGCCGCCGCGTCCGCAGCCTTCCTGGCCACGGTGTTCCTAGCCGGCTGCGCTGCGCCGTCGCCTCCCGCGGACTCCGTATTCGGCGCCGCGCTGGGCGGGAAGGAACAGGCCACGGGCGAGGCCGAAGCGGCTTACGACCACCGCACCCGCATCCTCCGCTGGCGCGTGACGCATGCCGGCTTGAGCGGCCCCGTCACGGGCGCGCACATCCACGGGCCCGCGGGTCCGGGGCAGCAGGCGGACATCGTGCTGCCGCTGGCCGCCGCCTCCACGCAAGCCATCACGGGGCAGGCGCGCATCACGCCCGAACAATGGAACCAGCTCGACTCCGGGCAGTGGTACGTGGACCTGCATACACAGGGCCATCCGGGCGGGGAGGTCCGCGGGCAGTTGCGGCCGCGCCGCTGAAGCAGCCCGCGGCGCGCTAGAGTTGCGGGCGCAACCCAGGAGCCCGCTTGGACGATTCCCGACCGCTGCCCGACACCATTCCCGTGCTCATCGCCGGCGGCGGTCCCGTCGGGCTGACGCTGGCCGCGCTGCTCGCGCGCCATGGCGTTCGCTCCCTGGTGGTGGAGGCCGATGCCGGCTATTGCACCGGCAGCCGGGCGATCTGCATCTCGCGTCGCTCGCAGGAAATCCTGTGGACGGCCGGGGTCGGAGCCGCGCTCGCAGCCAAGGCGCTGCCGTGGACCGGCGGCCGCAGCTACTGGCGCAACCGCGAGGTGCTGCACTTCCAGATGCCCAGCGAGCCCACGCAGCGCTTCGCGCCCATGGTGAACATCCAGCAATTCCACGTCGAGGCCTTCGTGCACGCGGCGCTGCGCGACGTGCCGGAGCTCGTGCAAGTGGCCTGGTCCAGCCGGGTCGCTGGGCTCCAAGCCGGCCTGGACGGCGTGAGCGTCACCGTCGAAACCGCGCAGGGGCCGCGCGTGGTCCGCGCGGACTACGTGGCCGCGTGCGACGGCGGGCGCAGTACGGTGCGCGAGCAGATGGGATTGCAGTTCGAGGGCACGCAGTACGAAGGGCGCTACGTGATCGTCGACATCGTGCAGGAGACGCGGCGCCCCGTGGAGCGCCTCGCGTGGTTCGACCCGCCGTCCAATCCCGGCTCGACGCTCCTGATGCACCGCCAGCCGGACGACGTCTGGCGCATCGACTACCAGCTGCGCGACGACGACGACGCCGAGGAGGCGCTGAAGCCGGAGAACATCCTGCCGCGCGTGCAGAGCCACCTCGCGATGATCGGCGAGGATGCGCCTTGGAAACTGCTGTGGGCATCCATGTACAACGCCAAGTGCCTGACGCTGCCGTCGTACCGGCACGGCCGCGTGCTGTTCGCGGGGGACGCCGCGCACCTGGTGCCCATCTTCGGCGTGCGCGGCCTCAACTCCGGCCTCGACGATGCGGCCAACCTCGCGTGGAAGCTGGCGCTGGTGCTGGAGGGCGGCGCGGAGGATGCATTGCTCGATTCGTATTCCACCGAGCGCGTGCATGCCACGCACGAGAACATCGCCTACGGCGCCAAGAGCACCGAGTTCATGGCGCCGCCGGATTTCGCGTTCCGCCTGATGCGCGAGGCCACGCTGCGCGTCGCGCTGGACGAGCCGGCCGTGCAGTCGCTGATCAATCCGCGCCAGTCGGCGCCGGTGGCTTACGCCGGCTCGCCGCTCAACGGCCCGGAGCACGGCGAGTGGACCAGCGAGCTGGCGGCGCCGGGCCAGCCGGCACCGGAAGCCCTGGTGCGCGGGCCGCAGGGGGACTTCCACCTCACGCAGTGCTTCGGCACCGATTTCACCTGCCTCGTGTTCGGCGACGGGTCGCTGCCGCATGCCGTGGCGGACCTCGTCACGCACGGAATCGCGGTGCTGGACATCGCGCCGGAGGCCGACATGCTGGGCCAGGCGCGGCTGCGCTACGGCCTGCCGGGAGGCACCGCCTCGACCGCGCTGGTGCTGGTGCGGCCCGACGGCTACGTGATGGGGCGCTGGCGCGGCCTTGCGCCCGAACCGGTGCTCGCCTGCCTGCGGGCGAAGGGACTCCAGCCATGAACGAAGCCGATCTCGATCGCAGCTACACGGCCCTGTGCAAGGCACTCGGCGAAGTCGGCCCGCAGCGCAGCGAACTGCTGCTGGCCATGGTGGCACTCGCCTTGATGGCCCGGCAGGAGCACGCCGAGGAAGTGCTGGAGCTCGTGGCGCGTTCGCGGGACCGCTGCCTGCAGGAGTGAGACGCGGCTGAGCCGCGCAATACCCTTGGGGGTGCGCCGGAAGGGAGGGCCGCCTACAATGCCCGGTTCCCCGAAAGCTCCATGAACGCCCCCGTCGACGTTTCCTTTTTCGCGCGCGCCGCCAAGCCGATCACCAGCTACCGCAAGTACTGGGCGCATCGCTTCGGCACCGCCCCCTTCCTGCCGATGAGCCGGAAGGAGATGGACGCGCTCGGCTGGGACAGCTGCGACATCGTGCTGGTGACGGGCGACGCGTACGTGGACCACCCGAGCTTCGGCATGGCCGTGATCGGCCGCGTGCTCGAGGCGCAGGGTTTCCGGGTCGGCATCATTTCCCAGCCCGACTGGCAGAGCGCCGAGCCGTTCAAGGCACTGGGCAAGCCCAACCTGTTCTGGGGCGTGACCGCCGGGAACATGGATTCCATGATCAACCGCTACACGGCGGACCGGAAGCTGCGCAGCGATGACGCGTACACCCCGGGCGACGTGGGTGGCAAGCGGCCGGACCGCGCCGCGATCGTCTACAGCCAGCGCTGCCGCGAAGCGTTCAAGGACGTGCCCATCGTGCTGGGCGGCATCGAGGGCAGCCTGCGCCGCATCGCGCACTACGACTACTGGTCCGAGAAGGTGCGCCACAGCATCGCGCTGGACGCCAAGTGCGACCTGCTGCTGTATGGCAACGCCGAGCGCGCGATCGTGGAGATCGCCCATCGCCTGGCCGCCCGCGAGCCGGTGGAGGACATCACGGACGTGCGCGGCACCGCCTTCGTGCGCCGCTCCACGCCCGAAGGCTGGTTCGAGATCGATTCCACCAGCGTCGACACGCCGGGGCGCGTCGAAGACCACGTCAACCCGTACATGACTATCGCCGACCAGGCGAAGGCCCAGGGGGCGACCTGCGCGAAGGAAGACCAGGCGGCGGGGGAGTCTCTCCCTCTCCCGTTTGCGGGAGAGGGCCGGGGTGAGGGCGCGGCGCAGCCGCTCAACTTCGTCCCCAATCCCAAGGTCAAGCTCAAGCCGCCTCCGCGCGACCGCACCGTCATCCGCCTGCCTTCCTACGAGGCGATCAAGGCCGACCCCGTGCTGTACGCCCATGCCAACCGCGTGCTGCACCTGGAGACCAACCCCGGCAACGCCCGCGCGCTGGTGCAGGCGCACGGCGAGCGCGACGTGTGGCTCAATCCGCCGCCCATCCCGCTGACGACGGCGGAGATGGACCACGTGTTCGGCCTGCCGTATGCGCGCGCGCCGCACCCGTCCTACGGCGACGCGAAGATTCCCGCCTGGGAGATGATCCGCTTCAGCGTGAACATCATGCGCGGTTGCTTCGGCGGCTGCACCTTCTGCTCGATCACCGAGCACGAGGGCCGCATCATCCAGAGCCGCAGCGAGGATTCCATCATCCGCGAGGTGGAGGAGATCCGCGACAAGGTGAAGGGCTTCACGGGCGTCGTCTCCGATCTCGGCGGACCCACCGCCAACATGTACCGCCTCGGCTGCAGGACGCCCGAGATCGAGGCGGCTTGCCGCAAGCCGAGCTGCGTCTACCCAGGCATCTGCCAGAACCTGAAGACCGACCACGGGCCGCTGATCAAGATCTACCGGCGTGCCCGCGAGCTGAAGGGCGTGAAGAAGGTGCTGATCGGCTCGGGCCTGCGCTACGACCTCGCCGTGCAGTCGCCCGAGTACGTGAAGGAGCTGGTGCAGCACCACGTGGGCGGCTACCTGAAGATCGCGCCCGAGCACACCGAGGCCGGCCCGCTGTCGAAGATGATGAAGCCGGGCATCGGCAGCTACGACCGCTTCAAGCAGATGTTCGACAAGTTCTCGGCGGAGGCGGGCAAGGAGCAGTACCTCATCCCGTACTTCATCGCCGCCCACCCGGGCACCAGCGACGAGGACATGATGAACCTGGCGCTTTGGCTCAAGCGCAATGGCTTCCGCGCCGACCAGGTGCAGGCCTTCTACCCGAGCCCGATGGCCACGGCCACCGCGATGTACCACACCGGCAAAAACACGCTGCGCAAGGTGACGCGCGACAGCGAGGGCGTGGACATCGTGCGCGGCGAGCGCCGCCGCCGCCTGCACAAGGCCTTCCTGCGTTACCACGACGCCAACAACTGGCCGATGCTGCGCGAGGCGCTCAAGGCCATGGGCCGGGCCGACCTGATCGGCAACGGCAAGCACCACCTCGTGCCGACGTACCAGCCGGTCACGGACGGCAGCTATGCGAGCCCGCGCCGCAAGAACTCCACGGGGTCGCAGCCGGTGAAGGGCCGCGTGCTCACGCAGCACACGGGCCTGCCGCCGCGTGCGACGGGCGCCAAGCCGGTGCCGCCCGCGCGCAAGCCGCGTTGAGACGTTGCCGGCACATGCCGGCTCCTTGATCCCCCGCAACACGCACAGGCCTGCCGCGGGCGAAGATCGCAGGGCTTTCCCTGTCTCCGGAGCCGGTCCATGCCTTCCTTCCTGCGCGGCGCCCTGGCGCTGCTGCTGCTCGTGCTGAACACGCTTTTCTGGTGCGCCCCGATCTTCGCCGGCGCGCTGGTGAAGCTGGCGCTGCCCTTCGGCGCCGTGCGGCGTCCCATCGACCGCTTCCTCAATGCCTGCGCCAACGCCTGGGTGGCGTGCAACAGCGCCTGGATGCGGCTGCTGCATAGCACCCGCTGGGACGTGGAGGGCGCCGAGACGCTGGAGCGCAGCGAGTGGTACCTGGTGAACTGCAACCACCAGTCCTGGGTGGACATCTTCGCGCTGCAGCATGTGCTGCGCGGGCGCATCCCGCTGCTGAAGTTCTTCCTGAAGCAGCAGCTGATCTACGTGCCGATGATCGGCCTCGCCTGGTGGGCCCTGGACTTCCCGTTCATGCGGCGCCACGGCAAGGACGCCTTGCGCCGGCGCCCCGAGCTGCGCACGCAGGACCAGGAAGCGACGCTGCGCGCGTGCCGCAAGTTCTCGCTGGTGCCCACCAGCGTGATGAACTTCGCCGAGGGCACGCGCTTCACGCCGCGCAAGCACGCGACGCAGGCATCCCCCTACCGCCACCTGCTCAAGCCGCGCGCCGGCGCCATGGCGCTCACGCTCAATGCGATGGGCGAGCGGTTCCGCTCGCTGGTGGACGCCACCATCGTCTATCCCGACGGCGTGCCGAGCTTCTGGGACTTCCTGTGCGGCCGCATGCCGCGCATCGTGGTGCGCCTGCGCCAGCTGCCCATCCCCGAGGGCTTCGCGGCGCGCGACTACTCCGCGGACCCGGACTTCCGCCGCAGCTTCCAGCACTGGCTGGCGGCGCTGTGGGAGGAGAAGGACCGGCAGGTGGAGGAGATGCTGCAGCGCGCCTGAGCGTCTATGCCTGCGCGGGAAGGGTGTGCAGGGGCAGGTCCTGCTCCGCCGCCAGGCGGTCCAGTTCCTCGCGCGTGCGGGAGGCGAAGAACGCGGCCACGGCCGCATGCGTTTCCCGGGTGAACATCGCCTTCATGTCGTTGGCCGCCACGCCGGCCGCGGCGCACAACGCCGCGGCGAAATGCGGCTCCAGCGCCGCAACCGCCACGCGGCCGTCCTTGCAGGCATACAGGCGATAGCCGGCATGCGCACCGCCCACGGAGCCCGTGGGCTGGGTCAGCCCCCAGCGGCGCGGCAGGCCCAGGTACGCGGCGGCATCGGACAGCGCGACTTCCAGGTACAGCCCCTCGGGATGCGGGTCGCCGCCGCCGGCATAGCGCTCCTGCCTGCGCAGCGCCGCCTGCAGCACCGCCTCGGAGGCCATCAGCGAACCGCCCATGTCCGCGTACAGCGTGGCGGGCAGTTCGAGGCCCGGCACCAGGCCGTTCTCCGCCAGGTAGGTGAGGTCGTGGCCCGGCTCCTCCGCGCGATCGCCCGGCGCTCCGACGATGGCCACCTGGCTGAGGGTGGGGTACCGGGTGTGAAGTTCTTTCCAGTCCAGTCCCAGCTTGCGCAGCGCCGAGGGACGGAACGAGGTAAGGAGCACGTCGGTGCGGGCCAGCTCGCGGTGCAGCGCTTCCTGCCCCTGCGGCGTCTTCAGGTCGGCCTGCAGCACCTTCACTCCTTCGTGCAGCTCCGCATACGCGCCAGGGTTGTAGTGCCCCATCGGGTCGCCGGCGGGCGGCTCCAGCTTCGTGCACGTGGCCCCCATGCGTCGGCAGCGCATCAGCGCCGCGGGGCCAGGCAGGTTGAGGGCCAGGCTCAGGATGCGCAGGCCGTGGAGCAGGGCGGGGGATCGCTTCATGGCCCGCAGGCTAGCAGAGGACGGCGGCCCGCCGCGCGGCGGAACTCTGGGGTACACCCCGATGCCGGGGGGACCTCCTGCCGCTACCCTGCGCTGCTGGCCGGGCGTTCCCGGCCGTCCCCCCACAGGAGAAAGAAATGCAGTTGAAGCGCACCGCCACCATGCTGCTGGGCCTCGCCACCGCAGCCTTCGCCCAGGCGCAGGGCAACTGGCCGTCCAAGCCCGTCACGCTGGTCGTGCCGTTCGCCGCCGGCGGGCCGACCGACGTGGTGGCGCGCACGCTCGCCGCTTCCATGACCAAGAGCCTCGGCCAGACCGTGGTGGTGGAGAACAAGCTGGGCGCAGGCGGCAACGTGGCCGCGGCCTACGTGGCCAAGGCCGCGAACGACGGCTACACCTTTTTCATCCACCACAACGGGATGGCCACGTCCACGGCCCTCTACCGCAAGCTGCAGTACGACGCGACCAAGGACTTCGAGTACGTGTCGCAGGCGGTCGAAGTGCCCATGACGCTGCTGGCCCGCAAGGACTTTCCGGCCAGCAACTTCCAGGAAATGGTCGCGTACGTGAAGGCCAACAAGGAAAAGATCAACCTCGCCACCGCGGGCCTGGGCGCCGTCTCGCAGCTGTGCGGCATGATGTTCCAGCGCGCCCTCGGCGTGCAGCTCACCGAGGTGCCGTTCCAGGGCACCGCCCCCGCGATGAACGCGCTGCTGGGCGGCCAGGTCGACGTGATGTGCGACCAGACCACGCAGACCGTGCCGCAGATCAAGGCCGGCAACGTGAAGCTGTATGGCGTGACCACGAAGCAGCGCGTGAAGGTGCTGCCGCAGGCGCCCACCCTGCACGAGCAGGGCCTGAAGGATTTCGAGGTGGTGGTGTGGCACGGCGTCTATGCGCCCAAGGGGACGCCCGCAGCCATCGTGGACAGCATGAACAAGGCGGTGCGCGCCGCGCTGAAGGACCCGGACGTGGTCAAGCGCATGGACGATCTCGGCGCGGAAATCGTGCCTGACGCGACCAACACGCCGCAGGCGCTGCAGGCGCACCTGAAGTCGGAGATCGACCGCTGGGGGCCGGTGATCCGCGCGGGCGGGAAGTTCGCGGACTGACCGTCGTCCCCGCGCAGGCGGGGACCCAGGGCTTCCGCATCGAAAGAAGGGCCGCGTCGCGGCCCTTTCCTTTTTTCAACGCCCTGGGTTCCCGCCTCCGCGGGAACGACGCACTAGAGCGGCAGGCCCACGTAGTTCTCCGCCAGCGCCGTCGAGGCGGCCTTCGAGTTCACCAGGTAGTCCAGTTCCGCCTCCTGCAGCTTCTGCGCGATCGGGCCGTCGCCGGGGAACTTGTGCATCAGCTGCGTGAACCACCAGGAGAAGCGCTCCGCCTTCCACACGCGGCGCAGCGCGCGCTCCGAATAGTGGTCGATGCCGGTGCTGCTGCGCTCCTTGTAGTACTCGATGATCCCCGAGGACAGGTACTTCACGTCCGAAGCCGCGAGATTGAGACCCTTGGCTCCCGTGGGCGGCACGATGTGCGCGGCGTCGCCCGCGAGGAACAGGCGGCCGAAGCGCATGGGCTCGGCGACGAAGCTGCGCAGCGGGGCGATGCTTTTCTCCAGCGAAGGACCGGTCACCAGGCGCTCGCGCGCTTCCGGGTCCAGCCGCAGGCGCAGCTCGTTCCAGAAGGCGTCGTCGGACCAGTCCTCGACCTTCTCCTCCAGCGACACCTGCACGTAGTAGCGGCTGCGCGTCGGGCTGCGCATGGAGCACAGGGCGAAGCCGCGGTCCGTGTTCGCGTAGATCAGTTCGTGGAAGACCGGTGGCACGTCGGCCAGCAGGCCCAGCCAGCCGAAGGGGTAGACCTTCTCGTATTCGCGGATCGCGCCGCGCGGCACGCTCGCGCGGCTCACGCCGTGGTAGCCGTCGCAGCCGGCGATGAAGTCGCAGCGGATCTCGTGCTCCTTGGCGTCCTTGCGGTAGCGCACCAGGGGCTGCTCGCCGTCGAAGCCATGCAGGCTGACGCTGTCGCCGACCTCGTACACCGTGGGCAGGCCCTGCGCGGCGCGCGCCGCCATGAGGTCGCGCGTCACCTCGGTCTGGCCGTACACCATCACTGTCTTGCCGCCGGTGAGGCCGGGGAAATCGATGCGGTGCCGCGCGCCCTGGAACAGCAGCTCGATGCCCTCGTGCACCAGGCCTTCCTTGTGCATGCGCTCGCCGACGCCGCATTCGTCCATCAGGTCCACCGACACCTGCTCCAGCACGCCGGCGCGGATGCGCCCCAGAACGTAGTCGGCGCTCTGGCGCTCGAGGATGATGTTCTCGATGCCGGCCTGGTGCAGCAGCTGGCCGAGCAGCAGCCCCGAGGGGCCGGCGCCGATGATGGCGACCTGGGTACGCGTGGTCATGGGGTGTCTCCTGTGGGGCCAGCTTAAGGCCGCGGCACGGCGAACGGCGGGGACCAAGTCGGGGGGTTGTGCGATCATTGCACCCGCTGCGCGATGATCGCGCAGATGTCCACCCGAATGACGATCGCGCACGCCGACTACATCGCCGGCATGGCCAAGGGCCTGGCCGTGCTGGAGAGCTTCGACACCGAACGCCAGCGGCTCAACGCCACGCTGGCGGCGGAGCGGGCCGGCCTGACGCGTGCGGCGGCGCGCCGCCACCTTCTGACCTTGTCGCACCTGGGCTACCTGGAGACCGACGGCAGCTGGTTCTGGCTGGCGCCCAAGGTGCTGCGCTTTTCCGGCAGCTATCTCGCGTCGGCGCGGCTGCCCCGGGTGGCCCAGCCGACACTGAACCGCCTGGCGGCGCAAACCGGGGAGTCCTTCTCCGTGGTGGTCCTCGACGGCGACCACGTGGTGATCGTCGCCCGCAGCGGCACCGGGCGGCTGTCGGCCTATGGCCTGCACCTCGGGGCGCGCCTGCCTGCCCACGCGACGTCCACCGGCCGCGTCCTGCTGGCCTCGCGCCAGCGCGGCGAATTCAGCCGCTGGATGAAGGGCCGGGAACTGCCGAGGCTGACCGCGCACACGACCGTGGATGCCCGCCGCTTCCGCGCGCTGGTGGACGAGGTCCGCCAGCAGGACTGGTGCGTGGCGAGCGAGGAGCACGAGCTGGGCGTCCACGCGCTGGCCGTGCCGCTGAGGAACCTGGAGGGCCGCACGGTCGCGGCGATGAACGTGGTCGCGTCCCGGCAGCGGCTGGAATCGCGGCTCATGCAGAAGGACTTGCTGCCCCTGCTGCTGGAGGCCGCCCGGGAGCTCAGGCCGCTTCTATAGACGCGCAGGCGAATAACCTAACAACGAAGGATTCGTTGTTCTTTTATAACCGGCTCCCCACAATCTAGGCCTGTCTTAGAAGAGGGAAGCACATGAGCACGCTGCGCCTGGGCGACACCGCCCCCGATTTCGTACAGGAATCCACGGCAGGCACGATCCGGTTCCACGAATGGGCCGGCGACTCCTGGGTGGTCCTGTTTTCGCACCCCGCCGATTTCACGCCCGTCTGCACCACCGAATTGGGCAAGACCGCGGCGCTGGGCGGCGAGTTCGCAAAGCGCGGCGTGAAGCCGATCGCCGTCAGCGTGGACCCGCTCGAGCAGCACAAGTCGTGGGTGAACGACATCAACGAAACGCAGAACTGCGACGTGCAGTTCCCGATCCTGGCCGACGCCGACCGCAAGGTCGCCACGCTCTACGACATGATCCACCCGAACTCGCTGGCCAACGCCACGGTGCGCAGCGTGTTCATCATCGACCCGAAGAAGGTGATCCGCACGACGCTGACGTATCCGGCGTCCACCGGCCGCAACTTCGACGAGATCCTGCGCGTGATCGATTCGCTGCAGCTCACCGACAAGCACAAGGTGGCGACGCCCGTGAACTGGAAGCAGGGCGAGGACGTGATCATCGTTCCCAGCCTGCAGGACCCGAAGGAGATCGCCGAGCGTTTCCCCCAGGGCTACAAGACGATCAAGCCGTACCTGCGCGTGACCCCACAACCGAAATGATGAAGAAGACCCGCATCCTCATTGCCTCCCTCGCGATCGCCGCCAGCGGCATCGCCTCCGCCCAGCAGACGCTGCTGAACGTCTCCTATGACGTCGCGCGCGAGTTCTACAAGGACGTCAACGCCGCCTTCGTGCCCTGGTACAAGAAGACCGCGGGCAAGGACGTGAAGGTGGAGCAGGCCCACGGCGGCTCCAGCGCGCAGGCGCGCGCCGTCGCCGACGGCCTCGAGGCGGACGTGGTGACCATGAACACCACGACCGACGTCGAATTCCTGGCCGAAAAGGGCGTGGTCGCCAAGGACTGGGCCAAGCGCTTCCCGCACAACGCGGCACCCACCACGTCCACCATGCTGTTCCTGGTGCGCAACGGCAATCCCAAGGGCGTCAAGGACTGGGCCGACCTGCTCAAGCCCGACGTGAAGGTCGTGGTGGTGAACCCGAAGACCGGCGGCAACGGCCGCTACGCCTACCTGGCGGCCTGGGGCTACGTGCGCGAGACCGGCGGCACCGACGCGCAGGCGGCGGAGTTCGTCTCCAAGCTGTACAAGAACGTGCCGGTGCTGGCGCGCGGCGGCCGCGACGCGACCACCGCCTTCCTCCAGCGCAACATCGGCGACGTGCTGATCACGTTCGAATCGGAAGTGGAGTCCGTCAACCGCGAGTTCGGTGCCGGCAAGGTGGACGTGGTGTACCCGTCCGTCAGCATCGTGGCCGAGAACCCGGTCGCGGTGGTGGAGCGCACGGTGGCGAAGAAGGGCACGGCGGGCCTGGCCAAGGCCTACCTGGACTTCCTGTACACGCCGGAAGGCCAGGAGATCGCCGCGAAGCACAACATCCGCCCGCGCGACGCCGCCGTCCTGAAGAAGCACGCCAATACCTTCAAGCCGATCAAGCTGTTCCCGGTGCAGAAGTACTTCGGCTCGCTGTCGGAAGCGCAGAAGGTGCACTTCAACGACGGCGGCCAGTTCGACAAGATCTACACGGTCAAGTAAGCCCATGAGTGGCGCCATCGCGGCGCCGCTGCCGGCGACGGCGGCGGCGCCTTCTTCTTCCCGCTCCGGCAACCGCAAGGTGCTGCCCGGATTCAACCTGACGCTCGGGTACACGCTGCTGTACCTGTCGCTGATCGTCCTGATCCCGCTGTCGGCGTTGGTCTTCAAGACCTTCACGCTCACCTGGGACCAGTTCTGGGCCGCCGTGAGCTCGCCGCGCGTGCTGGCCTCCTACCGGCTCACTTTCGGCGCCTCGCTCATCGCGGCGCTGGTGAACGTCGTCTTCGGCCTGCTGGTCGCGTGGGTGCTGGTGCGCTACTCCTTTCCCGGCAAGCGCATCGTCGATGCCCTGGTGGACCTGCCGTTCGCGCTGCCCACGGCCGTGGCCGGCATCTCGCTCACCGCGCTGCTGGCGGGCAACGGCTGGATCGGCCAGTACCTGGAGCCGCTGGGCATCCAGCTCGCCTTCAATCCTAACGGCGTGGTGATCGCGCTGATCTTCATCGGGCTGCCCTTCGTGGTGCGCACGGTGCAGCCGGTGCTGGAGGAGTCGGAGAAGGAACTGGAGGAAGCCGCGATGTGCCTGGGCGCGACGCGGCTGCAGACCTTCACCAAGGTGATCCTGCCGGCCATCCTGCCGGCGCTGCTCACGGGCTTCGCGATGGCGTTCGCGCGCGCGATCGGCGAGTACGGCTCGGTGATCTTCATCGCGGGCAACATGCCCATGGTCTCCGAGATCACGCCGCTGATCATCATCGGCAAGCTCGAACAGTACGACTACGCCGGCGCCACCGCGGTGGCGGTGGTGATGCTGGTGTTCTCCTTCCTGCTGCTGCTGGTGATCAACGCGCTGCAGGCCTGGCAGCGCAAGAGGGCGGGAGCATGACGGGCACCGACCTCACGCGCAGGCGCGTGACCACGACCGAGGCGCCGTGGGTGCGCAACACGCTCGTCGGCGTCGCGCTGCTGTTCCTGCTGCTGTTCCTGTTGCTGCCGCTGGCCGCGGTGTTCGCCGAGGCGCTGCGCAAGGGATTGGGCGCCTACCTCGAAGGACTGCGCGAGCCCGACGCCTGGTCCGCCATCAAGCTGACGCTGCTCACCGCGGCGATCGCCGTGCCGCTGAACCTGGTCTTCGGCGTCGCGGCCGCCTGGTGCATCGCCAAGTACGAGTTCCGCGGCAAGGCGTTCCTGACGACGCTCGTCGACCTGCCGTTCTCGGTGTCGCCGGTGGTCGCCGGCCTGATCTACGTGCTGGTGTTCGGCGCGCAGGGCTGGTTCGGGCCCTGGCTGGCGGAGCACGACATCAAGATCGTCTTCGCGGTGCCGGGCATCGTGCTGGCCACCATCTTCGTCACCTTCCCCTTCATCGCGCGCGAGCTGATCCCGCTGATGCAGGCGCAGGGCAACGAGGAGGAGCAGGCCGCCATCGTGCTGGGCGCCACCGGCTGGCAGACATTCCGCTACGTGACGCTGCCCAACATCAAGTGGGGCCTGATCTACGGCGTGATCCTGTGCAACGCGCGCGCCATGGGCGAGTTCGGCGCGGTGTCGGTGGTGTCGGGCCACATCCGCGGCCAGACCAACACCATGCCGCTGCACGTGGAGATCCTCTACAACGAATACCAGTCGGTGGCCGCCTTCGCGGTGGCCTCGCTGCTGGCGCTGCTGGCCCTGGTCACGCTGGTGATCAAGTCCGTGGCCGAGTGGCAGCAGGAACGCGAGATGAAGGCGGCGAACGCGCTGTCGCCGGAGGCGCCCCCACCCCCACCCTCCCCCAGAGGGGGAGGGAGCAAGCCCCTAGCCTCTAGCCTCTAACCTCTAGCCCCTCCCATGAGCATCGAAATCCGCAACGTCAGCAAGAACTTCGGCGCCTTCCACGCCCTGAACGACGTCTCCCTCGACATCGCGTCCGGCGAGCTGGTCGCGCTGCTGGGCCCCTCGGGCTGCGGCAAGACCACGCTGCTGCGCATCATCGCCGGGCTGGAGACGGCCGACGCCGGCAACATCCTGTTCGCGGGCGAGGACACCACGGACGTCCACGTGCGCGAGCGCCAGGTCGGCTTCGTGTTCCAGCACTACGCGCTTTTCCGCCACATGACGGTGTTCGAGAACGTGGCCTTCGGCCTGCGTGTGAAGCCGCGCTCGCAGCGGCCGAGCGACGCGCAGATCAAGCAGAAGGTGCACGACCTGCTCAATCTCGTGCAGCTGGACTGGCTGGCCGACCGCTTTCCGTCGCAGCTCTCCGGCGGGCAGCGCCAACGCATCGCGCTCGCCCGCGCGCTGGCCGTGGAGCCCAAGGTGCTGCTGCTGGACGAGCCCTTCGGCGCGCTCGACGCCAAGGTGCGCAAGGAGCTGCGGCGCTGGCTGCGCCGCCTGCACGACGACCTGCACGTCACCAGCATCTTCGTGACGCACGACCAGGAGGAGGCGCTGGAGGTGGCCGACCGCGTGGTGCTGATGAACGCCGGCAACATCGAGCAGGTCGGCACGCCGCAGCAGGTGTGGGACCATCCGGCCAGCCCCTTCGTCTACGGCTTCCTGGGCGACGTGAACCTGTTCCACGGCCGCGCCCACGAGGGCGAGGTGCGCTTCGGGGGCATGCAGCTCGATGCCCCGGAGCATGCGGGCGTGCAGGACGCCAAGGCGTCCGCGTATGTCCGCCCGCACGACCTGGACGTGCAGCGCTACACCCCGGGCGCCAGCGGGCTGGTCGTCAACCTTTCGCGCGCCATCGTGGTGGGTCCCATCGCCCGGCTGGAACTTCTGCCGGCCGACGGAGCCAAACAGCCCGACAATATGGGTTCCGATCCCCTGGTCGAGGCGCAGATCCCTGCGCAGCAGTTCAGGGAGATGGGATTGCGGGAGGGCGATACGCTGGTGGTGACGCCGCGGCAGGCCCGAGTGTTCCTGGAGACCGGCGCCGGCATCTGACAGCCGCCCGCCGGAGCGGGACCGTTGAAGGATGGACGGAAGAAGATGCTGAACTGGTTCGACACCGCGCCGCGGCGCATCCTGGGCCTCGTCGCCGCGGCCTGCGTCGCGCTGCTGGCCTTTGGCCTGTACCTGCAGCACGTGGTGGGGCTGGAGCCTTGCCCGATGTGCATCGTGCAGCGCTACGCAATGGTGCTGGTCGCGGTGGCCGCGGGGCTGGCCGCGATGCTGCGCCCGCGCGGCGCCCATCTCGCGGGCGCCTTGCTCGTCACACTGTTCTCCGGGTTCGGCGCCTTCGTCGCCGCGCGCCAGAGCTGGCTGCAGTGGTACCCGCCGGAGATCGCCTCGTGCGGGCGCGACTTCTACGGAATGATCGAGACCTTCCCGCTGCGCCGTGCGATCCCCATGATCTTTCGCGGCAGCGGGGATTGCACCAAGGTCGACTGGACCTTCCTGGGCGGGTCGATCGCGAACTGGTCGTTCGTGTGGTTCGTGTTCTTCGCGGTGGTGGGCCTGGTGCTTGCCGTGCGGCTTGCGAAGCGTTCGGGCGGCGGACGGAATGGCACGCCCGTAGCCGCGTGACGTCGTCCCCGCGCAGGCGGGGACCCAGGGCATCCGCCTTCGCTTGCGCGCGCAGCGCGCGGTTCCAACGCCCTGGATTCCCGCCTCCGCGGGAATGACGGGGGCCCCTCACAACCCCGACGGATACGTCTCCGCCGGCTCCCCGGCATGCCATTCCGGCTCCGGCACCAGCGGTTCCACCGCACGCGTTTCGTCGACGTGGATCATGGCGTCGAACTGATCCGGCAGCCTCGTGTGGAAGTAGTGGCTCATGCGCTCGCTCTTCGGCAGGTAGATGACGCCGATCGCCCGCTGCAGCCTGCGCTCCTGCAGCAGTTCGCCCAGGGCGGCGTTCCCCCGCAGCGGCAGCCAGAAGCGCTGTTCGCCGACGTGGTGGAACAGGTCCTCGTAGCTGCCTTCGAGACCCGGCCGCACGCGCTTGCGCTCCGCGGTTCCATCCCATTCAGAGGCCGCCGTCACCGTGCCGCGGTGCGTGCTGAAGCCCACCAGCATCGCCTCGCTGCCCCAGCGGTCGCGCGCGAGCTGCCCCACGTTCCACTCGCCGATGTCGCCCATTTCCGTGGCGCTGGCGTCGCCCAGGTGCGAGTTGTGGGCCCAGACCACCATGCGCGCGCGATGGCCCGAAGCGGCGAGGTGCTTCTCGAGCGCCTGCAGCGTCTCCACCATGTGGCTGTCACGGAGATTCCACGACGACACGCGTCCGTGGAACATGGTCCGGTAGTACTCCTCCGCATTGCGCACCAGGCGCGCGTTCTGCTGCGCGTAGAACATGGCCGCGCGGTCCTCGGTCGAACCGGCCAGCAGGTCCGCCGCTCGCCGGTTCATGTCGCGCAGCTGCTGGATCACTTCGTCCTCGCAGCTGGACTTCATGCCGAAGCTGGCCGCGTAGCCATAGGCCTGGCTGTCCTCGGCGAAGTGGTCGAAGCAGGCGTAGCGGCTGCGCGCGCGCTGCGCCGCTTCCGGATCCACGCGGTCGAGGTAGTCGAGCACCGCGCGGATCGAGGTGTACAGGCTGTACAGGTCCATCCCGTAGAAGCCCACCTGCTGCGAAGGCGCCAGGCCGCGGTTGTGCTCGCGCAGCCACTCGACGAAATCGCGCACCTCCGTGTTGCGCCACATCCAGGTGGGGAAGCGCTCGAAGCCGGAGAGCGCCGCCGCCGCGTCAGGGTCGTCCGAGGCGCCGCGGATGTAGCGGTTGACGCGCCAGGCATCCGGCCAATCCGCCTCGACCACGATGGCGTTGAAGCCATGTTCGCGCACCAGGCGCTGGCTGAGCGCGGCGCGCTCCGCATAGAACTCGTGCGTGCCGTGCGAAGCCTCGCCCAGCAGCGCCAGCTTCACGCGCGAGAGCTGCTGCACCAGCAGGTCGTCTTCAGCCGCCGTGGAGGGCAGGGAGCGCAGGTGCCCGCGCAGGCCGGCGAGCAATGCGTCGTTGCGGGTCGAGAACAGGCCCATCGCGATCTCCTTGCCTTTCCTACGCGGGGTGCTTCGCCCCGTGCAGATGCCGCTGGAACCAGCCGGCTGCCAGTTCCGCCACCCGCTCCAGCGCGCCGGGTTCCTCGAACAGGTGGGTGGCGCCCGGCACGATCGCCAGTTCCTTCGGGCAGCGCAGGCGCTGCAGGGCGTCCTCGTTCAAGGCGAGGACCGCGGTGTCGGCGCCTCCCACGATGAGCAGGGTGGGCGCGCTGACTTCCGCCAGCGCCGCGGGGCCGGCGAGGTCGGGGCGGCCGCCGCGGGACACCACGGCCTGCACGTGCCGTCCGAGCTGAGCCGCGGCGATCAGCGCGGCCGCGCTGCCGGTGCTCGCGCCGAACAGGCCCAGCGGGAGGTGCCGCGTGAGGTCCTGCGTGCGGGCCCAGGCCACCGCCGTTTCCATGCGGCGGGTCAGCAGGGCGATGTCGAAGCGGTGCTCGCGGGTGCGGATGTCGACCCGTTCCTCTTCCAGGGTGAGCAGGTCGAAGAGCAGGGTGGCGAAGCCCACCTTCTCCAGGCTGCGCGCCACTTGCCGGTTGCGGGCGCTGTGCCGCCCGCTGCCGCTGCCGTGCGCGAACAGCACCAGCCCGGCGGGATCCGGCGGCAAGCCGAGGTCGCCGTAGAGCCAGGCGGGCCCGGCGGGAATGCGGACCTCCTGCAGGGTCGCGCCGTTGGAGGACGTCGTCATGGCATGCACCTCCCGAAGGTGGAGCAGCCACGCGACCGTGCAAGTCGGCGCAGGACGCCGGTACTGTAGGACGGTGCGATGCGGGCCGCTCGCAGGCCCGACGATACGCCGCCCCGGGCTCGCTAGGTGAGCTTCTTGACGAACACCATGCTCTTGCGGTCCCAGTTGTACTTGCGCTTGCGCGCCTCCGGGAGCCACTCGGGGTCCACCTGCACGAAGCCGCGCTTGAGGAACCAGTGCATGGTGCGCGTCGTGAGGACGAAGATGCTGTCCAGCCCCATCGCGCGGGCGCGCTGCTCCACCCGGCGCAATACCTTCTCGCCGTCGCCCTGGCCCTGGCTCTGCGGCGACACCGTGAGGGCCGCCATCTCGCCGGTCTTCGCCTCGGGGTAGGGGTAGAGCGCGGCACAGGCGAAGATCACGCCGTCGTGCTCGATGATCGTGTAGTTGGCGATGTCGCGCTCGATCTCGGTGCGGTCGCGCTTGACCAGCGTACCGTCCTTCTCGAAGGGCTCGATCAGCTGGAGGATGCCGCCCACGTCGTCCGCGGTGGCTTCGCGCAACTCCTCGAGCTTCTCGTCCACCACCATGGTGCCGATGCCGTCGTGCACGTAGATCTCGAGCAGCAGCGAGCCGTCCACCGCGAAGGGGATGATGTGGCTGCGCTCGACGCCGGCCTTGCAGGCTTTCACGCAGTGCTGCAGGTAGAAGGCCGTGTCGCTGGGGTTCTGGGCCGCCGGCAGGCCGGCGAGGAGCTGTTCGGCGGCGGCGAGCGGCAGCTCGGTGTCGATCGGGTTGTCCTCGCCTTCGGGGTCCTGCGGCTTCATGCGAACGCCGGGCACTTCGGACAGGAAGATCAGCTTGTCGGCCTGCAGGGCGATCGCCACGCTGGTGGCGACTTCCTCCATGGTGAGGTTGAAGGCCTCGCCCGTGGGCGAGAAGCCGAAGGGCGAGGTCAGCACCATGGCGCCCATCTCCAGCGTGCGGCTGATGCCGGCCACGTCGACCTTGCGAACCAGCCCGGAATGCTGGAAGTCCACCCCGTCGACGATGCCCACCGGTCGCGCCGTGATGAAGTTGCCGGAGATCACGCGCACCGTGGAGCCGGCCATCGGCGTGTTGGGCAGGCCCTGGCTGAAGGCCGCCTCGATCTCGTAGCGCAGCTGGCCGGCGGCCTCCTGGGCGCTGTCGAGGGCCACGCTGTCCGTGATGCGCATGCCGTGCGAGTAGCGCGCCGCATGGCCCTTGGCCTTCAGCTGCTCGTTCACCTGCGGGCGGAAGCCGTGCACCAGCACGATCTTGACGCCCATGCTCTGGATCAGCGCGAGGTCCTGCGCGATGTGCTGCAGCTTGCCGGCCGCCACGGCCTCGCCCGCCATGCCGACCACGAAGGTCTTGCCGCGGTGCATGTGGATGTACGGCGCCACGGAGCGGAACCAGGGCACGAAGGTGAAGTTGAAGATCGCGGACATCGGCGTGGGGTGGACGAGCGCGACAGTTTAAGGGAGGGACCCCTCGAACGCAGCGGCGCGTTGCGGTATCGTCGCGCCCCATGCACATCCTCGCCGCCGGCTTCTGGGGCGCCTTCTTCGCGACGGCCGGCCTGATGCTGGCCGCCTCGCTGGCGGCCTTCGCCCGCTCGCAGCGGCGCGTGGCCCTGATGGCCGGCCTGTCGGCGGTGGTGTCGGCCGGCTTCGTGCTGGCCTACCTGGGCTGGCTGCCGCTGGAAGGAGCGGCGGAGTCGCGCTTCCTCGCGCACCTCGCGGTGCTCGTCTCCACCGTCCTCGCGCTGATGCTGCTGGCGCTGCTGGGGCTGCTGCGCAGGCGCGAGGTGGCACGCAGGGTGGCAGGCAGCCTCGCGGCGCTCGGCATCGTGGTGCTGGCGGCAGGCTGGACGCTGTCCGCCTGGCACGCGCTGCTGCTGGCCTCGGCCTCCGCCTTCCTCCTGGGCGCCCTGATGTGGGGCGTGGCCCTGCGCAGCGCCCTGCGCGGGGACCGCCTGGCGTGGACCACCGTCACCGGCGTGAGCTTCATGCTGGCGGCGCTGGGCGGCCTGAGCTGGATCGCGCTCGACCCCGCGGTGCCATGGCCCGTGCACGCCGCCAGCGCGCTGGCCGGGATGGCTTACCTCACGGTGATGGCCGCGGCGCTGTGGGTGCGCTACGCCTACCTGCTCGAACTCGCCGAGGTGATGGCCCACGGCCCCAGCTACGACCCGGTGACCCGCATGCGTTCGCACAGCGAGACCGGCCAGCTGGTGGGCGAACTGTTCTTCCGCCGCGACGGCGACGCGCGGCCGATCGGCGTGATCGCCGTCTGCATCTCCAACCTGTACGCGCTGGAGAACCTGCATGGGCGCGCCGCCTTCAACCACGCCCTGTTCGTGTGCGCCGGCCGCCTGCGCCGCTGCGCCACGGAGACCGTGGAGATGGGGCGCCTGGGAGACGACGGCTTCCTGCTGCTCGCCAGGCAGATGCACGATCTCGGAGAGCTTGCCGCCCTCGCGCGCCAGATCCGCGACCAGCTGTGCCGCCCCCTCGCCCTCAGCACCAGTCCGGACCCGGGCCGCATCGATTCGGCCGGCACCGTGTGGATGGCCGACGTGGGCATCGGCGTGATGTCCACCTCCACGGCGGTGCGGCCCTCGCAGGCGGTCTCGGCGGTGCGCGCGATGGCCCGCACCGGCTGGAGCTATGCCAGCCGGCTCGCCTTCTACGACGACCGCGAAGGCCGCATCGCGGAGCTTCCGCCCCACACTGCACCGGCGCCGGTGGCTTAAAGACGGCGTTTCTGTAGCGGCAGCACGCCGCGTTTGCTATCGTCCGAGGATGGATACGCTGGCGGCGGGCTTCTGGGGAGCCTTTTTCTGCACGGCGACGCTGATGCTGGTGATCTCCCTCGCCGCCTTCGCGCGTTCGCACAGGCGCGTCGCCCTCATGGCGGGCCTGACGTCGCTCGCGTCCGCCGCCTTCGTCGTCGCCTACCTCGGATGGTTGCCGCTGCCGGAGGGCACGGTGGAGGCGCGCGTGCTGGCGCACGTCGCCGTCGTCACCGCCGTGAGCCTGGCGCTGATGCTCATGTCCACCTTCGGCATGCTGCGCCAGCACGCGGTCGGCCGCCCTGCGATGGCCCTGCTGGCGGGCGGCGGCGTGCTGGTGCTGGCGGCCGGATGGCTGCTGGATGCGACGCACTCCCTCGCCCTCAGCTCGCTCACGACCTTCGCCATCGGCACGGCCATGCTGCTGGTCGCCGCGCGCGGCGCCTGGCGCGGGGACCGCGGCGGCTGGGCCGCCGTCGCCGGAATCTTCTTCATGCTGGTGGCCATCGCGGGCCTGAGCTGGATCGCCCTGGACCGCACCACCGCGTGGCCGGTGCACGCCGTGAGCGCGATCGCGGGCATCGCCTACCTGTGTGTGCTGGCCTCGGTGCTGTGGGCGCGCTACTCGTACCTGCTGGAACTGGCCGAGGTGCTGGCGCACGGTCCCAGCTACGACCCGGTGACCCGCATGCGATCGCACAGCGAGACGGGCCAGATGGTGGGCGACATCTTCTTCCGGCGCAATGCGGAGGCCCGGCCCATCGGCGTGCTGGCGATCTGCATCGCCAACCTGTACGCCCTGGAGAACCTGCACGGACGCGCCGCCTTCAACCACGCGCTGTTCGTGTGCGCGAGCCGGCTGCGCCGGTGCGTGCCGCAGTACGTGGAGATGGGGCGCCTGGCCGAGGACGGCTTCCTGCTGCTGGTGCCGCATGCGCCGGACGTGGAGCGCCTGGCGCAACTCGGGCGGCAGATCCGCGACCGCCTCGTGCGCCCCGTTTCCCTGAGCATCAGCCGCGATCCGGCGGGGCTGGAGGCCGCGGGCACCGCCTGGGTGGCCGACATCGGCATCGGCGTGCTGCTCACCAACACGCAAGTGCGGCCGGCCCAGGCCATTTCCACCGCCCGCGCGATGGCGCGCACGGCCTGGAGCTACCAAAGCCGCCTGGCCTTCTTCGACCAGGACATCGGCCAGATCGCCGAGCTGCCGACCCAGAGCGACGTGCTGGGCGGCGCGGCTCCCGCCTGAAGCTGCGCAGCGCCGATAATCACGGCCTTTCGAGAGCCGTGCCGTCTTGCCTTCCCCGCTGAAAATCACCTTCCCCGAGAACCTGCCCGTCTCCGCGCGCCGCGAGGAGATCATGGCCGCGATGGCGGCGCACCAGGTGGTGATCGTGTGCGGCGAAACGGGCTCGGGCAAGACCACGCAGCTGCCCAAGATCGCGCTGGCGATGGGGCGCGGCAAGCTCCATGCCCCCGAGGGGCAGGGTCGCCTGATCGGCCACACGCAGCCGCGGCGCATCGCCGCCTCCAGCGTGGCCAAGCGCATCGCGCAGGAACTGGAGACGCCCCTGGGCGAGGTGGTGGGCTACAAGGTCCGCTTCCAGGACCGGCTGGCCCGGGACGCTTCCGTCAAGCTGATGACCGACGGCATCCTGCTGGCCGAGACGCAATCGGACCCGCTGCTCAAGGCGTACGACACCATCATCATCGACGAGGCGCACGAGCGCAGCCTCAACATCGACTTCCTGCTCGGGTACCTGCGGCAGCTGCTGCCGCGTCGGCCCGACCTGAAGGTGGTGGTGACCTCGGCGACGATCGACGCCGAGCGCTTCGCGCAGCACTTCGCGTCGCGCGATGGTCCCGCGCCGGTGATCTACGTGTCGGGCCGCACCTTCCCGGTGGAACAGCGCTGGCGGCCTTTCGAGGAGTCGCGCGACTTCGACCTGAACGATGCGATTGCCGACGCGGTCGACGAACTGTGGCGCGGCAACGCGCCGGGCGACATCCTGGTGTTCCTGCCCGGCGAGCGCGAGATCCGCGAGGCGGCGGACCACCTGCGCAAGCACCTGTCGCACGACGTCCTGACGCGCAACGCGGAAGTGCTGCCGCTGTTCGCGCGCCTGTCGCAGCAGGAGCAGGACCGCGTCTTCGACGGCCACACCGGGCGGCGCATCGTGCTGGCCACCAACGTGGCCGAGACCTCGCTCACGGTGCCCGGCATCCGGTACGTGGTCGATACCGGCACGGCGCGGGTCAAGCGCTACAGTTTTCGCAGCAAGGTGGAGCAGCTGCTGGTGGAGCCGGTCAGCCAGGCGGCGGCCAACCAGCGCGCGGGCCGCTGCGGCCGCGTGGCCAACGGCATCTGCATCCGGCTGTACGACGAGCAGGACTTCGCCGGCCGCTCGCGCTTCACCGATCCCGAGATCCTGCGCTCCTCGCTGGCGGGCGTGATCCTGCGCATGAAGTCGCTGCGCCTGGGCGTGGTGGAGGAGTTCCCCTTCATCGACCGGCCCGCCGGCCGCGCGATCGCCGACGGCTACCAGCTGCTCAACGAGCTGGGCGCGGTGGACGACGACAACGAGCTCACGCCCATGGGCGGCGAGCTGGCGCGCCTGCCGCTGGACCCGCGCGTGGGCCGCATGATCCTGGAGGCGCGCCAGCGCGGCGCGCTGCAGGAGGTGCTGGTGATCGCGTCCGCGCTCTCCCTGCAGGACGTGCGCGACCGGCCGCTGGAGATGCAGGCGCAGGCCGACCAGCAGCACGCCAAGTTCGACGACGAGAAGAGCGAGTTCTCCGGCTACGTGCGCCTGTGGCAGTGGCTGGACGAGGCGCGCGGCGGGCACGGCAAGGAACACAAGCTGTCGAACCGGCAGTACGAGCAGCTGCTGCGCCAGAACTTCATCAACGTGCGGCGCGTGCGGGAATGGCGCGACGTGCACTCGCAGCTCCTGACGGTGGTCACCGAGCACAAGTGGCGCCTGAACGACCAGCCTGCCGGCTACGAACAGCTGCACAAGGCGATGCTCTCCGGCCTGCTGGGGAACATCGGGTTCAAGCTGGAAGACGACGAGGCCTACCTCGGCGCGCGCGGCATCAAGTTCTACCGCCACCCCGGCGCCCACCTGAAGAAGCGGCCGGGCCGCTGGATCGTGGCCGCGGAACTGGTGGAGACCACGCGCCTCTTCGGCCGCGGCCTCGCCAACATCGAGCCGCAGTGGGTGGAGGAGGTCGCCGGCCACCTGCTGAAGAAGCAGCTGCTGGATCCGCACTGGGAGAAGAAGGCGGCGGAGGTGGTGGCGCTGGAGCGCGCGACGCTCTACGGCCTGGTGATCTACAGCGGCCGCCGCGTGCCTTTCGCGCGGGCCGACCTGCACGGCGCGCGCGAGATCTTCCTGCGCGAAGGCCTGGTCGCGGGCGAATGGGAAACGAAGCTTCCCTTCCTGGCGGCCAACCGCAAGCTGGTCAAGCAGGTCGAGGAGCTGGAACACAAGTCGCGGCGGCAGGACGTGCTGGTGGACGAGGAGCTGATCTACGCCTTCTACGACCAGCAGGTGCCCAAGGACGTCTACAGCGGCGCGACCTTCGAGCGCTGGTACCGCGAGGCGAGCCGGGCCAACGCCGACCTGCTGAAGCTCTCGCGCGAGGAGCTGATGCGGCACGAGGCCGCCGGCATCACGAGCAACGCCTTTCCGAAGACGGTGAAGCTCGGTGGCGTCGACTGCACGGCGACCTACCTGCACGAACCGGGCGACGCGCGCGACGGGCTCACGGTGACGGTGCCGCTGTTCGTGCTGAACCAGGTGAGCGAGGACCGCACCGAGTGGCTCGTGCCCGGCATGCTGAAGGACAAGGTCCAGGCGCTGCTGAAAAGCCTGCCGCAGAGGCCGCGCTCGCGCTTCGTGCCGCTGCCGGAATCGGCCGCGCGGATCGCGCAGCTGCTGCTGGCGCCGGAACGCTACGGGCACGGCAGCCTGACGGATGCCCTGCTGAAGCTGGTGCGCGACGAAACGAGCCTGGACGTGAAGCGCACCGACTTCAAGCTCGACATGGTGCCCGCGCACCTGTTCATGAACTTCCGCGTGGCGGACGAGCACGGTCGCCAGCTCGGGATGGGACGCAGCCTCGGGGCGCTGAAGGCGGAACTGGGCGCGAAGGCGCGCGGGGCGTTCCAGGCCCTCGCGGGGTTGAAGGTTGCTGCCTCTCCCTCCCCCTCCGGGGGAGGG
>SEAY01000152.1 GCA_004144865.1 Comamonadaceae bacterium
CCCATGACCAAGGCATTCGCGAGCCAGGCCGACCTGGCCGACAAGAAGATCACCTTCGAGCAGCTCTCGCCGCACTGCTGGGCGTACACCGCCGAGGGCGACCCCAACTCGGGCGTGATCATCGGCGACCGTTTCATCATGGTGAGCGACGCGACGGCCACGCCCGCGATGGCGCGCGACCTGATCGCGCGCATCCGCACCGTCAGCGACAAGCCGATCAAGTACGTGCTGCTCACGCACTACCACGCGGTGCGCGTGCTGGGCGCCAGCGCTTATTTCGAGGAGGGCGCCACCGAGGTCATCGCGAGCCAGGGCACCTACGAGCTGATCGTGGAGCGCGGCGCCGAGGACATGCAGTCCGAGATGGATCGCTTCCCGCGCCTGTTCCGCAACGCGGAGAGCGTGCCCGGCCTCACTTGGCCGACGATGGTCATCGGGGGCGGCGACCCCGTGAAGGGCGAAGTGCCCGGCAAGCTGACACTCGACCTGGGTGGCGTGAAGGTGCAGGTCTGGTCGCCCGGCCACGGCCACACGCGTGGCGACACCATCGCCTGGGTCGAGGAGGAGAAGGTCCTGTTCTCCGGCGACCTGGTGGAATACAACGCCGGCGTCTACACCGGCGACGCGCAGCTCGAGGAGTGGCCGGCGGCGCTGGAGGCGCTGCGCGCGCTGAAGGCGGAGGCGCTGGTGCCCGGCCGCGGCGAGGCCATGAAAGGGAATGCGCAGGTGAACCTCGCGCTCGACTACACGAAGCGCTGGGTCGAGACGCTGTATCGCTGCGGCAAGGAAGCCGCGGCGGCCAACATGGACCTGAAGGCCGCCATGGCGCACACGCGCAAGGCCATGGACCCGGTGTTCGGCAGCGTCTTCATCTACGAGCATTGCCTGCCGTTCGACGTGAGCCGGGCCTACGACGAGGCGAAGGGCATCAAGAACCCGCGCATCTGGACGGCGGAGCGCGACAAGGAAATGTGGGCCGCGCTGCAGGGGTGAGCGGCAGCGGCGGCGCCTCCGTAGGCTGGGTTTCGCCGCAGGCGAACCCCAGCTGATCGTAGGCACGCGCCGACAACGCCGGGCCGCACCGGACGACAGAAGGTCGTTGCGCGCCTTCCTAAGCTGGACAGATGGCGGCATTGGGCCGCCCACATCCAGAGGAGCCCCCGATGTCGAACGACAAGTCCACGCCGCGCATCCTGCAGCAGCAGCCCGAACGCGAGAGCGATCCCCAGCAGCAGCGCGCCGGCGCCACCGACTTCCAGTCCTCCCCCGAGGCGCAGGGCCAGGTGGAAGGCGAAGGCAGCTACACCGCCACGCGCGACTACCAGAAGAACATCAAGGAATACCTGGACAAGGCCGACGTGCAATCCGACGCCGACGCCTCCAAGCCGCGCTCCGAGTCCGAGGCGCGCGAGCTGGAGCAGGCCGAGCGCGAAGGCAAGTCCCACTCCAAGGGCGAACGCTGATCAGGCCGCGGCCGGCGCAACCCTGCGCGCGGCCGCGAGCGTGAGCGCCGCCAGCACGGCGAGCAGCGCAGCGAGCCCGGTGGTGCCCGCGGCCTGCAGCGCCGAACCGCTGGCGACGGGCCCGAGCGTCCCGCCCCACGTGTAGCCCGTGATCATCGCCGCCGCCCCGCCCGCCGTGGCGCGGCCGGCAAAGGCATGGGCCACCTGCACCATCGTGAGCGTGTAGAGCGCGCCACCCACCCCGCCCCAGGCGAGGCCGCACACCCACAGCAGCCACGGGGCTTGCCGGGCGAACACCATCGCCAGGCTGGCGACCAGGAGCGTGCACGCTGCGATCATGAAAACGCGTCGCGGCGAGAAGCGGTCCGCGGCCCAGCCGGCGGGGTACTGGAACAGGAAGCTGCCCACGCCGATCGCGCCGGCCACGCTGGCCGCCGTGCTGAGGCTCATGCCCGAGGCGGAGGCGTGTGCGGCGCCCACGGCGCCCAGCCCAGCCTCGAACACCCCGCCGGAGAATGCGATCGCCGCCAGCCAGGGCACGGTGCGCAATGCATGCCAGGTGCCGGTGGGCGCGGGTGACCGCGCGCGCGGTTCGTGCGCCGGCGCGGTGAGCGCCAGGACCAGGCACGCCGCGACCAGCCCCACGGCCAGCCAAAGCATCGGCCGAGCCGGCAGGCCGAGCAGCGCCGGCGTGAACGGGCCCAGCGCGAGCGCCGCGCCCAGCGCCGTCTGGTACAGGCCCATCACCCGGCCGCGCGACTCGGGCGGCGCCTCCTCCGCCAGCAGCGCCTCGGTGGTGTTCCACAACGCCGCCGCGCCGACTCCGCTCACCGCGGAGCCCAGCGCCCACAGCGCCACGTGGTCGAACAGCGCGAAGGAGCCGATGCCCGCGAGCTGCAGGGCCGCGCCGATGCGGTAGCTGCGCAGCGTGCCCCAGCGCGCCAGCAGCGGCGGCATGGCGGGAATGAGCAGCGCCACCATCAGGAACGGCAGCATCGAGAACGCGCCGATGAAGGCGGTGCCGTATCCCGCCTGCTGAAGCAGCACCGCCAGCACGGGACCCGTCACCGCGAAGGCCATCACGATCAGCGTGGTCGCCGCGCCGAGGCGCCAGACCAGCGCCAGCTGCGAGCGCGGAGCGCTCACGGCTGCGTGACCAGGTCGCGCAGGTCCCGCTGGTAGTCACGCAGGCGCCGTGCCGCCTGTTCGCGCTGTGCGGGGGTCGTGCCCTGGTGCACCGCGGCGAAGGTGGCGCAGCCCTCGTGCAACAGGGTGTCCTGGTAGGCGCGGTACGCCGGGTCGGGAGCGCGCTCGACCCGCGCGAACCAGCCGCGGACCAGGGCGGGCGCCTCGGCTTCGGGCGTGCCCCGGTGCGCGACCCGGCGCAGCACCTGCTGCAGGTCCTGCTGGCGGCGCTGCCACTCGGCGTGGCTGCGCGCCGGGTCGAACGCGGACTGGACGATGCGCTGCCGCAGAACGACGCGCTGCGGCTCGTCGAGCCTGCCGTAGAAGGTCTCCAGGCGCTCCAGCAGGCGCTCGTAGCGCTTTTCGTGCACCTTGGCGGCGGGGACGTCCAGCCACTCCTCCCGGTAGGTCTCGTTGTTGCGCCGGAACTTGCGCTGCAGGTAGCGCAGCTCGCGGCCGGTCAGGGTCGCCGCGATCGCGGCGATGCGGGGCGACGCCTCGGTGGCCACGGCATCGAGGCGCGCACGCACCTCGCCGAAGACGGTGCAGGCCTGCTGGGGAGTGAAGTCGGCCGGCGCCATCTGTTCCATGCGCGCCAGCAGTTCGACCACCTTCGGCAACTCCTGCTGCCGGTGCCAAGCGTAGAACCGCGCGATTTCGTCGCGCACCAGCGGGGCCTGCTCGTCGCTGAAGTCGACGTAGCCGTCGAGCCACCAGTACGCCAGGTTCGGCAGGTTGGTGTAGCCCAGCTTGAGCGCGCTGCAGGCGGAGAGCACCAGCGCGAGGCCCAGCGCAAGGATAATGCCGGCCAGACGGGTGGAGTCCAACGACTTCATCATGAGCACGAAGGGTACGCGAATGAAAGCAGTCGATGTGGTGGTGATGGCGGCCGGCAAGGGCACGCGCATGAAAAGCCGCACGCCCAAGGTCCTGCACCGGCTGGGCGGCCGCCCGCTGATCCAGCACGTGATGGAAACGGCGCAGGCGCTGCAGGCGCGCCGCACCATCGTGATCACGGGGCATGGCGCGGACGAACTCGAGTCCTGGCTGCGCGGCTCGGCGGCGGCCGCCGGAACCGCCGCGCCGGATTTCGTGCGGCAGGAGCCCCAGCTCGGCACGGGCCATGCCGTCCAGCAGGTGGTGCCGGTGCTGCCCGACGACGGCATCGCGCTCATCCTCAACGGCGACGTGCCGCTGATCCGGCCGCAGACCCTGCAGGCGCTGGTGGACCGCTGCGGCGGCGAACGCCTCGCGCTGCTCACGGTGGAGATGGCGGATCCCACCGGCTACGGCCGCATCGTGCGCGAAGGCGATGCGGTGCGGGCCATCGTGGAGCACAAGGATGCCTCCGAGCAGCAGCGCGCCATCCGTGAGGTCTACACGGGGTTCATGGCCGTGCCTTCCGCGCGCCTGAAGCGCTGGCTGGCGCGCCTCACGAACGACAACGCCCAGGGCGAGTACTACCTCACCGACATCGTGCATCTCGCCGTGGCGGACGGTTGCGAAGTGGTCGCGTCGCCCGCGCTCGAGCAGGTGGAAGTCGACGGCGTCAACAGCCCGCTGCAGCTCGCGGAGCTGGAGCGCGCCTACCAGCGGCGCCAGGCGCGCTCGCTGATGGAGCAGGGCGTGCGGCTGGCCGACCCCGCCCGCTTCGACGTGCGCGGCACGCTGCGCTGCGGCCAGGACGTGGAGATCGACGTCAACTGCGTGTTCGACGGCGAGGTCACCCTGGGCGACAATGTGCGCATCGGCCCCAACTGCGTGATCGCGAACGCGCGCATCGCCAATGGCGTGGTGCTGCTGGCGTTCACGCACATCGACGGCGAAAAGGCGGGCGTGGAGATCGGCGAGGGCGCGCTGGTCGGCCCGTTCGCGCGGCTGCGTCCCGGCGCGCGGCTCGGCCCCGAGGTGCACATCGGCAACTTCGTGGAAGTGAAGAACTCGACGCTGGCACGCGGCGCCAAGGCCAACCACCTGGCCTACCTGGGCGACGCGGAAGTGGGCGAGCGGGTGAACTACGGCGCCGGCAGCATCACGGCCAACTACGACGGCGCCAACAAGCACCGCACGGTGATCGAGGCGGACGTGCACGTGGGCAGCAACTGCGTGCTGGTGGCGCCGGTGACGGTCGCCAAGGGCGGCACGGTGGGCGCCGGCTCGGTGGTGAGCAAGGACACCGCGCCGGGCGCGTTGACGGTCGCCCGCGCGAAGCAGGCGACCATCACGGGCTGGGAGCGGCCGAAGAAGAACACGTGACTGTCATTGCGGGCTTGACCCGCAATCCAGACGGTGCCGGTACGCGCACCCCCGCATGGATCCCGGGTCAAGCCCGGGATGACAGGCTTGTTCGCCGTTCCGTCTAGCCCCGCTTCGGCAGCCCGACCCGCGGCCTGAACTTCGCCCGCTTCACCGAGAAGAAGGCCTTCACGTTGCGCACGTTCGCGTCGCTGGTGAAGAGGCGCTGCGCCAGCGCGAGGTAGTCCTGCATGTCGCGCGCGAACACCACGAGGATGAAGTCGGGCCCGGGCGAGACGCGGTAGCACTGCTGCACGGCGTCGTCGGCGATCACGCGCTGCTCGAACGCCTCCTGCTCCTCGCTGCCTTGCCGGTCCAGCGAGACCTCCACGACCGCTTCCAGTCCCTGGCCGAGGGTGGCCGCCAGCCGCTCCGGATCCAGGATCGCGATCTCGCGCTGGACCAGCCCTGCCTCCCACAGGCGCTTGACCCGGCGCAGGCAGGTCGCGGGCGAGATATGGACTTGGGCTGCCAAGTCCTGGTTGCTCAGGGAGCTGTCCTCCTGCAGCTGCTCCAGCAGGGCGAGGTCAGTGGCATCCAGGGAAACGGATTGCATTTGGGCGCTCATTCGGGAATTTTATTGCGCCGCAATGAATGACTGGAAGAATATTCCGAAACAGCCGGAATTTAGATCGCCTATTGCGCTTCCACGCCCCTACAGTGCCCCCATTGCTGAACCCAGAGGCGCAACATGTGCGGTATCGTCGGCGCGGTCTCCGCGCGCAACATCGTCCCGGTCCTGGTGCAGGGCCTGCAGCGGCTGGAATACCGCGGCTATGACTCCTGCGGCGTGGCCGTCTATGCGGACGGCTTGAAGCGCGCGCGCAGCGTGGCGCGCGTGGCCGAACTCATGGAGCAGGTCGCCGCCGAGCACATCGAGGGCGGCACCGGCATCGCCCACACCCGCTGGGCGACGCACGGCGCGCCGGCCGTGCACAACGCGCACCCGCACTTCAGCCACGGCCCGGGCGAGAGCGCGGCCTCGGGCCCCGGCCGCGTGGCGCTGGTCCACAACGGGATCATCGAAAACCACGACGAGCTGCGCGCGGCGCTGAAGGCCAAGGGCTACCGCTTCACCAGCCAGACCGATACCGAGGTGATCGCGCACCTGGTCGACAGCCTGTACGAGGGTGACCTGTTCGACGCGGTGAAGGCCGCCGTCACGCAGCTGCACGGCGCCTACGCGATCGCCGTGTTCTGCAAGGACGAGCCGCACCGCGTGGTCGGCGCGCGCGCGGGTTCGCCGCTGGTGCTGGGTGTCGGCAAGGACGAGAACTTCCTCGCCAGCGACGCGATGGCGCTGGCGGGCGTGACCGACCAGATCGTCTACCTGGAAGAAGGCGACCTCGTCGACCTGCAGCTCGGTCGCTACTGGGTGGTGGACCGCAACCACAAGGCCGCCAACCGGCCGGTGAAGACGGTGCAGGCGCACAGCGGCGCGGCGGAGCTGGGTCCCTACCGGCACTACATGCAGAAGGAGATCTTCGAGCAGCCGCGCGCGATCGGCGACACCCTGCAGGGCGTGGAGCACGTCACGCCCGAGCTGTTCGGCGACGGCGCCTACCGCGTCTTCAAGGATGTCGATTCGGTGCTGATCCTCGCCTGCGGCACCAGCTACTACAGCGGCTGCACGGCCAAGTACTGGCTCGAAAGCATCGCCCGCATTCCGACGCAGGTGGAGATCGCGAGCGAGTACCGCTACCGCGAGAGCGTGCCCAACCCGCGCACGCTGGTGGTGACGATCAGCCAGTCCGGCGAGACCGCCGACACGCTGGCCGCGCTGAAGCACGCACGCTCGCTCGGCATGGAAAACACGCTCACCGTCTGCAACGTCTCCACGTCCGCCATGGTGCGCGAATGCAAGCTGGCCTACATCACGCGCGCCGGCGTGGAGATCGGCGTGGCATCCACCAAGGCGTTCACCACCCAGCTTGCGGGCCTGTTCCTGCTGACGCTGGCACTTGCGCAGGTGCGGGGCAAGCTCACCGATGCGGAAGAGGCGGAGCACCTGAAGGCCATGCGCCACCTGCCGACCGCGCTGCAGGCGGTGCTGGCGCTGGAGCCGCAGGTGATCAGCTGGGCGGAGGACTTCGCGGCCAAGGA
>SEAY01000220.1 GCA_004144865.1 Comamonadaceae bacterium
CACACGATCATGCAGTCCACACCGCTCACGCGGCCGATGCCGGCGATGAGGCCGGAGCTCGGCGCATCGTTGTTGTACATGTTGAGCGCGGCCAGCGGCGCCAGCTCCAGAAACGGCGTGCCCGGGTCCAGCAGCATCTGCACCCGCTCGCGCGGCAGCAGCTTGCCGCGGGCGGTGTGCTTGGCGCGGGCGGCCTCGCCGCCGCCCTGGGCGACCTTGTCGAGCTGGGCGCGCAGGTCGTCGACCAGCGTGCGCATGGCGGCTGCGTTGGCCAGGAAGTCCGCCGAGCGGGCGTTGAGTTGGGTGTTGAGAATCATGCAGGCTCCGTCGAATGTCGTATGGGTGGTGTGGTGCCACCGGCTGGCCGGTGGCACTGAAGGCCGCGGAGCAGGCCATGCGCGTGCCGCCGTGGAACCGGCTTTGCCGGGCCAGGGGCGGCGTCCCCCTCGGGGGAAGGCGCGAAGCGGCTCAGGGGGGTCATAGGTTCACGCGGTCTTGGCTTCGACCAGGCCGAGCTGATCCTTCATCTCATCGCGGATCTTGAACTTCTGGATCTTGCCCGTCACCGTCATCGGGAAGCTGGTGACGAAGCGGATGTAGCGCGGCACCTTGTAGTGCGCGATCTGGCCTTTGCAGAAGGCACGAATGTCGTCTTCGGTCGGCTTGGTGCCCGGCTTGGCGATGATCCAGGCGCACAGCTCTTCGCCGTACTTGGCATCGGGCACGCCCACCACCTGCACGTCCTGCACCTGCGGGTGGCGGTACAGGAACTCCTCGATCTCGCGCGGGTAGATGTTTTCGCCGCCGCGGATCACCATGTCCTTGATGCGGCCGACGATGTTCACGTAGCCTTCGTCGTCCATGGTGGCCAGGTCGCCGGTGTGCATCCAGCCTTCGGCGTCGATGGCCTCGCGTGTCTTGGCGTCGTCGCCCCAGTAGCCGTGCATCACCGAGTAGCCCCGGGTGCAGAACTCGCCGCGCTGGCCGATGGGCACCACGGCGCCGCTGTCGGGGTCCACGATCTTGACTTCCAGGTGCGGCTGCACCTGGCCCACGGTGGAAACGCGCTTGGGCAAAGGCGTGTCGGTGCTGCTCTGGCAGCTCACCGGGCTGGTCTCGGTCATGCCGTAGGCGATGGTGATCTCCGACAGGTGCATCTGCTCCACCACGCGCTTCATGACCTCGGTGGGGCATGGCGATCCGGCCATGATGCCGGTGCGCAGGGTGGACAGGTCGAACTCGGCAAAGCGCGGGTGGTCCAGCTCGGCGATGAACATGGTGGGCACGCCGTGCAGGCCGGTGCAGCGCTCATCCTGCACCGTCTGCAGCACGGTGAGCGGGTCGAACCCGTCGCTCGGGTAGACGATGGTGGAGCCGTGCGTGAAGCAGGCCAGGTTGCCCAGCACCATGCCGAAGCAGTGGTACAGCGGCACGGGGATGCACAGGCGGTCTTCGGG
>SEAY01000153.1 GCA_004144865.1 Comamonadaceae bacterium
GAGATCAGCAGCGCGAGGATGGCGGCGAAGCGAACATTGCCCATGCCGCGACACTACGCCTTCCAGGGCCGGTGCGGTTGACGCGGGTCAATTCCCTCGTTTCAGGGCGTGTCTTCCAGCCCACGCCAGCCGCCGCCCAGGGCCTGGATCAGCGAGACGGCCGCCAGCTGCCGGTCGATCTGCGCCTGCACCAGCGCCCGGCGTGCCGCGGCGGCGCTCTGTTGCGCGGTGATGACCTCGGTGTAGCCCACCAGCCCGGACTCGTAGCGGTTCAGCACCTGCTGCTCCACCAGGTCGGCGGCGCGCGCGGCCTGCTGGCGCAGCGCCTGCTGCTGCTCCAGCACACGCAGGGCCACCAGTTGGTCCTCGACGTCCTGGAAGGCGGCCAGCACGGTCTGCCGGTAGTTCGCCGCGCCCTCGTCCAGCGCGGCGCGCGCCTGGTCCACCCGCGCGCTGCGCGCCCCGGCGTCGAAGATCGTCTGCGCCAGCGCCGTGCCGAGCGCCCACGCGAGGCTCGACGCACTGAACAGCTCGCCGAAGCTCGCCGCCGACGCGCCGATCGAACCGCTGAGGCTGATGCTCGGGAAGAAGGCCGCCCGCTCGATGCCGATGGCGTTGTTCAGCTGGCCCACGCGCCGCTCCGCGGAGGCGATGTCCGGCCGCCGCTGCAGCAGCGTGGAAGGAAGCGCTTCCGGGATGGAAGGCACCTTCACGCTCCACTTGGGATCCGCCGGCAGGCTGAAGTTCGACGGCGCGCGGCCGACCAGCACCGCGATCGCGTGCTCGAAGGCGGCGCGCTGCCGCTCCAGCGTCAGCAGGTCGGCGCGGCTGTTCGCCAGCTGCGTCTCGGCCTGCAGCACGTCGGTGCGGGCCACGATGCCCGCCTCGTAGCGGTTGCGCGTGATCTGCAGGCTGCGCTCGTAGCCGCGCAGCGTCTCCGCCTGGAGGGTGCGCAGCACGTCGGTCTCGCGCAGCCCGAAGTAGTTGGCCGCCAGTTCACCGAGCGCGGCCAGCCGCACCGAGGCAATTTCGGCCTGCGCGACCTGCTCGCCGGCGCGCGCGTTGCGCACCGCCAGCGTCACGCGCCCGAACAGGTCGGGCTCCCAGCTCGCGCCTATGTTCAGCTGGTAGCTGCGCGTGGTCGGCCGCTCGGGCCCGCCGCTCACGTTCTGGCGGCTGTCGAGATCCACGCGCGGGAACAGCGAGGCGCGCTGCTCCCGCGTCAGCGCCCTCGCCTGCGCATACGCCGCGACCGCGGCCACCAGGTTCTGGTTGGACACCTCCACCTGCGCGGCCAGCGCGCTGAGCGCCGGGTCGTCGAAGAGCTGCCACCAGTCGCCGCGCTCGAGCGCATCCGCCGGGGCGGCGGGCACCCAGGCGCCGCGGCCTTCCTTGAAGGCGACGGGCATCTCCACGGCGGGCACTTCGTAGCGCGGCGCGAGGTTCACGCAGCCGGAGAGCGCGAGCGCGGCGGCCAGGGCCAGGACGGGAAAGGTGTTTCTTCTCATGCGGTTTGCGCGTCGCCGTGGCGGGCGAGCAGTCGTTCGTGGGGGCTGCGGCGGCGCAGCTTGTCCAGCAGCAGGTAGACGACGGGCGTGGTGAGCAGCGTGATCACCTGGCTGGCGAGCAGCCCGCCGATGATGGTGATGCCCAGCGGCCGGCGCAGTTCGGCGCCCAGCCCGAAGCCGACGGCCAGCGGCAGCGCGCCGAGCGCCGCGGCCAGCGTGGTCATGAGGATGGGACGGAACCGCAGCAGGCACGCCTCGCGCACCGCCTCGTAGGGCGACAGGCCGCGCGAGCGTTCGGCGTCGAGCGCGAAGTCGATGATCAGGATGGCGTTCTTCTTGACGATGCCGATCAGCAGGAACAGCCCGATCAGCGCCATGATCGAGAAGTCCAGCTTGAACAGCAGCAGCGCCAGCACCGCGCCCACGCCCGCGGAGGGCAGCGTCGACAGCACCGTGATCGGATGCACCATGCTTTCGTACAGGACGCCCAGCACGATGTAGATCACCACCAGGGAGGCCAGGATCAGGATCGGCATCTGCTGCTGCGATTTCTGCGCCGCGCGCGCCGTGCCCTGGAAGCTGCCGCGCACGTTGATGGGCAGGTTCACCTGGGCCTCCGCGGCGCGCACCGCGGCCTCGCCTTCGGCCGAGGTGACGCCCTCGGCCAGGTTGTACGAGACGGTGGTGGCGAGTTCCGCGTCCTGGTGCTCGATGGAACTGGCCGTGGGCCGCTCGTAGAACTTCGCGATCGCCGCCAGCGGCACCATCGCGCGCGCCGTGCCGCTGACCGCCGAGCCGGTGGACGCGTCGCGCAGGCCCGGATTGGCCGAAGCGGCGGCCGACGCCGTGGTGCCGTTGCCGTTCGCCGCGGTCGCCGTCGTTTCGGCAGCCGCCTGCGCGCTCGCCGCCGGGCCGGTGTCGGTGGCGGGCACGTACACGTCCTTCAGGTCCTCGGGGCTGCGGATGTAACGCCGCGCGACCTGCATCACCACCTTGTACTGGTTCAGGTCGTCGTAGATGGTCGCCACCTGCCGCTGGCCGAAGGCGTTGTAGAGGGCGTTGTCGACGTCGCGCGAGCTGATGCCCAGGCGCCTGGCGCTGGCGCGGTCCACCTCGACGAAGGTCTCCACGCCGTTCTCCTGCTGGTCGGTGTCCACGTCCACCAGCGCGGGCTGCTCCTTCATCGCCTCGGCCAGGCGCAGGGCCGCCGCCTTGAGGTCCGCCTCGTTGTCGGATTTCAGCGTGTACTGGAAGCTGGCGTTGCTCTGGCGTCCGCCCATGCGCAGGTCCTGCACCGGGTTGAGGAAGATCGACAGGCCGGTGATCTGCGACAGCTGCGGCCGCAGGCGCGCGATCACCGCCTCCGCGCGCGCCTGGCGGTCGGGCTTGAGGTTGACGAACATGAAGCCGCCGCCCGCCCGGCTGCCGCCCGTGAACGCCACCACCGTGTCCACCGCGGGGTCCGCGCGGATGATCTCCACGGCCTGGCGCAGCTTGGCCTGCATGGCCTGGAAGGAGATGCTCTGGTCCGCCCGCAAGCCGCCGGACATCTGGCCGCTGTCCTGGCGCGGGAAGTAGCCCTTGGGGATTTGGATGAACAGGAAGGCGTTCAGCGCGATCACCAGCCCGAGGATCAGCAGCACCAGCCATTGCGCCGACAGCGCCCAGTCCAGGCTGTGCTCGTACATCCTCTGCGTCCAGCCGAAGCCGCGCTCCAGCCAGCGCGCCACGCGGCCCGGCTTGCGCTCGTGCGCGTCCGCGCGCAGCAGCCACGCGCACATCATGGGCGTGGTGGTGAGCGAGATCACCAGCGAGATCAACACGGCGGCGGAGAGCGTCACGGCGAACTCGCGGAAGAGGCGCCCTTCCTGCCCGCCCATGAACAGCAGCGGGATGAACACGGCCACCAGCGACAGGCTGATCGACAGCACGGTGAAGCCCACCTCGCGCGCGCCCTGCAGCGCGGCCTGGAAGCGGTCCATGCCGTTCTCGATGTGGCGCGCGGTGTTCTCCAGCACCACGATGGCGTCGTCCACCACGAAGCCGGTGGCGACCGTCAGGGCCATGAGCGACAGGTTGTTGAGCGAGAAGCCCAGGAAGTACATCACCCCGAACGTGCCCAGCAGCGAAACGACGGTTGCCGCGGCCGGGATGAACGTGGCGCGGGCGCTGCGCAGGAACACGCTCACCACCAGCACCACCAGGGCGATGGCGATGAAGAGCGTCACCTCCACCTCGTGCAGCGACGCACGGATGGAGTTGGTGCGGTCGGAGGCCACCTGCAGGCGGATGTCGTCCGGCAGCGCTTCCTGCAGGGAGGGCAGCAGCGCCTTCACCCCGTCCACCGTCTCGATCACGTTCGCGCCCGGCTGCAGCGTGACCAGCACGATCACCGCCGGCTGCCCGTTGAAGAGGCCGAGCGTGTTGATGTTCTCCACCCCGTCGCTGACCTCGGCCACGTCGGACAGGCGCACCGCCGCGCCGTCGCGCCAGCCCACCACCATGTTGCGGTAGTCGGCGGCCGACCGGCCGCCGTCGGCCATGCCGGTGCTGGTGTAGACCTGCAGGCGGCGGCCGTTCACTTCCACGTCGCCCTTGGGCCGGTTGGCCGTGCCGGACTGCAGCGCGGCACGGACGTCCTCGGTGGAGATGCCGTAGCGGTTGATCGCGAAGGGGATCAGTTCCACCCGCACCGCGGGCTGCGAGCCGCCGCCGAGTTCGACGTCGCCCACGCCCTGCACCTGCGCGATCTTCTGCTGGACGATGTTGGACACCTCGTCGTAGATCTGCCCCGGGGTGCGCGTGTCGGAGGTCAGCGCCAGGATGATCACCGGCGCGGCGGAAGGGTTGGCCTTGCGGTAGGTCGGGTTGCTGCGCAGCGTGGACGGCAGGTCCGCGCGCGAGGCGTTGATGGCCGCCTGCACCTCGCGGGCGGCCGCATCGATGTTGCGGTTCAGGTCGAACTGCAGGGTCACGCGCGTGCTGCCGTTGCTGCTGCGCGAGGTCATCTCGTTCACGCCCGCGATCACGCCGAGGCGCCGTTCCAGCGGCGTCGCCACGCTGGTGGCCATGGTCTGCGGGCTGGCACCCGGCAGGTTGGCCGAGACCGAGATCACCGGGAAGTCCACCTGCGGCAGCGAAGCCACCGGCAGGTTGAAGAAAGCCGCGATGCCGGCCAGCGCGATCCAGATCGTCAGCAGCACGGTGCCGACGGGGCGGCGGACGAAGGGAGCGCTGAGGTTCATGCGCCCTGCTTTCCTCCCTCCCCTTCCGGGGAAGGGTTGGGGTGGGGGCGCTGGGGGCGACCGCGCCACCGCCGCCCCAACCTGTCGAACCCCAGGTAGATCACCGGCGTGGTGAACAGCGTCAGCAGCTGGCTCACGATCAGCCCGCCGAAGATCGCCAGGCCCAGCGGCCGGCGCAGCTCGGCGCCCTCGCCGAAGCCCAGCATCAGCGGCACCGCCGCGAACAGCGCCGCCAGCGTCGTCATGATGATGGGGCGGAAGCGCAGCAGCGCCGCCTGGTGGATCGCCTCCTGTGGCGCCTTGCCCTCGTTGCGCTCGGCGTCCAGGGCGAAGTCGATCATCATGATCGCGTTCTTCTTCACGATGCCGATCAGCAGGATGATGCCGATGATGCCGATCACCCCCAGGTCGTTGCCGGTGAGCATCAGCGCCAGCAGCGCGCCCACGCCGGCGGAGGGCAGCGTCGACAGGATCGTCAGCGGGTGCACGTAGCTCTCGTACAGCACGCCCAGCACGATGTACACGCAGACCACGGCCGCCAGGATCAGCCAGAGCTGGTTGGAGAGCGAGCGCTCGTAGGCGCCGGCCGCGCCGAGGAAGGTGACGGTCACGCCGGCCGGCAGCTTCATCTCCTCCAGGACGGAGCGGATGCGGTCCACGCTGCTGCCCAGCGCCACGCCTTCCGCGGTGTCGAAGCCGATGGCGGCCGCCGGATACTGGGCCACGTGCGTCACCTGCAGCGGCGCCTGTCGCTCGACGACGCGCGCCACCGCCGACAGCGGCGTCGGTTCGCCGGAACTGGTGCGGATCTGCAGCGCATTGAGCGCATCGATGGAGGCCGCGCGGTCGGTGCGCGCCTCCAGCACCACGCGGTACTGGTTGGTCTCGGTGAAGATCGTCGAGACGATGCGCTGGCCGAAGGCGCTGTACAGCGCGTCGTCGATGCTCGCGGTGCTGATGCCCAGGCGCGAAGCCGTGTCGCGGTCCACCTCCACGTAGACGGCGGCGCCGCGCGCATTGGCATCGGTGGTCACGTTGCGCAGACGCGGCTCCTGGCGCAGGCGCTGCACCACCCGCGCGGCCCAGTCGTCCACGGTCTGCGTGTCCGCCGCCTCCAGCGCGATGCGGTACTGCGTCGGCCCGCTCTCGGACTCGATCGTCAGGTCCTGCACCGGCTGGAAGTACAGCTGCACGCCCGGCACCTTCATGCCGCGCTGGCGCAGGCGGGCGATCACGTCCTCCAGGCCGCCGCGCGCGCTCTTCAGGTTCACCAGCATGCGGCCGGTGTGCAGCATGGTGTTGTTGGCCGCATCCACGCCCACGAAGCTGGCGAGGCTCGCCACCGCGGGATCCTCCACCAGCTCGCGCGCGACTTCCTGCTGCAGCGCCGCCATGGCCGGATACGCGATGGACTGCGCCGCCTCCACCCGCACCTGCAGCTGTCCCGTGTTCTGCGTGGGGAACAGGCCCTTGGGGATGGCCATGTACAGGATGACCGTCAGCACCAGCGTGCCCAGCGCCACCAGCAGCGTGAGCTTCTGGCGCGCCAGCACCCAGGTGAGCGCGTGGTCGTAGCGGTGGATGATGCGGTCGAAGCCGCGCTGCATCTTCCCGCCCCAGCCGCCTTCCGGCGCCGTGTGGGCCTTCAGCCAGCGCGCCGACATCATGGGCACCAGCGTGAGCGAGACCACCATGGAGATCAGGATGGTCACCGAGAGCGTGACCGCGAACTCGCGGAACAGGCGGCCCACCACGTCGCCCATGAACAGCAGCGGGATCAGCACGGCGATGAGCGACACCGTCAGCGAGATGATGGTGAAGCCGATCTCGCTGGCGCCCTTCATCGCCGCCTCCATGGGCGGCACGCCCTCCTCGATGTGGCGCGAGATGTTCTCGATCATCACGATGGCGTCATCGACCACGAAGCCGGTGGCGATGGTCAGCGCCATCAGCGAGAGGTTGTTCAGGCTGTAGCCCAACAGGTACATGACGCCGCAGGCGCCCACCAGAGAAATCGGCACCGACAGGCTGGCGATCAGCGTCGCGCGCGGGCTGTGCAGGAAGGCGAAGATCACCAGCACGACGAACACCACGGCTAGCGCCAGTTCCAGCTGCACGTGGTGCACCGAAGC
>SEAY01000221.1 GCA_004144865.1 Comamonadaceae bacterium
AACCTGCGGCTGGTGGTGAGCATCGCCAAGGGCTATCTCGGGCGTGGCGTGCCGCTGTCGGACCTCATCGAGGAAGGCAACCTCGGGCTGATGCACGCCATCGACAAGTTCGAGCCGGAGCGGGGGTTCCGCTTCTCGACCTATGCGACCTGGTGGATCCGCCAGTCGGTCGAGCGCGCGGTGATGAACCAGGGCCGCGTGATCCGCCTGCCGGTGCACGTGGTGCGCGAGCTGCAGCAGGTGCTGCGGGCGAGGCGCACGCTGGAGAACGACCACGCCTTCATGGCCTCGCGCCGCGGCGACGCGGAGTCGGTTCGGGTGGAGGACGTCGCGGCGCTGCTCGGGCGCGAGCCGCAGGAGGTCGCGCAGCTGCTGGCGATGGCCGAAACGCCGAGGTCCCTCGACGCCGTGGTGGACCGCTCGGAGGACGAGCACACGCTGGGCGACTTCATGGCGGACGAACTGGCGGTGGACCCGACGGGCGTCACACACAACCACGAGGTCGAGCGGCTGCTCGCGAGCTGGATCGACACCCTCACGCACCGCGAGAAGGAAGTGCTGGAAGGCCGCTTCGGGCTGCACCACCGCGAGCCGGAGACGCTGGAGGTGCTGAGCGACCGCCTGGGCCTCACGCGCGAGCGGGTGCGGCAGATCCAGAACGAGGCGCTCACCAAGCTGAAGCGGCAGATGGCGCGCAGCGGGATCGACAAGGAAGCGCTGTTCTAGTCGAGTACAGTGCGGGCCATGGCGTGGCCCGTACTCGTTTTCGACATCGAATCCATCCCCGACATCCAGGGCCTGCGCGCCTTGCGCAACGTGCCCGCGGACGTCACCGACCAGCAGCTCTACGCCGCCTGGCTGCAGGAGCGCAAGGACGCCGGCCAGAGCGACTTCATGCCGCTGCACCTGCAGCGGATCCTGGTGATCAGCTGCGTGTTCCGCAATGCCGAAGGCCTGCGCGTGCATTCCTTCGTGGACCGCGACAACCAGAGCGAAGGCCGCGTGGTCCAGAACTTCTTCAACGCCGTCGACAAGCACGTGCCGCAGCTCGTGAGCTGGAACGGCGGCGGCTTCGACCTGCCGGTGCTGAACTACCGCGGCCTGCGCCACGGCGTCACGGCCGACCGCTACTGGTGCATGGGCGAAGGCGGCTCCGCCGACGACCGCGAGTTCAAGTGGAACAACTACATCAGCCGCTACCACATGCGGCACCTGGACCTGATGGACCTGCTGGCGATGTACCAGCCGCGCGGCAGCGCGCCGCTGGACGCCATGGCCAAGCTGTGCGGCTTCCCCGGCAAGCTGGGGATGGACGGCTCGAAGGTGTACGACGCCTTCCTCGAAGGGAAGCTGGAGGACATCCGCCGCTACTGCGAGACGGACGTGATGAACACCTACCTGCTGTACTGCCGCTTCCAGAAGATGCGCTGCGGCTTCAC
>SEAY01000038.1 GCA_004144865.1 Comamonadaceae bacterium
AGGCTCCAGGGCCGATTCGACGGCGACGTCGTAGACGCGGGCCGTGAGGATCTTCTTGAGGTAATCCTCCGGCTGCAGGGGTTTCTTCATGGCGGGCAGATCATACGAGGCGCCGCCGGGCCGGCCGCAGCCAGAAAAAAGCCCCCGGACCTTGCGATCCGGGGGCTGAATCCACCAAAGGAGGGTGGAGGAGACAATCGTCGGGCCGCTTCGGCGAACCCCTTGCACGCGATGTGCTTCGGGCTGCTTCGGCAGGCGGTGCGTAGCGGAATCGCTATGCTTCGAAGCCAGTATAGCCAGATCTTTGTTGCGTTGCACAAGAGTGTCTCGCGCGCGCATCGGATCGGCAGGAACTATTTGGCGCCAGCGGCGCGTTCAGAGGGACAGGCATGGAATGCACAGTGACGTGGACCGGCGCGACCGGCGCGCGTTCGGGGATGGGTTTCCTGGCGGAAACGGGCACGGGCCACGTGCTGATGATGGACGGCGCGCCCGATGCGGCGCGACCGGAGAACGGCGGGCAGAACCTGGCGCCGCGGCCCATGGAGACCGTGCTGGCCGGCACGGGCGGCTGCACCGCCTATGACGTGGTCCTGATCCTCAAGCGCGGCCGGCACGACGTGCGGGGCTGCTCGGTCAAGCTCGCCGCCGAACGGGCGCCCAGCGACCCGAAGGTGTTCACGAAGATCCACATGCACTTCACCGTGCGCGGCCGCAAGCTGCCCGCGGCCGCCGTGGAGCGCGCGATCGCCATGAGCCACGAGAAATACTGCTCCGCGAGCGCGATGCTCGCGAAGACCGCGGAGATGACCACCAGCTTCGAGCTGGTGGACGAGGACGCTCCGCAGTCCTGAGGCCGCCGGACACGGCGCGGAAGCCGCTCAGATGTAGTGCGCGGTGGTGGTCATCACCTTGGCCGCCGCCCGCATCGCGGCCTTGACGGGGGGCGGCAGTTCCACCGCGCCGGCAGCCTGGGCGTTGTGCGCGTGCGTGGCCTCGTCGGCCTTCATCTGCGCCACGATCGCGCGCGATGCGTGGTCGGCCGCCGGCAGCCGCTCGAGGTGCCCCTGCAGGTGGGCCTCGACTTGGCGCTCCGTTTCCACCAGGAAGCCCAGGCTCACCGGGTCGCCGAAGCGGCCTGCCACGAGGCCGAGGCCGAATGCGCCTGCGTACCAGAGCGGATTGAGCAGCGAGGGGCGCGCGCCGAGTTCGTCGAGCCGCGCCTTGGTCCACGCGAGATGGTCGTTCTCCTCGCGCGCAGCCTCGTTGAATTGCCGGCGCAGGACTTCGTTGCGCGTGGCCATGGCCTGCGCCGTGTAAAGCGCCTGCGCGCAGATCTCCCCCACGTGGTTGACCCGCATGAGGGCCGCGGCATGCTGCCTTTCCTGCGCGCCGAGGTGCGTGGCCTCGGCGGGAACGACGGGGCAGGCGCGCGTGCTGCGCGGCTGGGCGAAGAGCGTGCGCAGGGCCTGATCGAGTGCGCCAAGAATGCGGTCCATGCAACAAAGTTTAGGCCTGGCGGCGACAGGCGGGCGGCGAGCCGGGCTGATCGGCATCAAAACCACCCCATTTTCCGGAATGCGAAATCTGGAGGCGGTCTGTTGCGCCGAATCGACTCGGCCGTTACACCCTTGTTGTCGGTCCACAACGAAACACAATGCGACGGGCTAAATACTTTGCGTAGGCAAATGCGGTCTGGTGGAATAGCAACAACTTCCCAAAAGGAGGTTGGCCCGGGGATCCGGTGAGACGCGAACGTGCCTGCATTCGCGCCTCATGCGTAACCGGAGCCCTATGTTTAACCTTGGAGAAACTTGCAATGAAAAAGTCCCTGATCGCGCTGGCTGTGATGGCTGCCGCTGGTGCGGCTTCCGCCCAGTCGTCCGTCACCCTGTTCGGTATCGTTGACGCCGCCATCACCCACGGCTCCGCCAGCAACGGCGGCCAGAGCTTCACCGGCATGACCAGCTCGGGCTACAACAGCTCGCGCCTGGGCTTCCGCGGCACGGAAGACCTGGGTGGCGGCATGTCCGCTTCCTTCTGGCTGGAAGGCCAGCTGTACAACGACGACGGCCAGTTCGGCAACCCGTCCGGTTCGGGCGCGTTCGACTTCCGTCGCCGTTCCACCGTCAGCCTGGCTGGTGGCTGGGGTGAGGTCCGCCTGGGCCGTGACTACACGCCGTCCTTCTGGAACCTGACCGTGTTCGATCCGTTCGGCACGAACGGCGTCGGCACCAACATCATGCTCGTCGGTGCCAACAGCATCGGCGCGAACGTGGTGCGTGCTTCCAACAGCATCGGCTACTTCCTGCCCCCGAACCTGGGCGGCTTCTACGGCCAGGTCAACTACTGGTTCGGCGAGAACGATGCCACCGGCAACGAAGACCTCGGCGACGGCTACGGCCTGCGCCTGGGCTACGGCGCTGGCCCGTTCAACGTGGCTCTGAGCTTCGCCCGCACCGACCTGTCGACGAACACCCCGGTGGTCACCGACGGCGACTACTCCACCTGGAACCTGGGTGGCAGCTGGGACTTCGGCATGGCCAAGGCCATGGCGCAATACCAGCGTGACACCGTGGACACCGGTGCCGGCGACGTGGACGGCCGCGGCTGGCTGGTCGGCGCCCTGGTGCCGGTCGGCGCTGGCGAAATCCGTGCCGCTTACTCCGAGTACCGCCTCGACGTGAACGTCGCCGGCGTGCCGGACGCCCGTGCCCGCAAGCTGGCCCTGGGTTATGTCCACAACCTGTCGAAGCGCACCGCTCTGTACGCCACGATCGCTCGTGTGCGCAACAACGACGGTACGGCTGTCACCCTCGGCGGTGCCACCGCTGGCGCTGGCAACTTCAACAGCACGGGCTACGACCTGGGCATCCGCCACAGCTTCTGATTTTCGAACCGGCCGCAAGGCCGGTGCAGAAAACAAGAAACTTGAAAAGGCCGCCTTCGGGCGGCCTTTTTTTTATCTGCAACGTCGAGCACATGACCTTCCGCATCGTCGCATTCGCGTGTGCCACGGCGGCGCTGCTGCTCGCGGGCTGCGCCAACCCGCCGCAGCATGCCGCGAGCGGACCGCCGAATCCCTGGGCAGGCTCCACCAGCGAGCCGTGGACGCACAAGGCGTTCCCGGGCAAGACGCCCACGCATTACGCATATGCACGGCTGGACGGTCGCGACGCCGTGCACGTGCGCGCGGACGCGTCCGCCAGCATGCTGCGCCAGGCCGTGCGGATCGAGCCCGCGCAACTGGGCCGCCTGCGCTTTTCCTGGAAGGTCCCCGCCCTGATCGCACACGCCGACCTGGCGGTGCGCGACAAGGACGACGCGCCGGTACGCATCGTGCTCGCCTTCGAGGGCGACCGTTCGCGCTTCTCCCGGCGAGATGCCGCCCTCGCCGAACTCGTGCGCAGCGTCATGGGCGAGGAGATGCCGTATGCGACGCTGATGTACGTGTGGTGCAACGAGCGCCCGCCCGGCACCGTGATCCGCAGCCCGCGCACGGACCGCGTACGCAAGCTGGTGGTCGAATCCGGGCCGGCGCGGCTGGGCACCTGGCTGGACTACGAGCGGGACGTGCGGGCCGACTTCCAGCGGGTGTTCGGCGAGAAGCCAGGGGCCCTGGTCGGCGTGGCGATCATGACCGATAGCGACAACACGCGTTCGCGCACGCAAGCCTGGTACGGGCCGCTGCGCTTTCTGCCCGTGGATCCGCGGCACTGAGTGTCTCGCAGGCCACACGGCTCCCGGGAAACCCCTTTTGACCCTGCTGGCACGGCTGCTGCATAGTCGGCGTTCCTTGAATAGACCCAGAGGGTTCCAATGAAAATCCGCCTCGCAATGATCTCGGCCGCGGCAGTCGCGGCCCTGGCCGCTGCGCCCGTCGTGGCCAAGCCGTTCAAGTGGACGAGCGCCAGCGACATTCCCACGCTGGACATCCATTCCCAGAACAACGCGCTGGGCAACGGCGTGCACGCCGCGGTCTACGACTCGCTGGTTTACTACAACAGCCAGACCTTCCGCCCCGAGGCGCAGCTGGCCGTGAGCTGGAAGGAGATCAGCCCCACGCAAGTGCGCTTCAACCTGCGTCCGGGGGTGAAGTTCAGCGACGGTTCCGCGTTCACCGCCGACGACGTCGTCTACTCCATCCATCGCGCGATGGCCAAGACCTCGAACTACCAGGTCTACACGCAGGGCATCGACAAGGTCGTGAAGGTGAACGACAGCACCGTCGACTTCATCATGAAGGGCCCGAATCCCGTGCTGCTGAACCAGCTCACCGAGCTGCGCATCATGAGCAAGGCCTGGGCGGAGAAGAACAAGTCCGTCGAGCCCAAGGACATCCGCACCAAGGACGAGACCTTCGCGCACCGCAACGCGATGGGCACCGGCCAGTACATGGTGAAGGAATGGCAGCCCGACCAGAAGCTGGTGCTGGTGAAGAACCCGCACTATTGGGGCAAGAACGACAGCAACGTCACCGAGATCATCTACACGCCGATCAAGGCCGAAGCCACGCGCGTCGCGGCGCTGCTGTCCGGCGAAGTCGACTTCGTGCTCGATCCCAGCCCGCAGGACCTCGCGCGCCTGCGCGCCAGCGGCAACCTGAAGGTGATCGACGGCGTCGAGAACCGCACCATCTTCTTCGGACTGGACCAGTTCCGCGACGAGCTGCCGGGCTCCAACGTCAAGGGCAAGAACCCGCTCAAGGACGTCAAGGTGCGCCGCGCCCTCTACCAGGCGATCGACATCGACGCCCTGCACAAGGTGACGATGCGCGGCCTGTCGCAGCCCACCGGCACCCTGGTGGCGCCGCAGGTGGCCGGCTGGAAGGAATCGCTGCACAAGCGCCTGCCCTACGACCAGGCCGCGGCGAAAAAGCTGCTGGCCGAAGCGGGCTACCCCGAGGGCTTCGAGGTGGACTTCGCCTGCCCGAACAACCGCTACATCAACGACGAGGAGATCTGCCAGGCCGTGACCGCCATGTGGTCGCGCATCGGCGTGAAGGCCAAGCTGCGCACGCTGCCGCTGGTGACGTACTTCCCGATGATCCAGCGCTACGAAGCCAGCATCTACATGCTGGGCTGGGGCGTGCCGACGTTCGACTCGCTCTACAGCCTGCAGTCGCTCACCCGCACGGTCGGCACCGGCGGCGACGGCAACTACAACGTGGGCCGCTACAGCAACCAGCGCCTGGACTACGTGGTCGACCGCATCAAGACCGAGACCGACAAGCCGGTGCGTGACCGCCTGCTGTCCGAAGGCCTCGAAATCAGCAACGACACGGTGTCGCACATCCCGCTGCACAACCAGATCATTCCCTGGGCGATGAAGAAGAACGTGGAAGTCGTGCACCGCGCCGACAACCGCCTCGACTGGCGCCTGATCAAGGTGAACTGAGCGGCGTGAGCTCGTAGGGTGGGCAGGCTGCGCCTGCCCACCGGCTCCGGATAGGTGGGCAGCGGAGCTGCCCACCCTACGCAAAGCCGGCAAAAAATCCTTTAGACCTAAAGAAAACCCCGTGTCGGCACACGGCTTGCTCTGCTAGCATCGGCAGCCCTTGTAGCGCTACATCGAATGTTTGCTTTCATCCTGCGCCGCCTGATCCAGGCCCTGGTGGTCATGGTCACGGTCGCCTTCATCGCCTTCCTGTTGTTCCAGTACGTGGGCGATCCCGTGGTCTTCCTGCTCGGGCAGGACGCCACGCCCGACCAGATCCGCGAGCTGCGCTCCGCGCTGGGGCTCGACCAACCCTTCTTCGTGCAGTTCTGGCACTTCCTGGTGAATGCGGCCCAGGGCGAGTTCGGCCTGAGCCTGCGCCAAGGCGCCAAGGTGTCCCGGCTGATCGCCGAACGCTTCCCCGCCACGCTGGAACTCGCCCTCATCGCCGCGCTCCTGGCGCTGCTGGCCGGCATCCCGATGGGCGTGTATGCGGCGCTGCGCCGCGGAACCTTCTTGAGCCAGGTGTTCATGATCACGTCGCTGCTCGGCGTGTCGCTGCCCACCTTCTTCATCGGCATCCTGCTGATCCTGGTGTTCGCCGTCACGCTCGGCTGGTTCCCCAGCTTCGGCCGCGGCGACACGGTGCAGGTCGGCTGGTGGACCACGGGCCTGCTCACGCCCAAGGGCTGGCACCACATCGTGCTGCCCGCACTCACGCTGGCCATCTTCCAGCTGGCGCTGATCATGCGGCTGGTGCGCGCCGAGATGCTGGAAGTGCTGCGCACCGACTACATCAAGTTCGCGCGGGCCCGCGGCCTGTCGAACCGCGCCATCCATTTCGGCCACGCGCTCAAGAACACGCTGGTGCCCGTGATGACCATCACCGGCCTGCAGATCGGCGGCCTGATCGCCTTCGCCATCATCACCGAGACGGTGTTCCAGTGGCCCGGCATGGGCCTGCTGTTCATCCAGGCGGTCACCTTCGCGGACATCCCGGTGATGGCCGCCTACCTGTGCCTGATCGCGCTGATCTTCGTGGTGATCAACCTCATCGTCGACCTGCTGTACTTCGCGGTCGATCCGCGGCTGCGCGTCGGCTCGGCGGGAGGCCACTGATGCTCGCGCCGGTCGCCCCCTCGCGGTTCAACGCGCACGGCCGCGCCTTCTCGCAGATCGCCCAGTACCACCCCGAGCTCACGGCCCTGCGTCGTGACCTGCACGCCCACCCGGAGCTCGGCTTCGAGGAGGTCTACACCGCGGGGCGCGTGCAGGAAGCGCTGCGCCTGTGCGGCGTGGACGAGGTGCACGCCGGGATCGGCAAGACGGGCGTGGTCGGCATCATCCGCGGCCGCGCCAACACCCGCAACCGCATGATCGGCCTGCGCGCCGACATGGATGCGCTCACGATGACCGAGAGCAACGATTTCCCCTGGAAGTCCCAGCGCTCCGGGATGATGCACGGCTGCGGGCACGACGGCCACGTGGCCATGCTGGTGGGTGCGGCGCGCTACCTGGCCGAGACGCGCAACTTCGACGGCACCGCGGTGCTGATCTTCCAGCCCGGCGAGGAAGGTTTCGCCGGCGCCAAGGCGATGATCGAGGACGGCCTGTTCCAGCGCTGGCCCGTCGAGGCGGTCTATGCGATGCACAACTGGCCGGGGCTCAAGCCGGGCTGCTTCGGCATCCGCCACCAGGCGATGATGGCGTCGGCCGATCGCGTGACCATCGAGATCACGGGCAAGGGTGGCCACGGCGCGCATCCTTACCTCGCGGTGGATCCGGTGCTCGTCGCGGCGCACATCATCACCTCGGTGCAGAGCATCGTGTCGCGCAACATAAAGGCCGTGGACGGCGCCGTCATCAGCCTGTGCGCGCTGCAGGCCGGCGACCTGCACGCCATGAGCGTCATTCCCGGCAAGGCGACGCTGGTGGGCACCGTGCGCACCTTCCGCCCCGAGGTGCAGGACATGATCGAGCGGCGCCTCAACGAGCTGTGCAGCGCGGTCGCGCTCGGCTTCGGCGCGACGGCGACCGTGCACTACGAGCGCATCTACCCGGCCACCATCAACACCCCGCGCGAGACCGAATTCGCCGGCGACGTCGCGGAGTCGCTGGTCGGCGCCGAGAACGTGGTGCGCGACATGGAGCCCAGCATGGGCGCCGAGGACTTCTCCTTCATGCTGCAGGTCAAGCCGGGCGCGTACATGCGCATCGGCCAGGGCGGCGAGGGCAGCTGCATGCTGCACATGAGCCGCTACGACTTCAACGACGACATCCTTCCGCTCGGCTCGGCGATGCACGCCAGCCTGGTGGAGCAATCCATGCCGCCGGCGGGCCCGTAACCCCCGCGGCGACCACGAGGTCCCACAGGACATTCATTCCACAAGGAGTTCGACCATGCACTTCAAGACCCACCTGATCGCCGGCGCCGTACTGTGCGCGGCCGCGTTCGGCGCCCAGGCGCAGACCGTGCGCATCGCCAACCAGGGCGATTCGCTCTCGATGGACCCGCACTCCCTCAACGAGTCGCTGCAGCTGTCCGTGACGGGCAACGTGTACGAAGGCCTGGTCGGTCGCAACAAGGACCTGTCGCTCGCCCCGCTGCTCGCCACCTCGTGGCGCCAGACGTCGCCCACCGTGTGGCGCTTCGAACTGCGCAAGGGCGTGCAGTTCCACGACGGCACCCCGTTCACCGCCGACGACGTGCTGTTCTCCTTCGCACGCACCCAGGTGGAAGGCTCGGACATGAAGAGCTACACCAACGACGTGAAGGAAGTGCGCAAGGTCAACGACCACACGGTGGAGATCGAGACCAAGGCGCCGTTCCCCATCCTGCCGGACGTCATCTCGCTCGTGTACATCATGAGCAAGAAGTGGTCGGAGGGCAACCAGGCCACGCGCCCGGTGGACCGCCGCAAGGGCGTGGAAAACGCCGCCTCCTTCCGCGCCAACGGCACGGGCCCGTACCGCCTGCGCGAGCGCCAGCCGAACGTGCGCAGCGTGTTCGTGCGCAACGGCAACTACTGGGGCAAGATCGAAGGCAACGTGCAGGAAGTCGTCTTCACGCCGATCGGCTCGGACGCCACGCGCGTGGCCGCGCTGCTGTCGGGCGAGGTGGACGTGATGGAGCCGGTGCCCGTGCAGGACATCGACCGCGTGAATGCGTCCGCCAATGCACGCGCCCTGGTCGGGCCCGAGCTGCGCACCATCTTCCTGGGCATGGACCAGAAGCGCGACGAGCTGCTGTATTCCAGCGTGAAGGGCAAGAACCCCTTCAAGGACAAGCGCGTGCGCCAGGCCTTCTACCAGGCCATCGACATCGACGGCATCCAGAAGACGGTGATGCGCGGCGCCTCCAAGCCCACCGGCCTGATGGTGGGCCCCGGCATCAACGGCTTCGACGCCAGCCAGAACAAGCGCCTGCCGTACGACCCCGAGGCCGCCAAGAAGCTGCTGGCCGAAGCCGGCTACCCGAGCGGCTTCGAGGTGACGATGAACTGCCCGAACGACCGCTACGTCAACGACGCGCGGATCTGCCAGACGGTGTCGGCCAACCTCGCGCGCATCGGCGTCAAGATCAACCTGGCCGCGGAAACGAAGGGCACCTACTTCCCCAAGATCCTGCGCCGCGACACCAGCTTCTACATGCTGGGCTGGACGCCGGGCACCTATGACGCCCACAACGCTCTGAATGCGCTCATGGCCTGCCCGGACGACAAGGGCACCGGCCAGTTCAACCTGGGCGCGTACTGCAATCCCAAGGTGGACCAGCTCACCCGGTCCGTGCAGTCGGAAACCGACAAGGCCAAGCGCAACGCGATGATCAAGGAAGCCTTCGAAGTGCATTCGGCCGACATCGGTCACCTGCCGCTGCACCAGCAGTCGCTGGCCTGGGGCGTGTCGAAGAAGGTCAAGCTCGTGCAGCTGGCCGACAACTTCATGTACTTCAAGTGGATCACGGTCGGCAAGTGAGCTAGCCGCACGCGCCGCGGGGCAACTACCCGCGGCGCCCGCCCATCCCTCCCATGAAACAAGCCATGCTCCGCTGGCTCGACAGCGATGTCGGGTACAGCTTCCGCACTTCCCCGATGGCCATGGTGGCCGCGTTCATCGCGGTGGTCTGCCTGTTCGGCGCCGTCTTCGCCGACATCGTCGCGCCGCACAACCCCTTCGACCTGACCACGCTCGTCCTGAGCGACGCGCGCAAGCCGCCGGCCTGGCTGCCGGAAGGCACGTCCATGTACCTGCTGGGCACCGATGACCAGGGCCGCGACATCCTCTCGGCGCTGATGTACGGTGCGCGCATTTCGCTGGTGGTGGGCGTGATCTCCGTGCTGATGTCGATGGTGATCGGCGTCGGCCTGGGCTTGCTCGCGGGTTACCGCGGCGGCTGGGTCGACGGCTTCCTGATGCGCGTCTGCGACGTCATGCTCAGCTTCCCGCCCATCCTGGTGGCGCTGCTGATCGCGGGCGTCGGGCGCGCGATGTTCCCGAACGCGCACGACACCGTCGCCTTCGGCGTGCTGATCCTCTCCATCACGCTCACCGGCTGGGTGCAGTACGCGCGCACGGTCCGCGGCTCCACCATGGTGGAGCGCAACAAGGAATACGTGCAGGCCGCGCGCGTCACCGGCGTGGCGCCGATGCGCATCATGGGGCGCCACGTGCTGCCCAACGTGCTCGGCCCGGTGCTGGTGCTCGCCACCATCCACGTGGCCACCGCCATCATCACCGAGGCCACCCTGTCCTTCCTGGGCGTGGGCGTGCCTCCGACCTCGCCCTCGCTCGGAACGCTGATCCGCGTGGGCAACGACTACCTGTTCTCGGGCGAGTGGTGGATCACCATCTTCCCGGGCCTGATGCTGATCCTGATCGCCCTGTCGGTGAACCTGCTGGGCGACTGGCTGCGCGACGCCCTGAACCCCAGGCTGCGCTGATCGGAAAAATATGCTGACCCCCACGCTTGTCACTACGTGTACTGCGCTGCCCCCCGAGGGGGCCTTGATCGCCTTGGGGCGGCCCGGCGGCGACCAATGAGCCTTCTCTCCGTCCAGGACCTCGTCGTCGAGTTCCCCACGCGGCGCGGCACGCTGCGCGCGCTGGACCACATTTCCTTCGACATCGCGCCGGGTGAAATCCTCGGCGTCGTGGGTGAGTCCGGCGCCGGCAAGTCGCTGACCGGCGCCGCCATCATCGGGCTGCTGGAGCCGCCGGGCCGCATCGGCTCGGGCCAGGTGGTGCTGGAGGGCGAACGCATCGACAACCTCCCGTTCGAGCGCATGCGCCACATCCGCGGCCGCAAGATCGGCGCGATCTTCCAGGACCCGCTGACTTCGCTGAACCCGCTGTACACCATCGGCCGGCAGCTCACGGAAACCATCCAGGCGCACCTGCCCGTGAACGGCGACGAAGCGCGGCGCCGGGCCATCCAGCTGCTGGAGGACACCGGCATCCCGGCGGCCGCCGAACGCATCGACCACTACCCGCACCAGTTCTCGGGCGGCATGCGACAGCGCGTGGTGATCGCGCTGGCCCTCGCCGCCGAGCCGAAGCTGATCGTCGCCGACGAGCCCACCACGGCGCTGGACGTGTCGATCCAGGCGCAGATCATCCAGCTGCTCAAGCGCATCTGCAAGGACCGCGGCGCGGCCGTCATGCTGATCACGCACGACATGGGCGTGATCGCCGAAACTTGCGACCGCGTGGCGGTGATGTACGCGGGCCGCATCGCGGAGATCGGTCCCGTGCACGAGGTGATCCACCAGCCGGCGCACCCGTACACCATGGGCCTGATGGCCGCGATCCCGGACATCACGGTGGACCGCGAGCGCCTGAACCAGATCGATGGCGCCATGCCGCGCCTCAATGCCATCCCGCCGGGCTGCGCCTACAACCCGCGTTGCCCGCGCGCCTTCGACCGCTGCACCCGCGAGCGGCCCGACCTGCTGAACGCCGGCGCCACCCGCGCCGCCTGCTGGCTGCATGACGCCAATGCGGAGGCCTTAGCATGAGTACAGTCCTCACCGATTCGCTGGATGTCTCTTTGCCTCTCCCGTCCGGGGAGAAAGCAGGGACCAGGGGCACGCCGTTCACGGGCACCGCACCGCTCGTGCAAGCCCACGACCTCGCCAAGACCTTCGACGTCTCTCCTCCCTGGCTCAACCGCGTCATCGAACGCAAGCCGCGCCAGCTGCTCCACGCCGTGGACGGCGTGAGCTTCAGCATCGAGAAGGGCCAGACGCTGGCGCTGGTGGGCGAGTCCGGCTGCGGCAAGAGCACGGTGGCGCGCCTGCTGGTGGGGCTCTACCACCCCACCCGCGGTGGCTTCACGTTCGACGGGCAGGATGCGCACGCCGCCTTCAAGACCGGCGAAGGGCGCAAGCTGCGCCGGCGCATCCAGATGATCTTCCAGGATCCCTATGCCAGCCTCAACCCGCGCTGGAAGGTGGAGGACATCGTGGGCGAGCCGCTGCGCGAGCACGGCCTCATCTCGAATGCGGCGCAGCTGAAGGAGCGCGTGGGCGAGCTGCTGAAGTCCGTGGGCCTCAGCCCGCTGGACATGGTGAAGTACCCACACCAGTTCTCGGGCGGGCAGCGCCAGCGCATCTCGATCGCGCGCGCGCTGGCCACGCAGCCGGAATTCCTGGTCTGCGACGAGCCCACCTCCGCGCTCGACGTGAGCGTGCAGGCGCAGGTGCTCAACATCATGAAGGACCTGCAGCGCAAGCAGGGCCTGACCTACCTGTTCATCTCGCACAACCTCGCCGTGGTGCGGCACGTGAGCGACCAGGTCGGCGTGATGTACCTCGGGCGGCTGGTGGAGCTCGCGGGCAAGCACCAGCTCTTCTCGCAGCCACGGCATCCGTACACGCGCATGCTGCTGGATGCGATCCCGAAGATGCACGACACCGGCCGGGCGCGCACGCCCGTGCAGGGCGAGGTACCCAACCCGCTGAACCCGCCGACCGGCTGCGCCTTCAACCCGCGTTGCCCGCACGCCAACGAGCGCTGCCGCGCGGAGCGGCCGGCGCTGCTGGAGATCCAGGGCGTGCGCGTGGCTTGCCACGCGGTGGAAGAAGGGCGGATCTAGCTGGGGTGCCTGCGGCAACCCAGCCTACGGGTACCGGGGCCGCGGGCTACGGGCAAGGGCGCGCCTCCTTCGTAGGCCGGGTTCGGCGCAGCCGACCCCAGCGGTCCCTCACGCGTACCGCTTCGTCCGCAGGTTGTTCTTCATCTCCCGCAGCAGCGGCTGCAGCTTGCCGCCGATTCGCAACGCCACCGTCGTGGCCAGCACGTCGATGATCATCAGGTGCAGCAGGCGCGACACCATCGGGCTGTAGCGGTCGTAGCCCTCCGGATGGTCCGCCGCCAAGTGGATGTGCCCGGCGGTCGCGAGCGGCGAGCCGGTCGCCGTGATGACGATGGTGGTGGCACCGTTGCGCCGCGCGATGTCGCAGGCATCCATCAGGTCGCGGGTGCGGCCGGAGTTGGAGACCACCACCACGCAATCGCCCGGCCCGAGCAGCGTCGCGCTCATCACCTGCATGTGCCCGTCGCTGTAGGAAATGGTGTTCACGCCCAGGCGGAAGAACTTGTGCTGCGCGTCGAGCGCGACGACGCCGGAGTTGCCGGCGCCGTAGAACTCGATGCGGCGGCCGGTCTTGCAGGCGGCCGCGAGCGCCTCGGCCGCCCGCTCGATCGCGAAGGTGGAAGCGTCGTTGCGGTACTTCAGGAAGGCCGCGACGGCGTTGTCGATCACCTTCACGAGGACGTCGCCCGTCTTGTCGTCGGGATCCACGCTGCGGTGGATGAACGGTACGCCTTCGCTGACGCTGCCCGCGAGCTTGAGCTTGAAGTCGGACAGGCCGTCGTACCCCATGCTGCGGCAGAAGCGCACCACCGTCGGCTTGCTCACGTGGGCGCGCTCCGCCAGGGTGCTCACGGGCAGGTTGGCGAAGGAACGGGGGTCGCCGAGCACCAGGCGCGCCACGCGCTGTTCCGCGGGGGCGAGGGAAGGCATGGATGCCTTGATGCGGTCTAACACTCCTCGCTCCAGCAGAAGCCGTCGCGCGCGATCATCGCGCTGGAAGCGCTGGGTCCCCAAGAGCCGGGGGCATACGGCCGCGGCCCGTGCTCGTCGTTGCGCCACCGGTCGATGATCGGCTCGACCCAGCGCCACGCCGCTTCCTGTTCGTCCGCGCGGACGAACAGGTTCAGCCGGCCCGCGATCACGTCGAGCAGCAGGCGCTCGTACGCGCCCACGCGCTCGGAGCCGAAGCGCTTGTCGAAGTCCAGGTCCAGGTGCACCGGCGTCAGCATCTGGGCGTCGCGGCGGTTCTGCTGGCCCTGCGCCAGCAGGTGGAGCTGCAGGCCGTCGCGCGGCTGCAGGTTGATCACCAGCTTGTTGCCCGCGCCCGGCGGCGCACCGAAGATGGCGTGCGGCGTCTCGCGGAAGTTCACGACGATGTGCGCCTCGCGCGCTGCCAGGCGCTTGCCCGTGCGGATGTAGAAAGGCACGCCGGCCCAGCGCCAGTTGGCGATGTCGGCGCGCAGCGCGACGAAGGTCTCGGTGCGGCTCTCGCGGTTCACGCCGGGCTCATCGCGATAGCCGGGGACTTGCTGGCCCCCGACGTTGCCCGCCGTGTACTGGCCGCGCACCACGTGCTGGTCCATCGCGTCGGGCGTCCAGCGCTTGAGCGAACGCAGAACCTTCAGCTTCTCGTCGCGGATGGCGTCTGCGTGCGCATTGATCGGCGGTTCCATCGCCAGCGCGCACAGCATCTGCAGCGCGTGGTTCTGCACCATGTCGCGCAGCGCACCGGTCTTGTCGTAGAAGGCACCGCGCTTCTCGACGCCCATGTCCTCGGCGATCGTGATCTGGATGTTGGAGATGTGCTCGCGGCGCCAGACCGGCTCGAACAGCGCGTTGCCGAAGCGCATGGCGAACAGGTTCTGCACGGCGGGCTTGCCGAGGTAGTGGTCGATGCGGAAGATCTGCCGCTCGGTGACCACGCGGCGCACCGCCTCGTTGATCTCGCGGTTCGACGCGAGGTCGTGCCCCAGCGGCTTCTCCAGCACCAGCCGCGTGTTGGGCCGGTTCAGGCCGGCGGCGGCCAGCTGCTGCACGACGGTGGCAAAGAGGTCCGGCGCCGTGGCGAGGTACATCACCACCGTTTCCGCATGCCGCTCGCGCAGCTTGTCGGCGAGGCGCCGGTAGTCCTGCGGTTGCGAGAGATCGAGCCGGACGTAGTTCAGCAGGCCGGCGAAGCGATCGAACTCCTCGGGGCTGGGCCGCTTGGCCAGCTCCACGTGGTCGAAGCGCGAGCGGATCAGCTCGCGATACTGCGCGTCGCTGAGGTCGTCGCGCGCGATGCCGATGATGCGCCCGCCTTCGGGCAGGGTGCCGTGGCGGAAAGCCTGGAACAGCGCTGGCATCAGCTTGCGCCATGCCAGGTCGCCCGTGCCGCCGAAGAGGACGAGGTCGAAGCTCATTGGTTCTTGTGGGGTCGTGACGGTTCAATGTAACTTAGTTTCACCCTGCGGGGCGTGTCGGGCGGGCACCGGAGTGGCGAATCCGCCACCGCGCCGGTGCCGCGCCAGCAGGTACGAGGCGGCCGGGAGACGCGTGTCAGCGTGTAATCGCGTTACTCCTGAATCTGCGAAAGATTCGGTGCGGCGATGGTCCCGCCGGCACCGCCGGTCGTGACGCCGCCGGATAATCGGGGCATGAATCAACTGGATGCCCTCAAGCAGGTCACGACCGTGGTGGCCGACACCGGTGACTTCCGCCAGCTGGCGCAGTACCAGCCGCAGGACGCGACGACCAACCCTTCGCTGATCCTCAAGGCGGTGCAGAAGTCGGACTACGCCCCGCTGCTGAAACACACCGTGGAACGCTTCCGCGCCAGGCCGCTGGACGAGCAGATGGATCGCCTGCTGGTGCGCTTCGGCACCGAGATCCTGCAGATCATCCCGGGCCGCGTTTCGACCGAGGTCGATGCGCGCCTCAGCTTCGACGCCGATGCGAGCTTCACGCGGGGCGAGCGCCTCATCGAGCTGTACCAGGCCGAGGGCGTGCCGGTGGACCGCGTGCTGATCAAGGTGGCGAGCACCTGGGAAGGCATCCAGGCGGCGGCGCGGCTGCAGCAGCGCGGCATCAATACCAACCTCACGTTGCTGTTCTCCTTCTGCCAGGCCGTGGCCTGCGGGCAAGCGAAGGTGAAGCTGATCTCGCCGTTCGTGGGCCGCATCTACGATTGGTACAAGAAGAGCGCCGGCGCGGCGTGGGACGAAGCCGCCAGCTCGGGCGCGAACGACCCTGGCGTGAAGTCGGTTCGGCAGATCTACCAGTACTACAAGCACTTCGGCATCGCCACCGAGGTGATGGGCGCGAGCTTCCGCAACACGGGCCAGATCCTGGCGTTGGCCGGCTGCGACCTGCTCACCATCAGCCCGGAGCTGCTCGGTGAACTCGCCGCCAAGGAAGGCCCCGTGCAGCGCGCGCTCGATCCGGCACAGTCCAAGGCTGCGGACATCGCGCCGGTGAGCTACGACGAAGCGCAGTTCCGCTGGGCGCTCAACGAGGATGCCATGGCGACCGAGAAGCTGGCCGAAGGCATCCGCGCCTTCGCCGTGGACGCGGTGAAGCTCGAGAAGCTGATGCAGGCGGCCTGAAGCGATGGCGCGCATCCGCTGCGACGAGGCGGCCGCCTGGCGCGCGCTGCAGGAACGGTTCCGCACGGACGGGGTGGGCTTCGACGTGCGGGAAGCTTTCGCGCACGACCTCGTGCGCTGGGAGTCCTTCACCCAGCAGGCGCCGCACGTGTTCGCCGATCTCTCGAAGAACCTGGTCGACAAGCCGACGGAGCACTTGCTGCTGGCCCTCGCTCGCGAGTGCGGGCTGGAGGCGTACCGCGACGCCATGTTCGCGGGGGAACGCATCAACAACACCGAGGACCGCGCCGTCAAGCACTGGCTGCTGCGCGCCCCGCGCGATGCGGGCGACCCGGACTCGGTGGCCGTGCACGACACGCTGGACGCGATGCTCCGCTATGCGGAGCAGGTTCGCGCGGATGCGGCGATCACCGACGTGGTGAACATCGGCATCGGCGGCTCCGACCTCGGCCCGCAGATGGCGGTGGCTGCGCTGGAAGCCTTCGGCATCGCCGGCAAGCGCTTCCACTTCGTCTCGAACGTCGATGGTCACGAGCTGGCGGCGGTGCTGCAGCGCATCCGCCCCGAAAGCACGCTGTTCCTCATCGCCTCCAAGACCTTCACCACGCTGGAGACGATGACCAACGCACGCTCGGCGAAGGCGTGGTTCGGGCAGCAGGGCGGCAAGGACGTCGCGCGCCACTTCGCGGCGCTCACCACCAACGTGAAGGCGGCCGGCGAGTTCGGCATTGCCACCACCTTCGGTTTCTGGGACTGGGTGGGCGGCCGCTACTCGCTGTGGTCGGCCATCGGGCTGCCCCTCGCCATCGCGATCGGCGCGCAAGGCTTCCGCGACCTGCTGGCCGGCGCCCATGCAATGGACGGTCATTTCCGTACCCAGCCGCTGGAAAGCAACCTGCCCGTGCGGCTGGGGCTGCTGGACGTGTGGTACCGCAACTTCCACGGCTTCGCGAGCCGCAGCATCGCGCCGTACCACAGCGCCCTGCGGCGGCTGCCGGCCTACCTGCAGCAGCTGGAAATGGAGAGCAACGGCAAGGGCGTGGACGCCCAGGGGCGCGCCCTCGGCGTGGCCACCTCTCCCGTGCTGTGGGGGGAACCCGGCACCAACGGCCAGCACGCCTACTTCCAGATGCTGCACCAGGGCACGGACCGCGTGCCGGTGGAATTCATCGCCGTGAAGGAGCCGGCGCACGAACTGCCCGGGCACCATGAACTGCTGCTCGCGAACGCGTTGGCGCAGGCGCAGGCGCTGATGCAGGGCAAGGCGGATGCGGGCGGCCACCGCAACTTCGGCGGCAACCGGCCGAGCACCTTCTTCGTGCTGGACGCGTTGAACCCGGCGTCGCTGGGCGCGCTGCTGGCGCTGTACGAGCATCGCGTCTTCACCAGCGGCGCCCTGTGGGGCATCGACAGCTTCGACCAGTGGGGCGTGGAACTCGGGAAGGTGCTCGCCGGCGACGTGGCCAGGCGCCTGGCTTCCGGCGACCTGCAGGGGCTGGACGCGTCCACGGCGGGATTGCTCCGGCGCCTGCGCACGCACTGAGGCGCGCCAACCTACTGCAGCTCGCGGAAGGCCGTGCTTTCGGGAAAGGGCGCGTAGCCGCTGCTGCGCAGCTCCGTGGGGCGCGTGCTGCGCGTGAGTTCGCTGTCCTCCGGCAAGCGGCCGTCATGCAGGCCGCGCATGCGCCGGCGCAGCAGCGTGAGTTCGAGATGCCAGACGATCTTCTTCAGCATGGGGAATGCGTCGATGTTGCTTGCGCGCGAGCATAGCCTTGGCGATGTCGCCGCGCGCGCACAAGTGCACGGACGGTCGCGTGCGCCCGCCAGTCAGCCGATGAGCGGGCGCATCCAGGCGGCGATCGCATCGCACAGTTGTTCGCGCACGTCGGCGTCGCCGCGGCCGGAGCGCACCAGCACGTGGAAGGCGTGGTCCGCGCCGTCCACCACTTGCAGCGTGGCGCGGGCGCCCAGGGCGGCCGTTACTTCGCGCACCAACGGCAGGTCCGCGAGCGCGTCGCGCGTGCCCTGCAGGAACAGCATCGGCACCTGCACGCCGGCAAGGTGATCGGCGCGCGAGGTCGAAGGCTTGCCCGCTGCGTGCAGCGGGAAGCCCACGAACACGAGGCCGCGCACGCCGGGCAGCGGATCGCCCGCCTGCGCCTGCGAACTCATGCGGCCGCCGAAGGACTTGCCGCCGGCAAAGAGCGGAAGGCCCGGGAGGCGCGCGGCCGCCTCGTGCACCGCGGCACGCACCGCGACCTGCGCCACCGCCGGTGAATCGGGCCGCTTCGACCCCTGCTCCATGAACGGGAACTGGAAGCGCAGCACCGCGATGCCGCGCTGCGCGAGGCTCGCGGCCATCTGCGTCATGAAGGCATGCTGCATTCCCGCGCCGGCGCCATGCGCGAAGACGTAGCAGGCGGTGGCGGATGCGGGCCGGTCCAGCAACGCAGAGACGGCGCCGCCGTCCGGCAAGGCGATGCGCAAGCTTTCGGTGTCTGCCATGGCCCGACTTTAATGGGCAAGGCGGAAAAGCACCTGCACGCTGCCGGCAAGCCACGCACCTGAAGCACGGCACTGCGCCGCTCCATCGGAATCCTCGCGGAGCCTGTGACATGCCGCACTAAACAGTCATCCGCTGCACGCGCACAGTCCACCACTTCGAATTTGCGGAAGCGGAGGGCGGTGTGCACAGCGACCTGGCCATGAAGCTGACGGCGGACCTGTTCTGGACGGGCCTCCTCGTGTCCCTCCCGGTGCTCGGGTTGACGATGCTGGTAGGTCTCGTTATCAGCATCCTGCAGGTCGTTACGCAAATCCAGGAAATGTCCCTGAGCTTCGTCCCCAAGCTGCTGGCGGCCGGCGTGGCCATCATCGCATTCGGGCCGTGGATGCTGGGCACCCTGTGCCGGTTTGCGGTGGGCCTGTGGACCCGCATTCCGCAGCTCGTGTAGGCAGGCCATGACCGAGATCGTGCTCGCGCTGGGACAAGGGTGGATCACGACCGTCCTGCTGCTGTCGGTGCGCATCGCCGCCGTGCTGCTCCTGACGCCGGTGCTGTACGCCGCAGCGATGCCGACTACGGTGCGGGTGTTGATCGTGGTCGGCCTCGCGTGCGTGATCGCGATGCCGTTCGGCGCCGGACCCGCCGCGCAGCCGCACGACACGGGAGCGCTCGTGCAGGCGGTCCTGCGGGAAGCGGCGGTGGGTGGCACCCTGGGACTTGGCATCCTCGTCGCGTTCGCCGGATTCGCGGTTGCAGGCAGGTTGATCGATGTGCAGGTGGGCTTCGGGTTCGCGCAAGTCCTCGATCCCGTCACCCGCATGCAGATGCCGGTGCTCTCCGCGACGTTTGGCCTCTTCGCCGCGGTCCTCTTCTTCCTGGTGGATGGCCACCACGCCCTGATGCGCGGCGTGGCGTACAGCCTCGAGCGCTTTCCGCTCGGCCAAGCCTGGAGCGCGGAGGGAGCCGCGGAGCCGCTGGCGCGGCAGGCCGCCGCGCTCTTCACGCTGGGATTCGCCCTGGCCGCCCCGGTCGTGCTCGCATTGCTGCTGGTGGAGTTCGCGCTTGGCGTGGTGTCGCGCAACCTGCCGCAGATGAACATGCTCGCGCTCGGCATCCCGGTGAAGATCCTCGCCGGCATGCTGGCCTTGTCCATCTGGGCGTCGGGATTCGGCGCGCCCGCCGGGCGCCTGTATGCCGAGATCTACAAGGCATGGACCGGCTGGTTCGCCGCGGAGCGAGGCCGCTGATGTCCGACACACAGGACCTGGATAGCGGCGAAGCAGCCACCCCGTTCAAGCTACAGAAGGCGCGCGAGCGCGGCCAGACGCCGCGAAGCGCCGACATGGTCTCCAGCGTCGTCTTCATGGCGGCGATGCTCTACGTGGCGGGCCAGGGATTACAGGTGACCGAGTCCCTGCTGCAGGTGTTCCGGTCGACGCTGGTGCAGGCCGCGCAGGTCGGCCCCGCGGGGCTGTGGCCCCTGGTTGCGCACGTGCTCGACGCGAGCCTGCTGGCGCTGCTGCCTTTCCTGCTCGTGCTGCCGGTCGCCGCCGTTCTGGGTGCGATGGCGCAGACGGGGTTCGTCTTTTCGACGCACCCGGTGCACATGGATTTCCAGCGCTTGAACCCCGCGTCCGGCTTCCAGCGCCTGTTCTCCCTGCGAACCGCGTTCGACGGACTGCGGGCGTGCATCAAGCTGCTGGTGCTCGGTTCCGTGGCCGCGGTCGCCCTGCAGGTGGTGCTTCCGCAGTTCCACGCCCTCGCCACCATGCCGCCGGCGACTTTCCTGCAGACGATGACGCAGGACGTGGCTAGCCTCGGCATCAAGATGGGAATGGCGCTCCTGGTGGTGAGTGCCATCGACATGGCGTTCACCCGCCACGAGTTCGGCAAGAACATGCGCATGAGCCGTCGCGAGGTGAAGGACGAACACAGGAACCGCGAGGGAGACCCCCGCATCCGCGGACGCCTGCGCGAACTGCGGCGCGAGTTGCTGCAGCGCAGCCAGGCCCTGCGCAACACGCGCGATGCCGACGTCGTGCTCACCAATCCCACGCACTACGCAGTCGCGCTGCGCTATGTGCACGGCGAGATGGATGCGCCCCGCGTGGTCGCCAAGGGGGCAGGCCAGCTGGCCGCCGCGATGCGCGAGATCGCCGCACGGCACCGCGTCGTGGTGGTGCAGAACCCGCCCCTGGCTCGCCGCCTGTTCCGCGAATCCGCCATCGATGCATACATCCCCGCCGCGACCCATGCCGAGGTCGCACGCATCATCGTGTGGGTCTTCGCACTGCGGCAACAACGCGGCGCCGCGGCTGGAGCCGGTGCATGAACGCGCTGCGCCAGTTCCTCGGCCGGAACACCGACGTCGCGGTGGTGCTCGCCGTACTGGGCGTCCTCCTGGTGCTCTTCCTGCCCATCCCGCGGCCGCTGCTGGATTTCCTGATCCTGGCGAACTTCAGCTTCGCGCTGCTGGTCCTGCTTCTCACCTTCTACATGGCGCGGCCCGTGGAGTTCTCCACGTTCCCGTCGCTCCTGCTGGTGGCCACGCTGTTTCGCCTGTCCCTCAACGTCGCTGCCACTCGCCTGATCCTCGCCGAAGGCGACGCAGGCAGGGTGATAGCCGCGATCGGTTCCTACGTGGTGGCCGGCAACCTCGTCGTGGGCCTCATCGTTTTCCTGATCCTGGTCGTCGTGCAGTACGTCGTGGTCACCAACGGCGCGCAACGCGTCTCGGAAGTCGCCGCGCGCTTCACCCTGGACAGCATGCCCGGCCAGCAAATGAGCATCGATGCCGACCTGAACATGGGGTTCATCGACCAGGCCGAGGCGCAGCGCCGGCGGCGCACTCTCGAGAGGGAAGCCGGTTTCTACGGCGCCATGGACGGCGCGTCCAAGTTCGTGAAGGGAGATGCGATCGCGGGCATTCTCATCCTGCTCATCAACATAATCGGCGGCTTGGTGATCGGTGTCCTGCAGCACCGGATGCCCTGGGGGCAGGCGCTGCAGACGTACACCCTGCTCACCATCGGGGACGGCATCGTGACGCAGGTTCCAGCCCTCGTGATCGCCGTGGCCACGGGCATCATCGTCACCCGGTCCGCCTCGGATGGCAACCTCAGCGAGCAGGCGCTGCGGCAAGTCACATCGTTCCCCAAGACCTTGTGGCTCGTTACAGGCTCCCTCGCCGGCTTGCTGCTCCTTCCGGGCATTCCTGCTCTTCCCACGGCGATCCTCCTGATCGCAGCGGCGTCGGCTGCCTGGATCGCGCGTGGCATCCGCCGTGCACGTGACGGCAAGACGACCCCGGTCCCCGCCGCGGCCGCGCCGGATGACCCCTATGCATTGCTCCCCATGGAGCCCTTGGAAGTGCTGGTGGGCAGTCGCTGGGCGCGCTCCGTGGATGAGGCCGGAGGATTGTTCCAGGAACGCATCGCCGCGCTGCGCCGCCAGCATGCACAGGACTTTGGATTGGTGTTCCCCGCCGTGCGGTTTCGCGTGGCCCCCCGGCTGGCGCCGGACGCCTACGAAGTTCATGTGGATGGCGCCACTTGCGCCCGGGGAGAGGCGCGCGACGGACACCTGCTCGCCATCCATGCAACCGGCGACGTCACGACGATTCCTGGCGAACCCACCCGCGATCCAACCTATGGGCTTCCCGCGCTCTGGATCCTGCCCGAACAACGGGAGCAGGCCATCGCCGCGAGGTACACCCTGGTCGACAGCGCGACGGTGCTCATGACGCACCTGACCGAAGTGATCCGCCGCGAATCCGCCAGCCTGCTCACGCGCTCGGAGACCGACAGGCTGCTGGCGCGCGTACGCCAGTCCCATCCATCGCTGGTCGAAGAGCTCGTTCCCGTGGTCATGAGTGCAGGTGACGTGCAGAAGGTGCTCCAGAACCTCCTCAGGGAGAAGGTGTCGATCCGGAACATCGAGGCCATCCTGGAGACCTTGGCCGATGCGGGGCGCGCGACCAAGGATCCCGCGCAACTCACCGAATCCGTCCGTCAACGCCTTGGCCACGTGATCTGTCAAGGCCTGGCCGGTACGTCGTCCGCGCTCCACGTTCTGACGCTGGACCCCGCCACCGAAAGCCGGCTGTTGCAGAACGTGCAATCGGCGCGAAGGGAAGGAGGCGCTGCCACGGGCTTCGTTCTCGAGCCCAAGGCGGTGGAGAGATTCCTGCTGCAACTGATGCAGCAGGCCGACCGGATGATGAAGAACAACCTGCTGCCGGTGCTCCTGTGCTCGCCCGAACTGCGGCGGCACCTGCGGCTCCTTTCTGAAAGGACCCTGCCGCACTTGCGGGTCCTGTCCATGGCCGAGATCCCGCAGGCCATCGAACTGAAGTCCTACGGGACGGTGAGCGCCTGAGGTCCCATGAGCGATCTACTTTCCATCGTCCTATCGAGCATCCACGCGGACATGGCGCGGGCCGATCGCGCGGCCATGAACCTGGCCAACAGCCAGACGCCGGGGTACAAGCGCGAAGTCCATCATGCGGCTCCTTTCGGTGCCCGCATCGAAGCCGCCGGCGCTGGGAGGGCGGAGCGTGCCGCGATTCCCGGCGGCCAGGGACAGACCGACCAGCGTCCGGGGACCCTGAAGGCGACCGGCGAGGCACTGGACCTGGCGATCGTCGGTGACGGCTGGTTCGAGGTGTCTACTGCCCAGGGCCTGGCTTACACCCGGCAAGGCAATTTCCGTCTCGACCGCGACGGCCGCCTGGTGACGCAACAAGGCGACCCCGTGATGGGCACATCGGGTGTCATCCAGCTCCTGCACGGATCACCCCGCATCGACGCCGCGGGACGGGTGTACGAAGGCAGCCGCGCGGAAAGCGGTATCGCGAGCATGTCGCCGACCGCGATCGGCCAGGTCAAGGTCGTGCAGTTCGAAAGCACGAACGCCATGCAGCGCCTGGGCAACGGCTTGATGGCGCATGGCGGCACCGCCGTCGTAGCCGCAGCGGAAGCCTCCGTCCAGATCCAGCAGGGCTTCCTCGAGAACTCCAACGTGGTCCCGATGCGGGAGATGGTGGAGCTGATGCAGGCCGTCCGCCACCTCGAGACCATGCAGAAAGTCGCCATCGGCTACGACGAGTTGCTGGGCACCAGCATCCGCAAGCTGGGCGAGAACGGATGAAGGAGCCGATCGATGTCTGACGCCTTGTACATAGGAGCCACTGCCATGCAGGCGCAGCAGGCGCACGTGGATGCCATTGCGAACAACCTGGCGAACGTGACCACGCCCGGATTCAAGAAGGGTCGCATCAGCTTTGCGGACCTGGTCGTGAGCCGCGGTAGCACGACGCACGCGGGGATGGACTCTCCTGCGCCGCTGCAGGCCGCGGGAGTGGGCGTGCGCATCGCGGCGGCTGCACGGGTGTTCGAGGGCGGCGAGATCAAGAAGACCGACGCTCCTCTGGACATCGCGATCGTCGGGGATGGCTTCTTCGAGCTCGCGATGCCGGATGGCTCTCGCGCGTATGCGCGCGGTGGGACGCTCAAGGTCAATGCCGACGGGCTGCTGGCCCACCAGGGGGGCAGTGCCCTCAAACCCGGGATCGCCATTCCGGAAGACGCCGAAGCATTGCTGGTCAGCGCCTCAGGACGTGTGCGCGCGCGCCTGCCGGGGCAGGCCGCCGAAGTCGACATCGGGCAACTGGACGTGGTCCGCTTCAGCAATCCGCAGGGCCTGGTCTCGCAGGGCGCGAACATGTACCGCGCAAGCGATGCTTCCGGAGATCCCATCGGGGGGAGGGCCGGGGAAGACGGGATCGGGACGCTCGCACAGGGCTTCCTCGAGGGCTCCAACGTGAAGCTGCTCGAGGAGATGGTGGACCTCATGGTCGCCCAGCGTGCGTACGAGGCTGGCGTGAAGGTGGTGCAGGCATCCGATGAGATGCTGGGCATGATCAACGCCCTGAGGAAGTAGCCATGCGCAAGGCGGCTTTGTTCCTCGCCATGATCTCGAGCGGTGCCGCGTTCGCGGACGTCGAGGCGAGCATCGAACTGTTGGCGGACGCAACGGTGCGCGGCGGCGTGGTCACCCTGGGCCAGGTGGCGCGCCTGCAATCGTCGGACCTTGCGTTGATGCGAACGCTGGTGGACTTGCCCATTGCTCAGACGCCCAGGCTGGGGGAGGCCGCGTTGCTCGGCCCCGCTGATGTGGACCGTCGGTTGCGCCAACGTACCGGGCAGTCCGTGCGGGTCACCTGGGGTGGGGCCGATCAGGTGCGGGTGCAGCGCCTGCGGCACCGTGTCAAGGGCGAAGCGATCGCAGAGGCGGCTGCCGGCGCCCTGCGTCGCTGGTTGTCCGCGGCGAGTTCGCCAGCAGAAGTCCACGTGGCGGCCGTGCCGCGCGACGTCGACGTGGAGGGTAGCGAGGTTCGATTGCAGCCCCGCCCGCCTTCGGGCCACCCGTCGCGTGCACGAAGCATCGTCTGGGTGGATCTCTGGTCGGCAGAGTCGTTCGTGCGCAGCGTGCCGGTCAGCTTGGAGGTGCCCTTCGCGGGGGAAGGGCTGTCGCGCCGGGCGAGGGCGGCCGAGGGCGTTCTTGGAGCCGGTCCCGCGCGCGGCGCTGTCCACCCGAGCGCCTTGGCGGTGGAGCGCGGGGAATGGGCGGCATTGCGCACCACGCTGGGCGGCGTCCTTCTGGAAAGCCGCGTCCAGGTGCTGCAGGACGGCCGCGAGGGAGAACGGATTCGCGTGCGGCAGCAAGGTGCCACCGGACTCGTTTTCGCTCGCGTCGTCGAGCGCGGCCTTCTGGAGCTGGCGCCATGAAGCGCGCAGCCGCCGCCGTCCTCACCGCGCTCGTGGCGGGAGCAGCACCTGCACAGAGTCTGTTCGATGAGAACACCTGGCGCGGCTTCACCGCCGACAACAAGGCCTATCGTCCGGGCGACGTGCTGACCGTGCAGGTGCTCGAGAACTCCAGCGCATCGAGCACAGCCGACACGGGCACGCGTCGAAACAACCGCATGCAGGCTGAGTTGGCACACGGCAGCAGGACCGTGGCCGAAACAGCCTTGGCCGTGGGCGGCGAGTTCGACGGCGGCGGACGTACCCAGCGCGCAAGCCGGCTCCTCACCACCCTCACGGTCACGATCCAGGAAGTCCTGCCGGGGGGTCACTTGCGTGTCGCCGGGACGCAGTCGGTGACGGTCAACGAAGAGGCGCAGACGGTGACGCTCGAGGGCGTCGTCCGGGCAGCGGACATCACGGACGGCAACGTCGTCCAGTCGCCGCGCATCGCCCAGGCTCGCATCACCTACGTCGGCGAGGGTGACCTGACCGAACGCAACCGGCGGGCATGGTGGCGCCGCCTGTTGGACGCCCTGGGATTCTGACCATGAAGGCCCTGGTCGCATCGCTGATGCTCATCGCAGTCCTGGTGCCGGAGGTGGCGGCGCGGGAGGCTGCCATGCGTGTCAAGGACCTCGGCAAGGTACAGGGCTGGCGCGAGAACGTGCTGGTTGGAACCGGCATCGTCACCGGCCTGGCCGGAACGGGCGACTCCCCAGGCAACCGTGCGGCGCGGCAAGCCTTGGCCAATGTCCTGACGCAGTTCAACCTGACGCTGGGTCCGGAGCAGGTGAACAGCCGGAACGTGGCAGTCGTCCTCGTGACTGCTTCACTGCCCGCCTTCGCAAGGCCGGGCGATGCGCTGGACGTGACGGTCACATCCAGCGGGGACGCCCGCAGCCTGCTGGGCGGAAGCCTGCTGCTGACCGCGCTGCGCGCGCCGAACGGTCGCATCCATGCGCTGGCCCAAGGGGCGCTGTCGGTCGGAGGCCACCGCTACGACGCCAACGGAAACGTCGTGCAGAAGAACCATCCCACCGCCGGATCGATCCCGAACGGGGCCACGGTGGAACTCGGCGTGGCGGGACTTCAGGCGCAAGCGCCGAGCCTGGTGACCTTCGTGCTCAACGAGGCGGACTACACCACGGCAAGTCGCGTGGTGGCGGCCATCAACACCCAGGTCGGAGCGGGGCTCGCGCGAGCGCGCGATGCTGCAGGGATCGAGATCGAGGTGCCTGCATCCCTGCAGCAGGACACCGTCGGATTCCTGGCGCGGATCGAGAACGTCCTGGTGGAGCCCGATCGGCGCGCCCGCGTGGTGATCAACGAGCGGACTGGGACGGTCGTGACGGGTGGCGACGTGCGCATCTCCCGCATTGCGGTGTCCCATGGCGACCTGAAGATCTCCATCGCGACCCACACCACGGTGTCGCAGCCGGCCTATCTCGGCCGGACCGGTCCCGGCGTGGCGACCGCCTTGGTCAGCAATACGCAGCTCGACGTCGACGAGCCCGCCGGCGTGGGATACCTCGCCGGCGCGGGCACGGTGGCCGATCTCGTGCAGTCGCTCGCGCGGATGAAGACCAGTACGCGCGACATCATTTCCATCCTGCGCGCCATCAAGGCTGCCGGCGCGCTGCATGG
>SEAY01000039.1 GCA_004144865.1 Comamonadaceae bacterium
ACGTTCAGGCCCTTGTTCTCCATCGCGCCCATGTTGAAGTCGCTGGTGGCGACGATCATGAAGCGCTCCAGGTCCAGCGGCAGGCCGAAGCGCGCCTCGTCCCAGGCCACCGACGCCATCAGCGAGTTCATCGCGTGCTCGGTCTTGTCCAGGTCGCCGGGGCGCACGTACACCTGCAGCAGGTGGTCCTTGCCGTTGCGCGAGGCGATGCGCTGCTCGCGGCACACGAGCTGGCCGGCCACCAGCGCGAACAGGTAGCTGGGCTTGCGGAAGGGATCGACCCACTTCGCGAAGTGGCGGCCGTCCTCCAGCTCGCCCTGGTCCACCAGGTTGCCGTTGGACAGCAGCACGGGGTAGCGCTGCCGGTCGGCGCGCAGCGTCACCGTGTAGCTGGCCATCACGTCGGGACGGTCCAGGAAGTAGGTGATGCGGCGGAAGCCTTCCGCCTCGCACTGGGTGAAGAAGGAATCGTTGCTGACGTACAGGCCCATCAGCTTGGTGTTCTTCGCCGGCGCGCAGGTGGTGAAGATCTCCAGCTCGAAGGGCTCGTTGCCGTCCGGCAGGTTCTCCAGCACCAGCTGGCCCTCCTCCATCTTGAAGGAGGTGCCCTGGCCGCCCACCAGCACGCGCGCGAGGTTCAGTTCCTCGCCGTCCAGGCGCAGCGCCTGCGGCACCACGTCGGGATTGCGGCGCAGGCGCATGCGGTTCAGCACGCGGGTCTTGGCCGGGTCGAGGTCGAACACCAGTTCGACCGTGTCGATCCAGAAGGCCGGCGGCTGGTAGTCCGCACGGTGGATCACCTTCGATTGTCCTTCACGCATGCATGTTTCTCCGGATGTCTGGCGTCATACGCCTTGCTTCAGCGAAGCCTCGATGAACGTATCGAGGTCGCCGTCCAGCACCTTCTGCGTGTTCGAGATCTCCACGCTGGTGCGCAGGTCCTTGATGCGGCTCTGGTCCAGCACGTAGCTGCGGATCTGGTGGCCCCAGCCCACGTCGGTCTTGCTGTCCTCCAGCTTCTGCTGCGCTTCCATGCGCTTGCGCATCTCGAAGTCGTACAGGCGTGAGCGCAGCCGGCGCCAGGCGACGTCGCGGTTGCTGTGCTGGCTGCGGCTGTCCTGGCACTGCACCACGATGCCCGTGGGGATGTGCGTCAGGCGGACCGCCGAATCCGTCTTGTTGATGTGCTGGCCGCCCGCGCCCGAGGCGCGGTAGGTGTCGGTGCGCACGTCCGCCGGGTTGATGTCGATCTCGATCGAGTCGTCGATCTCGGGATAGACGAACACGCTGGCGAAGCTGGTGTGGCGCCCGCCCGAGGAGTCGAACGGCGACTTGCGCACCAGCCGGTGCACGCCCGTCTCGGTGCGCAGCAGGCCGAACGCGTAGTCGCCCTCGATCTTGATGGTGGCGCTCTTGATGCCCGCCGTGTCGCCGGGGGTCTCGTCCTCCACCGTGGCCTTGAAGCCCTTGCGCTCGGCGTACTTCAGGTACTGGCGCAGCAGCATGCTGGCCCAGTCGCACGCCTCGGTGCCGCCGGCGCCGGCCTGCAGGTCGAGGAAGCAGTTGCTCGGGTCGGCCGGCTGGTTGAACATGCGGCGGAACTCGAGGTCCTTGACGATGGCCTCCAGCTTGGCGGTCTCGGCCTCGATCGTGGCGAGGCCGGCTTCATCGCCTTCCTCCTTGCTCATCTCGTAGAGCTCGAGGTTGTCCGACAGCTCCCGCTCGAGGCCCTGGATGGCGACCACCACGCCTTCGAGCTGCTTCTGTTCCCGGCCCAGTTCCTGGGCCTTCTTGGGTTCGTTCCAGACCGAGGGATCTTCCAGCGAGGCGTTGACGGTCCTCAGGCGCTCCGACTTGGCATCGAAGTCAAAGATACCTCCGGAGGTCTGCGGTCCGGGCCTGCAGATCGGCCAGGGTGGTACCGATCAGGTTGATGCGTTCTGCGTCCATGGTCTTGTTCCTTCAGAGAACTGGACATTTTCTCACGGCGCCACCGATGGCAGGGGCAGGGACAGGATGAACTCCGATCCTTCGCCGCGGGCGCTGCGCACTTCCAGCCGTCCGTGGTGCGCCTGGGCGATCTGGCGCGCGATGTACAGCCCCAGGCCGAGGCCGGGTACCTGCGAGACGCCTTCGGTGCGCTCGAACTGCTCGAAGATGCGTTCCTGGTCGGCGGGCGCGACGCCCATGCCCTGGTCGCGCACCGACACGAACACTTCGCGCTCCTCCTCGCGCTGGCCCACGGTCACCGCCACCGGCTTGCCTTCGCCGTAGCGCAGCGCGTTGGTCAGCAGGTTGGTGATCACCTGTTCGATGCGGAACTCGTCGCCTTCGATGACGAGCGAGGGGGGCGCGGCCAGCGTGATCTGCACGCCGCTGCCGCTGGCCTGTTCCTGGATCGCCTCAACCACGGCGGCCGCGGAGGCGGAGAGGTCGAACGGTCCCGGAACGATGGCGAGCTTGCCGGTGCGCGCGCGCGAGACGTCCAGCATGTCGTCGAGCAGGCGCACCATGCTGCGGATCTGGCGCTCGTCGCGCTCCACCATCTTCAGCATCGCGGCGGAGTCCGGCGGCTTGGGCGCCGCGAGCATCTTGCGCCGCAGCTGCGCCTGCAGGTAGACCGAGTTGAGCGGGTTGCGCAGCTCGTGCGCGATCATCGACATGAAGTCGTCGCGCATGCTCACCGCGCGCTGCAGCTGCGCCTTGGCCTCCTGCAGCTCCTGCCGCTGGCGGAAGAGATCCACGAACACCTTGACCTTGCTGCGCACCGCGTGGGGGTCCAGCGGCTTGTAGAGGAAGTCGACGGCGCCCGACTCGTAGCCCTGGAAGGCGTAGTTCAGCTCGCGCCCCCCGGCGCTCACGAACACGATGGGAATGCCGCGGGTGCGTTCCGTGCCGCGCATCAGCTCGGCCAGCTCGAAGCCGCTCATGGCCGGCATCTGCACGTCCAGGATCGCCAGCGCGAAGGGATGCTCCAGCATCAGCGAGAGCGCCTCCTCGCCGGAGCGCGCGGTGAAGATGCGGCGGCCCGGCTGGCGGATCAGCGCTTCCAGCGCGACGAGGTTCTCCTGCAGGTCGTCGACCAGCAGGACGTTGACGTCGGTGGTGTCTTGGGTCATCGTTGAACCACAGTGTGCAGCAGGCTGCGCAGGCCTGCCAGCGGCAGGACGAATTCCGGATGGGCCAGGCGCACGGCGGCCTCGGGCATCGCGGGATAGGCCGCCTCGGCGGGGTCCTGCACCGCGGTGAGCCCGCCCGCCGCCTTGATGCTGGCCAGCCCGCGCGCGCCGTCCTCGTTGGCGCCCGTCAGCAGCATGCCCACCAGGCGTTCGCCCCAGGCCTCGGCGCACGACTCGAACAGCACGTCGATGGAAGGCCGGGAGAACAGCACCGGCGGGTCGCAGCTCAGGGAGAAGCTGCGGTCCGCCTCCACCAGCAGGTGGTAGCCCGGCGGGGCGAAGTAGACGCAGCCGTCGCGCACGGGCGCATGCGGCTCCGCCTCGGCGACGGGCACCCGCAGGCGATGGCCGAACACCTGCACCAGCCGGCTCTCGTGGTTGTCGGGCAGGTGCAGCACCACGATGAGCGGCACGGCGAGCGGCGGCCGCAGCGGCTCCATCAGCGTCAACAGGGCGTCGATGCCGCCGGCCGACGCGCCGACCACCACCGCGTCGGCGCGGAAGGAAAAGTGTTCCGGCACGTCCTGCCTCATGCGGCCTCCGGGCGCTTGCGGTAGATCCGCTCCGGCCGGCTCACCGGCTCGAAACTGTCCGCATAAGCGGAGAAATCCAGCGTCTCCTTGGTGCCCAGCCCGAGGAAGCCGCGGTGCGAAAGCGAATCGTGGAACAGGCCCAGGGCGCGGTCCTGCAGCTTGCGGTTGAAGTAGATCAGCACGTTGCGGCAGGACACGAGCTGCGTCTCGCTGAACACCGCGTCGGTCGCCAGGCTGTGGTCGGCGAAAGTGATGCTCTCGCGCAGGGCGCGGTCGAACAGCGCGCCGCCGTAGGCCGCCGTGTAGTAGTCGCTGAAGCTGCGCGTGCCGCCGGCGCGCTGGTAGTTGCGCGTGAACGCCTGCATGTGGTCGAGCGCGAAGATGCCGCGCCGCGCCTTCTCCAGCGAGGCATGGTTGATGTCGGTGGCATAGAGGATGGTGCGCGCGAGCAGCCCTTCCTCCTTCAGCAGGATCGCCAGCGAGTAGGGCTCCTCGCCCGTGCTGCATCCGGCCACCCACACCTTGATGGAAGGATAAGTCCGCAGCACCGGCACCACGTGGCGGCGCAGCGCGAGGAAGTAGGGCGGGTCGCGGAACATCTCGCTCACCGGCACCGTGAGGTACTGCAGCAGTTCGGCGAATCCGTCGGGGTCGTGCAGCACGCGCTCCTGCAGCGCCGAGATGGAAGCCGCGCCCATGCGCTGCTGCGCCTGCAGCACGCGGCGCTTGAGCGAGGCCTGCGCGTAGTCGCGGAAGTCCTGCCCGTAGCGCAGGAAGATGGCCTCCACGAGCAGGCGGATCTCGATGTCGCCCAGCGATTGGGTCAAGAAGCCTCCCACGCGCCCACTAGATCCGCTCCAGCTTGGGCATCCACACGCGCATCAGCGAGAACAGCCGCTCCAGCTCGATCGGCTTGGCCAGGTAGTCGTTGGCGCCGGCGGCCAGGCTCTTCTCCTGGTCCTCCTTCATCGCCTTGGCCGTCACGGCGATGATGGGCAGCTTCTGCCAGCGCGGGTTCTTGCGGATCTCGCGCATGGCGGTGTGGCCGTCCATCTCCGGCATCATGATGTCCATCAGCACCAGGTCCACGCCGTCGGGATCCTGTTCCAGCTTCTGCAGCGCCTCCACGCCGTTGCGCGCCACCTCCACCTGGGCGCCCTTGTGCTCCAGGGCGCTGGTGAGCGCGAAGATGTTGCGCATGTCGTCGTCCACCACGAGGATACGCCGGCCCTCGAAGGCCTTGTCGCGGCTGCGCGCCGTGCGCAGCATCTTCTGCCGCTCGCTCGACAGCTTCGTCTCCACCTTGTGCAGGAACAGCGTCACCTCGTCGAGCAGGCGTTCCGGCGAACGCGCGCCCTTGATGATGATGGAGCGCGAGTAGCGCATCAGCTCGGCTTCCTCGTCGCGCGTGAGGTTGCGGCCGGTGTACACGATCACCGGCGGGAAGGAGCGGCTTTCGCCCGCAGCCATGCGCTGCAGCAGTTCCTGGCCCTGCATGTCCGGAAGCTTCAGGTCGATGATCATGACGTCGAACACCGAGTCCGCCAGCGCCTTCAGGGCGGCCCCGCCTTCGGCGACCGCCACGATCTCGACGTCGCCGTCGCCGATCAGCGCCTTCACGCTCTCCTGCTGCCGCACGTCGTCCTCCACCAGCAGCACGCGCTTGACCTTCTGGCTCAGCTTGGCCTCCAGGCGCGAGAACACCTGCTGCAGTTCCTCCCGCGTGGTGGGCTTGCGCGCATAGCCGATGGCGCCGAGGTGCAGCGCCGGCTCCGCGCGGTCTTCGGCCGAGAGGGCGTGCACCGGGATGTGGCGGGTGCGCGCATCCTCCTTGAGCTTCTGCAGCACCGTGAGGCCGGAATCCCCCGGCAGCAGGATGTCCAGCAGCACCGCGTCGGGCAGCTGCTCGAACGCCAGGCGGCAGCCCTCGGGCGCGTCGTGCGCCACCAGGCAGCGGTAGCCCAGCTCGTGGGCCAGGTCGAACAGGATGGCGGCAAAGCGCGTGTCGTCTTCCACCACCAGCACGGTGCGGCGACCATCCGCGGGCTGGTCGCGGTCGTCCGGAAACGCGGGGGCCGGCGGCGCGCTGCTGGGCGCCGGGGTGGCCGCCGGAGCCGGGCGGGCGGCAGGTGCGGTGGCCGGCGTGGCGGGTGTCATCGCCAGCGGCTCCTGCGCCAGCGCGGCGCGGTACTCGAGCGGCAGCACCACGCTGAAGGTGCTGCCCTGCCCGGGCGCGCTCTGCACCGAGATGTCGCCTCCCAGCAGGCGCGCGAGGTCGCGCGAGATGGAGAGGCCCAGGCCGGTGCCGCCGTACTTGCGGCTGCTGGTGCCGTCCGCCTGGCGGAAGGCCTCGAAGATCAGCTCCTGCTGCGAGGCATCGATGCCGATGCCGCTGTCGCGCACGTCGAAGCGGATGCGCCCCTCGCCTTCCGGCGCGACGTGCAGCGCGACGCTGCCCTGCTCGGTGAACTTCACCGCGTTGGCCAGCAGGTTGCGCAGGATCTGCTCGAGCCGGTGGCGGTCGGTGAACAGCGACGCGGGCGCTTCCGGCGCCACTTCCACCTGCAGCAGCAGGCCCTTGCGCACGGCGAGCGGCTCGAACATGGAGCGCAGGCCCTGCGTGAGCGAGGGCAGCGGCGTCACTTCGGGCCGCACCTCCAGCTTGCCCGCCTCGACCTTCGCGATGTCGAGGATGTCGTTGATCAGGTTCAGCAGGTCGTTGCCCGCGTTGTGGATCGACTCGGCGAACTTCACCTGCTCCCCGGTGAGGTTGCCTTCCGGGTTGTCGGCGAGCAGCTTGGCGAGGATCAGCGAGCTGTTCAGCGGCGTGCGCAGCTCGTGCGACATGTTGGCGAGGAACTCGGACTTGTAGCGGCTCGCGCGCTGCAGCTCGCCGGCCCGCTCCTCCAGCGCCACCTGCGCCTCTCGCAGCTGGTCGCGCTGGACTTCCAGCTTCTCCGTCTGGTCGGAAAGCTGCACGTTGGTCTGCTCCAGCTCCGCCTGCTGGCTTTCCAGGTGCGCCTGCGATTCCTTCAGGGCCCGCGACTGCTCCTCCAGCTCCTCGTTCGCGGTGCGCAGTTCCTCCTGCTGCACCTGCAGTTCCTCGTTGAGCTGCTGCGTCTCGTCCAGCGCATCCTGCAGGCGCTGGCGATAGCGTGCCGACTCGATGGAGGAGCCGAGCACGTTGCCCACGGCCGCCACCAGCTCGCCATCGCGCGGCTCCAGCGGACGCAGCCAGCCGATCTCGAGCACGGCGGCCAGCCGCCCTTCGTATTCCACCGGCGCGATGAGGACCGAGCGGACATCCGCCGAACCGAGCGCCGAACTCACCTTCAGGTAGCCGGGCGGCACTTCGGCCAGCGGGATCTGGCGGCGCTGCGCCGCGCTTTCCGCCACCAGCGTGCGGTCGGCCGGCAGGTCCTGGCCGCGGCCTTCCGCCTCCGGCGACCAGCCCCAGGTGGCCGCCCGGGTGAATCCGCCGCCCGTCTGCGGCACGTACAGCGCGCCCACGGCGATGCCCACGTATTGCGACAGGGCCTCGAACGCGGCATGGCCGACGCCGGTCAATTCCTGCTCGCTCGCGAGGCGCTGCGCCACGCGGGACTGGCCTTCGCGCAGCCAGGCGTGCGCCTGCAGGGCTTGGGCCTGGCGCTGCTGCTCCTCGATCGCCCCCTCGTAGGTGCCCGACAGGCCCACCAGGTCGCGCCGGCCGCGCCAGGCGATCAGGATGCCGGTGCCCAGCATGAAGACGACGAACGCCGCCGCGGTGATCGCCGTGTTGCGGCCGGCCTTGGCTATGCGTTCGGCGCGCGCCGCACGCTCCACGCGGAAGAATTCGTCGAACTCCGCGCGCACGCCGTCCTTCAGTTCGCGACCGGTCGCGGCGTTCATCTCGGACTGGGGGCTCAGCCGCTTCTGCGCCATGCGGTCGCGTGCGTATTCGAGCCAACGGGCCTGCAGCGCCTCGATGCGTTCCAGTCGCTGCAACTGCGGCGGATCGTCGCTCACCTCCGCCTTCAGGCGCTGCATGGCAGGCGGCAGCCGCGCCGAGGCTTCCTCGTAGGGCTTCAGGAAGCGCTCATCGCCATTGAGCAGGAAGCCGCGCAGCCCGGACTCCATGTCCAGGTCGAGCCGCTGCGCGGACGAGGCCTGGCTGAGCAGCTCGTCGCTGCGCTGGACGTGGCCGATCTCGGAGGCGAGATACGCGAGCAGGGACAGGAAGACCAGCGCGCTGGCGACCCCGAGGGCCAGGGGCAGCGTCAGGTTGCGGGTGAGGATGCGGCGAAAGGCCGCGGGAGTGTTGGGACTGGATAAGGGCATGGCCGGCTGCGCATCGGGCAGCCGGCCAGTTTGCCGGAAAACGCTCGGCCGTGGGGCCGCAGCCCGGCCTTAACGCGCCGTGGCGGCGCCCAGGCGGGCCTGCGCGGTGCGGCTGCCCAGGTTGGCGGCGCGCTGCAGCCAGCGCACGGCCTGCGTCGGATCCTGCGGCACGGTCACGCCTTCGAGGTAGGCGATGCCGAGGAAGTAGCTCATTTCCATGCGGCCGAAGCGCACGCCTTCGTTGGTGGCCTTGCCCGAACGCTTGACGATCATCGGGATGTCGCCGTTGCCGTCCGCGAAGGTCTGCATCTGCTCGATGACGCGGGAGAAATAGCGATCGCGCTGCTGGGCGGCCTTGGCGGGGTCGGGCATCAGCGCCACCAGTTCGTCGGCGAGGATGGGCAGGACCTCGAAGGGCGTCATGCCGCCGCGCATGCGCGGCGAGTACCAGGCGCGCAGCATGGCGCGGTCCAGCGGCATCAGTCCGTCGACCTTGGTCGGGAAGTAGCTCAGGACCGTCTTGCCGCCCGGGTGGCCGCGCACGCCCATCACGTGCATCGCTTCGTGGTAGGCGCAGCGGAAGGCATCGCGGCTGCGCATCTGCATGGCCGCGGAGTCGATGCGCGTCTCGGTCTGGAAATTCAGGAAGGTGACGCAGGGCTGGTTCTCTTCCAGCATGCTGTCGGGCGTGATCTCGATGCTGACGTTGGCGACCTGCGCCGCGTCGGGGCGGTCGCTCACGTCGACGATGCGCAGGCCGGCTTCGGCGGCGACGTCGGCCATGGCCTTCAACGTGTGCTGCTTGTGGGCGGCGAGGTTGACGCCGAAGATGCGCACGCGCATCTCCTGTTCCCAGCGGACCAGCCGCGTGGGCGTGCCGCTCTGGTGCCACAGCACTTCCCACATCGTGCCGAGCCCCTGCTCGAACTCATCCGCCTGCGCGTGCGCCGGGCTGATCACTGCAGCCGCCATGACAGCGGTCACAACCGACTTCCACATGAGTCACCCCTATCGAAGAATGCCGACTATGGGGTAGGACGACTCCTACGGCAAGTTCTGTTACGAACAAACCGTTTCACGCTCCGCCGCAGCCACAAAATTTCACGTTCGGCGGGGCAGTTGCGGCTTCTTCGCTGCAAGGGTTTTCACTGGGGCGGAAGAAAGTCCTCGATCAGTCTTGCAAGCTCGGCGGGCTGGTCGTGATGCAGCATGTGGCCCGCATCGTCCACGCGCGCGATGCGTAGGTCGGACACCGCCTTCAAACGTTCGTGGTACTCGGCCAGCGTGTAGCGGCCCTGCCACCATTGGCCCAGGCTGTCGTCGCTCGCCTCCACCGCGAGCAGGGGGCAGCGGATGGCCTTGTAGATCTCCAGCACTTCGTCGACGCGGAAGAGGCTCGCGTTCACGATCTTGTGCGCGGGGTCGCCGAGGATGCGCCAGCGGCCATCCTCGCTGCGCTGGGCCCAGTGCTGCGCCAGCCAGTCGGCCTTGTCCTGGGTGAGCCGCCGGTTGGTCTTCATCAGCCGCCCGGCGACGCCCTCAGCGCTGTCGTAATCCTTCAGGTCCAGTTCGCCGCGGTGGAACTTCTTGAGCTCGTCGATCCACTTGGCGTAGCGGCCGGGGGCCTGCGCAGCCTTCGTCGCCGGCATGCCGAAGCCTTCGAGGTTGACCAGCGAGCGCAGCCGCTGGGGCCGCGCGCCCGCATACAGCATCGCGATGTTGCCGCCCATGCTGTGCCCCACGAGGTCGACCTGCGTGTCGCCCGCGTAGTGATCGAGCAGGAAGTCGAGATCGGCCAGGTAGTCCGGGAACCAGTAGTTGTCGGTGCCCGGAAGCTCGGTGAGCCCGTAGCCGCGCCAGTCGGGCGCGATCACGTAGTGGTCGCGCGCGAAGGCGTCCACCACGAACTGGTACGAAGCGGCCACGTCCATCCAGCCATGCACCATCACCAGGGGCGCCTGGCCGGGGCGAGGCTGTCCCCACGTGCGAACGTGATAGCGCAGGTTGCGGATCGGGACAAACTCGCTGTGGGACGCACGCTTCGGTTGGTACATTCGCGCGATCATAGGAGAGCGGACGATGGCGGGCAGTCAAGGCAGGGACAACTGGGCGGCGCTGCACGGGGGCTTCGGCTGGCAGGTGCCGGAGCAGTTCAACATCGCGCAGGCGTGCTGTGCGCGCTGGGCCGCGGCGAGCTATGCCGGCGAGCGCGTGGCGATCCGCGCGCATGCGGCCGCCGGCCCGTCCACCATGACTTTCGCCGAGTTGCAGCGCGAGGCCAATGCCATGAGCAACCTGCTGGCCGGCCTGGGCGTGCATCGCGGGGACCGCGTGGCCATCGTCATGCCGCAGCGCTTCGAGACCGCCATCGCGTACATGGCGGTGTTCCAGCTGGGCGCGGTGGCCATGCCGCTGTCCATGCTGTTCGGGCCCGAGGCGCTGGAGTACCGGCTGCAGGACAGCGAGGCGGTGGTGGCGATCTGCGACGAGAGCTCGATCGCGAACCTGTCGCAGGTGCGCGGCGAGTGCCCCCTGCTGCGCACGGTGGTGGGGGTCGGCGGCGCGGCGGCGCAATCGGATGCGGGGTGGGAGGCGCAGCGGGCGTCGCTCGCCACGGACTTCGCGCCCGTGGCGACGCATGCGGACGATGGCGCCGTGCTGATCTACACGAGCGGAACGACCGGGCCGCCCAAGGGCGCGCTGATCCCGCATCGGGCGCTGATCGGGAACCTGCCGGGATTCGTGTGCAGCCAGAACTGGTTCGGGTTCGGCCCTCACAGGGTGGAGAGCGAAGCGATCTTCTGGTCCCCCGCGGACTGGGCATGGACCGGCGGCCTGATGGACGCCTTGCTCCCCAGCCTCTACTTCGGCCGCCCCATCGTCGCCTTCAACGGCCGCTTCAGCCCCGAGCTCGCCTTCACCCTGATGCAGGACCACGGTGTCACGCACACCTTCCTCTTCCCCACCGCCCTCAAGGCGATGATGAAGGCCTATCCGAAGCCGCGCGCGCAGTTCCAGTTGAAGCTGCAGGCGATCATGAGCGCGGGCGAGGCGGTGGGCGACGCGGTGTTCGCGTATTGCCGCGACCAGCTGGGCGTGGTGGTGAACGAGATGTTCGGCCAGACCGAGATCAACTACGTGGTGGGCAACTGCTCCATGAACGGCCGCACCGGGCGGGGTGTGGGCTGGCCGGCGCGCGCGGGCAGCATGGGCCGGCCCTATCCGGGTCATCGCGTGGCGGTGATCGACGACGACGGCAACGAATGCCCGCCGGGCGTGCCGGGCGACGTGGCGGTGAACCGCTACGACGTGCATGGCGATCCCGACCCGATCTTCTTCCTGGGTTACTGGAAGAACCCGGATGCGACGAAACGCAAGTTCACCGGCGACTGGTGCCGCACGGGCGACCTCGCCACGCGCGACGAGGACGGCTACCTCTGGTACCAGGGGCGCGCCGACGACGTCTTCAAGGCGGCCGGCTACCGCATCGGCCCCAGCGAGATCGAGAACTGCCTCGTCAAGCATCCGGCGGTCATCAACGCCGCCGTCGTGCCCAAGCCGGACGCCGAGCGCGGCGCCCTCGTGAAGGCCTACGTCGTGCTGGCGCCGCACGTGCTGGAAGCACGCGCCATCACCACGCGCGGCCAGCCCCGCTTCGACGCCGACCTGGTGGCCGAACTGCAGATGCACGTGAAGGGCAAGCTGGCCCCGTACGAGTACCCCAAGGAGATCGAGTTCATCGAGGCGTTGCCCATGACCACCACCGGCAAGGTGCAGCGCCGGGTGCTGCGGCTGCAGGAAGAAGAGCGCGCCCGCCTGCGCCGCACGTAGGACCGGTCTGGCGCGCGCCGTCACCCGCGTCCCGCCGCCGGTGCGCAGCGCGGCCGCTACGCTGCGGGCATGGCGATCAACTGGCGTGGCGGTGGAGTCTTTGCGGTGGGCCTGCTGCTGGGTGCAGTGGGCGCGGTGGTGCTGGTGGGGCAGGGCCGGGACGACGACCCGTCCGCGGCGGCGTCTCCCGATGGCACCCAGCTCGCCGCACTGACGGCGGGCGCGCCGAAGATCGATTGCTCGTTCGCTCCCATGGTGGCCAAGGCCGGCCGCGACGACGGCACGCTGCCGCTCGACAAGGACCTGCAGGCCGCTTCCTCGGGCACGGTTTCCGCCCTGATCCTCAGCGGGAAGGAAGCCGCCGCTGCCGGCAACGCGCGCGACGCGGAGGTGGCTTTCCTGATGGCCTGCCGTTCCGCCGAAGGCCTGAAGAGCGACGCGGTGCCGCTTGCCGATGCGCAATACCAGCTCGCCCGGCACTACGCGCAATTGGCCGGCGCCCCGGGCGCAGCACGTCGCGACGAGCTCCTGCGCCGTGCAGAAGGCCTCTATGCCGCCAGCGTGCAGGCCTACCGGCAGCACCGCGGCGCCGACCATGAGAAGACCCGTTTCGCGATGGACGGACTGGCCAAGCTGCAAGCGCTGAAGGCCGGGCCCGCGGCGCAGCCGGCCGTTGCCGCCGCCTCGGCGCCTTCGGCCGCCGACGACACGCGCATCTCCGGCGCAAACTCACCGGCGCCGGCCGCGGCTCCCGCCCCGGCCGCGACCGTGGCGGCTCCTGCACCCACTGCCGCCCCGGCGCAGGCCGCGGCGCCCGCTGCCGTGACCCCGCCGAAGGCCAAGCCGGTGCAGGAAGCCCGCTCCACGCCGCCGGAGCCGGCGCCCGCGAAGACCGACACCCCCGCGCCGGCAGCCGCGGCCAGCACCGCGAGCGAACCTGCGGGCCCGAGTGCCGAGGAGCGCCAGGCGCGCCGCGAGGAGCAGGAAGCGCGCGAACGCGAGGCGCGTGAAGCCCGCGAAGCGCGCGAAGCAGCCCGGGCCGCTCGCGAAGTGCGCGAGGCCCGCGAGCGGGAACGCGAGGAGCGCGAGGAACGCGCCGAGCGCGCGGCGCAGCGCGCCGCCCAGCGCGAGCAGCGCGATAGCGCCACGGAACTCGGCGCACCGCCCGCGCCGCCGCCTCCGTCCGCTGCCCCCGAAACCATCATCAGCGAACCCCCGGCCACCGCCAGCGGCGACATCCAGTAGGCCGGCTGGAGGCCTAGGTGTGTAGCACCTGGCAGTTGTCGCAGAAGAAGCTACGGCGGTTCGTGCGCCCCAGGTGCGCCTTCTTCAGCGGGATGTTGCAGCGAGGGCAGGTGCGCTTCGTGTGCGCCAGCCAGTGCTTCTTCAGGACGAACTGCTTCTTCCACTCGTAGAAGTCGAAGCTGTACTGGCGCGCCTGCTCCACCAGTTCGCGCAGCTTGGGCGCGGGGAGCGCGCCCATCTTGGAGAGCGGATGCACGCGGATGCGGAACAGCACCTCGTTCTTGATGATGTTGCCCACGCCGGCGAAGATGTCCTGGTCCAGCAGCGCGTCGCACGCCAGCAGGTCCGGACGCGCGCGCAGCCGCTTGCGTGCAAGCACCGGGTCCCAGTGCTCCGACATCACGTCGGCCCACCAGTCGTACACGAGGTCGAGCGGCTCCTCGATGAAGCGCACGGAGCAGGCGTAGAGGTTCAGCTCCCCGTTGTCGAAGCCCAGTGAAAGCCGCGGCACCGCCCAGCTCTTCTGCTCGTTGATGCGGTAGCTGCCGAACAGCATGAAGTGCACCCGCAGGCTGAAGTCCGGCATCTCCACCAGGAAGTGCTTGCCCCAGCTGCGGAAGGCCTCGACCCGCTGGTGCAGCAGGCGTTGCTTCTCGATCGTCGTGTTGCCGGAGACCTGCTGGATGGTCCGGCCGAGGAAGGGGGAGAGTTGTTCCTTGAGAATGACGATCGACGGGCCTTCGGGCATCTCCGTACTATGCTCGGCCGGTTCCCATCCACGTCACCTCTGTAACTCCATGCAAACCATCCAGCTCGGCCAGGGCGACCTGCGCGTCACCCCCATCTGCCTGGGCACCATGACCTTCGGCGAACAGGTCGGCGAAGCGGACGCCCACGCCATCCTGGACCGCGCCATCGGGCGCGGCGTGAACTTCCTCGACACCGCGGAGATGTACTCGGTGCCGGCGCGCAAGGAGACCTTCGGCGCCACGGAGACGATCCTTGGCAACTGGATGTCCGCGCGTGCCGGCGTGCGGCAGAAGATCGTGTTGGCCACCAAGGTTGCCGGCCCGTCGCGCGGCATGCCCTGGGTGCGCGAGGGCGCCGGCATGACGCAGGCTGACATCGTCGCTTCCTGCGAAGGCTCGCTGCGCCGCCTGCAGACCGACGTGATCGACCTGTACCAGATCCACTGGCCCGAGCGCAACGTGCCGGCCTTCGGGCAGATCTACTACGACCCGGCGAAGGAGCGCACGAAGACCTCCATCTACGAGCAGCTCGAGGCGATGCAGAAGCTCGTGCGCCAGGGCAAGGTGCGCTACATCGGTCTCTCCAATGAAACGCCCTGGGGTGTGCACGAGTTCGTGCGCGTCGCCGAGCAGTTCGACCTGCCGCGGGTCGACACAGTGCAGAACCCCTACTGCCTGGTGAACCGCGGGGTGGACAACGCGCTCGACGAGACCATGCATCGCCTGGGTGTCTCGCTGCTGGCGTATTCGCCGCTCGGCTTCGGCCTGCTCACGGGCAAGTACGACGACAGCGGCACCGACGGGCCGGGCGCGCCGCGCGATGCACGGATCGCGAAGTTCGAGAGCGTGCGGGCGCAGCGCTGGGGCCGCCCCGAAGCGCTGGCCGCCGCGCGCCGCTACAACGCGCTGGCGCGAGAGCACGGGCTCACGCCCACGCGCATGGCGCTCGCCTGGTGCTACGGCAACTGGCGCGTGGCCAGCACCATCATCGGCGTGACTTCGGTGGCGCAGCTCGACGAGGACCTGGATGCGTGGGGCACGACGCTGTCGCCGGAGTTGCTGGCCGCGATCGACCAAGTGCGCTGGGAGATGCGGGACCCGGCGGCCTGAAGCCATGGCGAAGAAAGACCACGTCAGCGAAACCCCCGCCACCGCCTTCCTCAAGGCGAATGGCGTCGAATTCACCGAGCACCCCTACGAGTACCTGGAGCACGGCGGCGCGCAGCACAGTGCGCAGGTGCTCGGCTTCGACCCCTTCACCGTGGTGAAGACGCTGGTGATGGAGGACGAGAAGGCGCGGCCGCTGCTGGTGCTGATGCACGGCAACCGCAAGGTGTCCACCAAGAACCTGGCGCGCCAGATCGGCGCGAAGTCGGTGGAGCCCTGCAAGCCGGAAGTGGCCAACCGCCACAGCGGCTACCTGGTGGGCGGCACCTCGCCCTTCGGCACCCGCAAGGCGATGCCCGTGTACATCGAGGGAACGATCCTCTCGCTGCCGCGCATCTGCATCAACGGCGGGCGGCGCGGCTACCTCGTGGGCCTGGACCCGCAGGTGTGCGTGAAGCTGCTCGGCGCCAAGCCGGTGCAGTGCGCGCTGGAAGAGTAGGCAACAATAGCCCCCGCGGAAAACAAGGCAGGAGGAGGACCGCATGGATACCGTCTATTCCATCGCCGCCATCGTGGCGGCCTACCTGGTGGGCTCGCTCGCCTTCGCGGTGATCGTCAGCAAGGCCATGGGGCTCTCGGATCCCCGCACCTTCGGCAGCAAGAACCCGGGAGCGACCAACGTGCTGCGCTCGGGCAGCAAGCCGGCCGCCGTCGTCACGCTCCTGCTGGATGCGATGAAGGGCTTCGTGCCGGTGATGCTGGTCAAGCATTTCGGCAAGCCTTATGGCTTGGAGGAAGGCACGATGGCCCTGGCGGGGCTGGCGGCCTTCCTGGGGCACCTGTATCCCGTGTTCTTCCGCTTCGAAGGCGGCAAGGGCGTGGCCACCTTCATTGGCGTGGTGTTCGGCATCGACTGGATGCTGGGCGTGGCGACGGGCCTCACCTGGCTGATCATCGCCTTCTTCTTCCGCTACTCCTCGCTCGCCTCGCTGGTGGCGGCGGCGTTCGCGCCGGTGTACTACCTGTTCGGGGATCGCCTGAAGTGGTACGCGGAGCGGCCGGTCACGATGGCGCTGTTCGCGATGGCGCTGCTGCTGGCGTGGCGGCACCGGGCCAACATCGAGCGGCTGGTGAAGGGCACGGAGTCGCGGCTGGGGGCGAAGAAGGCCTGAACATCGCGGTCCCCGCGCAGGCGGGAACCCAGGGCATTGAGGAGCGGCCCGCGGGCCGCGTTTTCCTCGACGCCCTGGATTCCCGCCTGCGCGGGAATGACGGCATGGCTTGTCATTGCGGGCTTGACCCGCAATCATGCGGTGCGTGGTCAGGCGCTGTCGCGTGGATCCCGGGTCAGGCCCGGGATGACAGCCTCGTGGATCCCGGGTCAAGCCGGGATGACAGCCCTTATTCCTGCTCGATCAGGAACCGCGTCACCACCGGCGGTTCCTCCCCGATGTGGAACGCCAGGCGCTTGTCGCGCAGCTGCACGTCCGCGGCGCTGATGCGGTCGAAGCGGCGCAGGTGCTCCGTCCACGACGCATCGGTGATCTGCTCCACGTAGCGGCCCGGCTCGTACAGGTCGTGCAGCAGCTGCCAGTCCAGCGCCCCCTGGCGCAGGCGGCTGCGGCGGCTTTCCTGCATGAGCGCGAGGAATTCAGGCGCGCGCTGCGGATCGATGCGGTATTCCACCCGCACCTGGATGCGGCCCGCGCCGGGCGGCTCCTGCATCTGCGGCACCTTGATCACGCGGGACGGCGTCAGGTCCTCCTCGGTGCCGCGGTCGCGCACCAGGCGCTGCGCGAGCCACATGGTCAGCACGCCGGTCACCGACGAGATGCCGATGGCCGTGGGGATGCTGCTCCAGGTGGCGATCTGCCCCCACACGGCCGCGCCGAGCGCCGTCGATCCCATCAGCGCCATCTGGTAGATCGACATGCCGCGGGCGCGCACCCAGTCGGGCAGCGCCATCTGCGCGGCCACCGTGAGCGAGTTGGCCACCGTGATCCACGCGGCGCCGGCGAACACCATCGCCGGCACGGCCAGCCACGGCGTGGGGAAGAACGCCACCACGGCCGCGGCCACGGCCTGCACGGTGGTTCCAACCAGCACGCGCTTTTGCAGCGGCAGCCAGTTGCGGATGCGCGGCATCAGCAGCGCCGCGATGATGGCCCCCACGCCCATCGAGGCGAGCAGCAGGGTGAAGGTGCCGGCGTCGCCGCCGGGGATGGCGCGCGCCAGCAGCGGCAGCAGGGCGAGCAGGGCGGTGGAGTGCAGGAAGAACAGGGCGATGCGCAGCAGCACCGCCTTCAGCCGGCTGGACTGCGCCACGTACTGCAGCCCGACCCGCATCGCGCTGGCCAGCGGCTCGCGCCCGAGCGGGCTTTCCTGGTGCACCCGGCGCCAGCGCATGATGGTGATGCCGGCCGCGATCGACAACACCGCGTTCAGCACGAACACGTAGGCGCTGCCCACGCTGGCGATCAGCGCGCCGGCCAGCAGGGGACCCACGATGCGCGAGGCGTTCATCGCGATGCCGTTGAGGGCGAGCGCCTGCGGCAGCTGGTGGCGCGGCACCACCTCGGGAATGATGGCGGCGAACACCGGCCAGCGCATCGCCAGCCCGATGCCGTTGGCGAAGGTCAGGGCCAGCAGCAGCGGCGCCGTGAGCGCATCCAGCAGGATCACGGCGCACAGGATGGTGGCGATGCCCGCCACCCAGAACTGCGTGGCCATGAAGTAGCGCTTGCGGTCCAGCGTGTCGGCGAGCGCGCCGCTGGGCAGCCCGAGCAGGAACACCGGCAAGGTGGACGCGGTCTGCACCAGCGCCACCCACAGGGGCGACGGCCCGATCGAGGTCATCAGCCAGGCCGATGCCACGTCGTTCATCCACATCGTGGTGTTGGCGGCCAGCCAGGTGAACCACAGCATGCGGAACACCGGGGCCTTCAACGGGCCCAGGGCGCTTTCGGGCGGGCGCGGCGAGCCGCCGGGGAGGGTGGAATCTGGCAAGCGACCTAGTACCTGCGCTCCAGCACCATCTGGTCGTTGTGGCGCGTCATCTGGAAGCGCGTGAGGAAGCTGTTGCCCAGGAGGATGTGCGGCATGGATTGCTGCAGCACCGCGGCGTCGACATCGTAGACCTCCACGTCCCCGATGCGCACCGAGGCGAGCTTCACGTAGTGGAAGGGCACGACGCCGTTGGCGGTGCTGCTGCGGCCGACCGGCCCGTGCTTGTAGTTGATGCCCAGGCGATCGGCTTCCGGGGCGCCCATGGCGATGGAAGTCGCGCCGGTGTCCACCATGAAGTAGGCCGCGCGCCCGTTGATGGCGCCCTGGGTCAGGAAGTGGCCCCCGGAACCGGCGGTGAGCACGATCCTGTTGCCGCGCGCGCCGCCCCCGCCCGCGCCCACGCTGGCGGGCGCATCGCCCACGCGCAGCGTGTGGCGGCGGCCGTCGATTTCCACCGTCGCCTGGTCGCCCTGCGTGGACACCACCTTGATGCCGTTGTACGTCTCACCGGGCGCCACGGACTTGGGCGCGCCGCCATCGACCATCAGCAGCGCCTTGCTGCCCAGCATGCCTTGCAGGGAGACCGACTGCGCCGCCGCGGCACCCGCCGCCAGTGCCAGGGTGAAGGCCAGGAGCCGCTTCATGCTCAATCCCGGAAGTTGGAGAACGACAAGGGTAGCTCGGCCATTTCCTTCCGCACAAGGGCGATGGCGGCCTGCAGGTCGTCGCGCTTGGCGCCGTTGACGCGCACGGCGTCGCCCTGGATGGCGGCCTGCACCTTCAACTTGCTGTCTTTCAGGAGCTTCTGGATCTTCTTGGCGTGCTCGGACTCGATGCCGTTGCGCACCTTGACCACCTGCTTGACCTTGTCGCCGCCCATCTTCTGGACGTCGCCCTTGTCCAGAAAGCGCACATCGACGTTGCGCTTCGCCAACTTGGCCACCAGGATGTCGTAGACCTGCTGGAGCTGGAAATCCGCGTCGCCGGTCAGCGTGATCTCCTTTTCCTTGATCTCGATGGCCGCCGCAGTGCCCTTGAAGTCGAACCGGGTGCCGATTTCCTTGGCGGCGTTTTCCACGGCGTTCTTCACTTCCACCATGTTCGGCTCGAGCACGGCATCGAAAGACGGCATATTGGATCTCCTCCTGCACCGCTGAGTCTGCGGCTTCGGCACAATTCTCCCATGATCGTCGAGTCGAACGCCGCCCTGCAGCCTTACAACACCTTCGGCATCGTCGCCAAGGCGCGGACGTTGGTGCGCGTGCGCGGCGTCGAGGACGTGCACGCCGTCCTGGCCCATCCGGATCTCGGCGACGAACCCAAGTTCGTCCTGGGCGGCGGCAGCAACATCGTGCTGACCGGGGACGTGAAGCCGGTGGTGCTGAAGGTGGAGGTGCCCGGCCGGCGCATCCTGGAGGACGGGCCCAAGGCCACCATCGTCGAATTCGGCGCGGGCGAGAACTGGCACGAGGCCGTGACCTGGACCATCGAGCAGGGGCTGGGCGGGCTGGAGAACCTGGCGCTGATCCCCGGGACAGTGGGGGCCTCCCCGGTGCAGAACATCGGCGCCTACGGCATCGAGCTGCAGGACCGCTTCGAGGGCCTGGACGCCATCGACCTGGTGACCGGCCGCGAGTTCACCCTGGACGCCGCGCAGTGCGCCTTCGGCTACCGCGATTCGGTCTTCAAGCACTCGGCCTCCCGCGACAGCGACCTCGGGCTGGCCGGCCGCGCGCTCATCCTGCGCGTGCGCGTGCGGCTGCCCAAGCCCTGGAAGCCGGTGCTCGGCTACCTCGACCTGCAGCGCAAGGTGACGGAGTCCGGCATCACCGAGCCCACCGCCCGGCAGGTGTACGACTGGGTCTGCGCCGTGCGCAGCGCCAAGCTGCCGGACCCGCGCGTGATCGGCAATGCGGGCAGCTTCTTCAAGAACCCGACGGTCACGCCCGAGCAGTGCCAGGACATCATCGGCCGCGAGCCGAACATCGTGCACTACCGCATGCCCGACGGCAGTGTGAAGCTGGCCGCCGGCTGGCTGATCGACGCCTGCGGCTGGAAGGGCAAGTCGGTGGGGCAGGCCGGCGTGTACGAGAAGCAGGCGCTCGTGCTGGTCAACCGCGGAGGCGCCACGGGAGGCGAGGTGGTGACGCTGGCCCGCGCCATCCAGACCAGCGTGTACGAGCGCTTCGGCATCCGGCTGGAGCCGGAGCCGGTGGTGGTCTGAGCCCGGAACGCAGAAGGGGGCCCGAAGGCCCCCTCTGCGCTCCGAGGTCGCCCTTAGTTGGGCAGCACGACGGCGTCGATCACATGGATGACGCCGTTGTCCGCCGCGATGTCCGTCTTGATCACGTTGGCGTTGTCGACCTTGACGCCGCCGGCGGTGCTCACGGTGAGCGTGCTGCCCTGCACCGTCTTGACTTCGCCGGCCTTGACGTCCTTGGCCATGACCTTGCCGGGCACCACGTGGTAGGTGAGCACCGCGGCCAGCTTCTCCTTGTCGGCCAGCAGGGCGTCGAGCTGGGCCTTGGGAACCTTGGCGAACGCTTCGTCGGTCGGGGCGAAGACGGTGAACGGACCCTTGCCCTTGAGCGTGTCCACCAGGCCGGCCTTCTGCAGCGCGGTGGCCAGCGTGTTGAACTGGCCCGCGGCGACGGCGGTGTCGACGATGTCCTTGGCCTGCGCCGAGGCGGCGGCGAAGGCGAGGGCGGTGATGAGGATGGCTTTCTTCATGGGGAGACTCCTTTTGGAGAGGGTGGGGGAAACGGGGTCAGGGGCTGGGCAGGATCACGCGGTCGATCACGTGGATCACGCCGTTGCTGGCCAGCAGGTCGGTCTGGGTGATGCGGGCCGTGCGCCCGCGCTGGTCGGTGATGGTCAGCGTGCTGTCGATGGTGAAGGTGTCGCCCTGCACGGTGGTGATGGGCACGCCCACCGGCACCTGGGCCCGCAGGACCTTCCCCGGCACGACGTGATAGGTGAGCACCTGGGTCAGCAGGGCCTTGTCGGCCAGCAACTGCTCCTTGGTGACCCCCAGCTCGGTCAGCAGCGACGCGAACGCGTCGTTGGTCGGCGCGAACACCGTGAAGGGGCCGGGGCCGGACAGGGTCCCGGCCAGGTCCGCCGCAACCACCGCCTCCACGAGGATCGAGAAGCGGGCTTCGCTCTGGGCTACCTGCACCAGGTTGGCAGGATCCTCGTCGTCGCCGCCGCCACAGGCGGCGACCAATCCGAGGGTGGCGATGGCGGCCAGGCGTTTGAACCAGTCGAGCATGTCAACTTCCTTTCGTTGATTTGTCCAGGACAAAATAGAATGCGAGCGGAGAATAAGCGTCAGTTTGGGTAGTGTCAATACTTTGTCCTGGACAAAATGAAAGAATTGGAATCCCAGCTCACCATTGCCGCGGTCGAACGCGAAGTCGGGCTGTCGAAGGACGTGCTGCGCGTCTGGGAGCGCCGGTACGGCTTTCCGGCACCGCTGCGCGACCACAATGACGAGCGCCTCTACCCGCCCGAGCAGGTGCAACGCCTGCGACTGGTGAAGCGCCTCATGGACCTGGGCCACCGCCCGGGGCGGCTGCTTGCGCGTCCCACCGAGGAGCTGGAACGGCTGGCCTCCGCCCCGCCAGCGGCGCAGCGAGCCGGCGGGCCGACTGTCGCCGGCGAGGACGGCTTGTCGGGCGAGCTGCTCGCATCCCTGCGCTCGCACGATGCGAGCGGCTTGGCCCGGCTGCTGCAGCAGCATCTGGCCCGGGACGGCTTGGCTCGTTTTGTCCAGGACATCGTCGCCCCGATGGCGACCCTCGTCGGTGAGGAGTGGGCGCGCGGTGGGATCGAGGTGTTCGAGGAGCACCTGTTCACGGAAACCTGCACGCGGGTGCTGCGCCAGGCCATTGCGTCCGTGCCGCCCGGGCGCTCACCCGTCGTGCTGCTGACCACCGCACCGGACGAGTCGCACGGCCTGGGCTTGCTGATGGTGGAGAGCTTTTTGGTGCTGCATGGCGCGCGCTGCATCAGCCTCGGCACGCGGATGCCGATGGCCGACATCGTGCGCGCCGCGCAGGTCTACCGCGTGGACGCGGTGGCGCTGTCGTTCTCGTCAGCGTTTCCGGCCCGGCAACTGCCGGAAGTGCTGCGGCAACTGCGGGCGGCGTTGGCGGCGGGCGTGGAAGTGTGGGCCGGTGGCGCGGCAGTGCGGAGGTTGCCGGCCATCGAGGGGGTCCAGCTGCTGCCCGGGCTGGAACAAGCCGTGGCCGCAGTGCAGGCCTGGCAGGCGCGGCACTGAAGGGGCCGTTTCGCCGACCCCTCGGGGGAGGTCAGCCCACCAGGCGCTGCCAGCTCGCGGCGAACTCGTCGTCCGAGGCCAGCACCCACAGCGCGAGGAAGGTGACGACGGCGCCGGTGACCAGCGCGTTCTGCAGCGCGGCGTCGACCGAGTCGAAGCCGAGGAGCATCGGCGCCATCATGAGCGCCGCGCCCAGGATCGCGTCGAGCCATTCCTCCCACGCGGCCGGCAGCACCATCGCGCCGGCACTGGAGGCCACCAGCAGCACGCCGATGGCCACGGTGCTCACCATGGCGACGGTGACCGACTGGTAGCCCAGGACCCAGGGCGACACGACGAGCCAGGCACCGAGCAGGGCGTTCACGGGATCCTGCCAGTGTTTCACGTGCGTCTTCATGGAGAGCTCCTTTCGCCGTTGCGGGACATGGTATTCCTGTCGCGGCGCTCGCGCCATCGCGTGCGGCAGAGCTGGAGCCTTCAGCCGTCGCGCGGTGCCAGCGGCGTTTCCAGCAGCAGCTGGTAGAAGCCGAGGTCCAGCCAGCGGCCGAACTTGTAGCCTGCCTGGCGGATCGTGCCGGCGTGGCTGAAGCCGAGCGACTCGTGCAGTGCAATGCTCGCGCGGTTGTCCATGTCGATGCCGCCGATCACGGCGTGCAGTTCCTGCTGCCGCGCACGCGCGACCAGCTGCTGCATCAGCAGCCGCGCGACGCCCTTGCGACGGTGGCCCTGGTGCACGTACACCGAGTGCTCCACCGAGTACTTGTAGGCCGGCCATGCGCGGAAGGTGCCGTAGCTGGCGAATCCCATCAGCTCGCCGCTCTCCGACATCGCGCCCAGCACCGGAAACCCGGCCTGTTCCTTGGCGCGGAACCAGCCCACCATGGATTCCGGCGGCCGCGGCGCGTAGTCGTACACCGCCGTGGAGTTGACGATGCTCTCGTTGAGGATGGCGAGGATGGCAGGCGCGTGCGCCGCGTAGGAACAGTCCACGATCTGCATGGGGCGCTCCGGTTCAGTGCCACAGCGTAGCAAGCGTTGTGCCGCTGCTCAAGAGAGCCGCATCAGGGCCGCAGCTCGGGGATGAACAACGGGGCGAGGATGCCGAGCGCGAACCCGAGCGAGATGGGCCCCGGCGCCAGCGACACCGCCAGGCTCGTGGACCGGCTGCCGATCCACGCGGGCACGTTCGCATCGCGGCCCAGCCGACCCTTCCACACGCTGCGTTCCTCGAGCAGGCCCAGTCCGATGCAGCACAGGGCCACCGCCCACGGGACGAAGAAGGCCACGTCGGGCCAGCCCTGCAGGCGAGCCCACAGCGCTTGTCCCGTCCATGTGCCGAGCAGCGCCGCGACAGCGAGCGCCGCGACGTACACGAGGGCTTGCAGGCTGCGCTTCATGTTCGTGAGCGAGGGCGGGTCAAAGGGAGGATGGCCAGTACCGTCGGCCCATGGGGGAGCAGAGCAGCACGAAGGCGGCGACGTTGAAGATCACGGTGGCCCAGAACACGGTGCGGAATTCCGCCTTGGCCGACTTGTGGCGGAAGAGCTGCTGCGCGAGCAGGGCGCCCGGCCATCCGCCGGCCAGGGCCAGCAGGTGCAGCGTGCTCTCCTGCGTGCGCCACTCGCCGCGCGTGGCCGCCGACTTGTCGATGGCATAGGCGACGAAGGCAACGAGACTTGCCACCAGGTAGACAGCGGCGATCGCAAGCGGCGGCTTCCAAAGCAGGGTGACCACGGCGTAGGTCACGAGGAACAGCGGAATGGCAAACAGCGAGGCCGTGCCCCATGGCGCCGGGCCGCGGGACGCCTGCGAACGGCGAGGCCGCACGGCGCGCGCGGGCAGCACGTTCTTCGCCCGTTTTCGCCCCTGGGGCCCAGGCTCGATCTCGAACGAGAACGCCTGCCCGACCTGCGGGCGGCCGCCGCGTCCGCCGAATGCCTTGGCGTGCACGAAGATGTCGTCACCGCCCTGCGGCGATCGCAGGAAGCCGAAGCCGCGTTCGTCGTTCCAGGTGGTCAGCGTGCCTTCGAAGCGCATTGCCATCAGCTCCCGCCCTGCAGGGTACGCGCGATGCCATCGGCATAGCGTGTGGCCTGCAGGCCGTACGCCGACTCGATCTTGCTGCTGTCGAACCGGTAGTCCCGCTCGAACTGGTACATCATCTCGTCGAGCTCGCGCAGCACCGGCACGAACAATCCCATCAGCCGCAGCATCCAGCGCGGGGCCGCCTGCAGCTTGTGAGGCTTTCCCGCCTGTTCGCACGCGAGGCGCACGAACTCCGCACCGGTCATGGGCTCCTTGCTGGTCGGCAGGTGCCAGGTCTGCCCATAGGCCTCGGGGGAGTTCCCCAGCAAGGCCACGGCAGGGCCCGTGTCCGGCGTGAAGGTAAAGGTGTGCACGGCGGCGGGATTGCCGATCCACTGCGGCGTCTTGCCCGCGCGCAGGCGCTCGAACACCGTCGCATGGGGAATGCTTTGCACGGCGCCGGGGCCGTAGAAATCCGCGGCCCGCACGATCATGGCCTGCAAGTTGCCGCTGCGCATCTCGTCGAGCAGCATCGTGGCGATCCTCGCCCTGACTTCACCCTTCCTGCTGGCGGGATTGAATGGCGTCTCCTCCGTCATCACGCCGTCGACCTGGCCGTAGGCATAGACGTTGTCGAAGAAGACGAGGCGCGTGCCATGCTGCTTGCAGGCGGCTATCACGTTGCGCATCACGCGCGGCCACTGCGCCTCCCACACGGACGCGTCGTACTTCAGGCCGGCCACCAGGTAGGCGACATCGCTGCCGGCCACGGCTTCGGCGGTCGCCTTCGCATCCAGCAGGTCGGCGGGGAATATTTCATCGGCCGGGTTCACGCGCACGGGATGGCGGCTCACCTGGCGGATGCGCGGCACGTGTACGGCCAGCGCGCGTGAAAGTTCGCGGGCGATGACGCCGTTCGCGCCGAGCAGGGTCTGCATGTCCTTTCCCCTATTCCTCAATCATCGTCGGCCAGCAATTGTTCCAGCCGCCGCGAGTAGTTGTTCAGGAAGTCGCGCGTCACCGCGTAGTGCTCGGTGTCCTCGTACTTCACTTGCGAGACGCCGCTGCCGTCGAACAGAATGATGCGCGCATTCGGATACGACAGCAGGATGGGCGAATGCGTGGCGATGATGAACTGCGAGCCGTCCTGCACCAGCTGGTGGATCGCGCTCAGCGCCGCGAGCTGGCGGTTGGGCGACAGGGCGGCCTCCGGCTCGTCGAGGAGGTACAGGCCCTGGCCGCGGAACTTGTGCACCAGCAGCGCCATGAACGCCTCGCCATGCGACTTGGCGTGCAGGGACTCGCCGCCGTAGGCATCCAGGTAGCCGACCTCGTCCATATAGGTCGCGACGTTGAAGAAGCTCTCGGCGCGCAGGAAGTAGCCGTCGCGCGGCTTGCGGTAGCCGCGGGCCAGCCGCAGGGACTGGTGCAGCGGCGACACCGAGTCGGTGGTCCGCAGCTGCGTGTTGAGCGTGCCGCCTTCCGGCGAGTAGCCGAGGGCGAGGGCGATCGCCTCCAGCACCGTGGACTTGCCCGCGCCGTTCTCGCCCACGAAGAAGGTCACGTCGGGATGGAACTCGATGCCCTCCAGCTCGCGCACGGCGGGAATGCTGAACGGGTAGGCGTCGAAGTCCGGCTGCGCGTCGGGGTGGAAGGTGGCGCGCAGGAGGTAGGGCTTGGGGGAGAGGCTCATGCTGCGGACATCACGCGGCCGGCTGCGGCGAGGCCGCTTGGGCGAGCTGCAGGAGGTGGTGGCCGATCTGCGCTTCGTCCTGCAGCGGATTGAAGGATACGGCGAGCTCGATGTCCGCGAGCGTGGGATGCGCGGTGCTTGCGCGGAACACGGCGTTGGATGGGTTGAGCGCGTAGCAGAGGACCGTCCGGTAATGCCGCTCGAACTCCTTCATGGAGCGCAGGCCCGAGGCCTGGTAGGCCGGCCAGTCGCTCTTGCGTGTGGAGCCGAGGTCCGCATCCTTGACGCTGAAGGCCTCATAGGCCTGCCGGAACGCGGTGCCCAAGGGCAGTGCTTCAGGTGGGCCGTCGAGGACGATGGGGGCCGGCTGCTCGTAGTAGATGCCCGCGAGGTTGCGGTGAACGGGCGCGACAATCATGCGCGTGGGTCCGATGTAGACGTGCACGCCCCGCTCGACGTGAGGCCCGTTGCGGTATGCCAGGCCGAGAAGCTTGCGGAACACGGTGTCCTATGCCGCGTGGGAGGGACGGGACTGCACTTGGCTCCGGAGCACGACGGTGCCGGCGCCTGCGTAGCGGGGTTGTTTTTGTTGTTGTTGCTCCATCGTTGCCCTCGTTGCCTTGCGGAAGCCTAACCTAATGGGGACTCTTGCTCAACGAATCGAGCGAGGTTGGCCAGTGTGGAGCGCAAGCCGGCATCATGGTCTTCGGGGCTGATGCCTTCCGGCACGTTCTCGGCGCGCACTTCCACGAGCGTCCCGTCGGCCGTCGGCGTGAAGCTCCAGGTGCCCTTCATCTCGCCGGCGAAGCGCGAGTCGTCGCTCTCGAAGGTGACGGACGTGACGATGCGCTCGTTGGGGACGATCTCGGTGATCCGGACCAGGGCTTCGTCGGTGTCCGCGGTGGTCTTGCCTTGGGCTTGCTGCGGATCCAGGTAGCGCAGGCGCATGCGGTAGTGGCCGCCTGGACGGAAGTCGAATTCGAGCATCTCGCCTGACATGCCTTCGGGGGGCATCCAGCGTTCGATGGCGCCGGGGCGGGCGAAGGCCTCGTAGAGGACGGA
>SEAY01000040.1 GCA_004144865.1 Comamonadaceae bacterium
CCGCCGGCCTTTCCGCACGCCCGGCCCGCCCCCGGCCCGCTACATTCGGGGCATGAAGGGCCTGCACCTCACCGCCGACCTGTACCGCTGCCGTTGCGGGGCGCCCTGGCTGTCGGATGCGGAGCGCCTGCTGGACTGGTGCGCCTCCTCCGCGCGGGCGGTGGGACTCGAACCGCTGGGCCACGCGTTCCTCGTCACCGAAGACGGCGGCGCAAGTGGCACGATCCTGATGGCCGGCGCGCACGTCTGCGTGCACACCTGGCCGACGGAGAAGGCCGCGACGGCGGACGTCTACGTGAGCAACACCGCCACCGACCAGTCCGCCAAGGCGCGCGGCCTCATGTCCGCCCTGGTGCAACGCTTCCAGCCGGAATGGACCGAACAGCGGTCCCTCGACCGCGGGGATGAAGAATGAGCATTGCCACCGCGATGATCCTCGCCGCCGGCCGGGGCGAGCGCATGCGGCCCCTCACCGACACGTGCCCCAAGCCGCTGCTGAAGCTCAAGGGCAAGCCGCTGATGGAATACCACCTGGATGCCTTCGCCCACGGCGGCTTCCGCGACGTCGTCGTCAACACGGCCTGGCTGGGCGAGCGCATCGAGGACCACTACGGACACGAGACGGCCAGCGGCGTGCGCCTGGTCTATTCGCATGAAGGCAAGGACTTCGGCGGCGCGCTGGAAACGGCCGGCGGCATCACCCGCGCCCTGCCGCTGCTGGCCGACGTGTTCTGGATCGTCGCCGGCGACGTCTACATGCCGCGGTTCCTCTTCACCCGCGCCTGCTACGACCGCTTCGCGGCCAGCGGCCAGCTCGCGCACCTGTTCCTCGTGCCCAATCCCGAACACAACGCCAAGGGCGACTTCGGCCTGGGCGCCGACGGCCTCGCCCTCAACCAGGCCGAGGTGCGCTACACGTATTCCACCGTTGCCCTGTTCCGCAAGGAGTTCTTCGCCGGCCTCGCCGCGGGCAATCCCAAGGGGGAGATCGTCAAGCTGGCCCCGCTGCTGCGCGCGGCCATGGACCGCGGCGAGGTGAGCGCGGAGCTGTACCACGGCCCCTGGACCGACGTGGGCACGCCGGAGCGGCTGGCGGCGCTGGACGCCGGCTGAGCCGGGACGCCCTGGATTCCCGCCTACGCGGGAATGACGGGGAATTTCGTCGTCCCCGCGCAGGCGGGGACCCAGAGAGGGCGAAAGCCCGGGATTCCCGTCCACCCGGGAAAGCCGGGAAAATGCTCCCATGAACACCACCGTGCCCACCTCGGTCTACGCCCAGCGCCGCGCCCGCATGGCCGCACAGCTCGGCGCCAACGGCATCGCGCTGATCCCCACCGCGCCGGAACGCCCGCGCAACCGCGACTCCGATTTCCTCTACCGGCACGACAGCTATTTCTACTACCTCACCGGTTTCACCGAGCCGAACGCCTGGCTGGTGGTGACGGGCGATGGCACGAGCACGCTGTTCTGCCAGCCCAAGGACCTCGAGCGCGAGATCTGGGACGGCTATCGCCTCGGGCCGGAAGCCGCCGTGGGCGCGCTGAACGTGGACGCCGCGTTGCCGGTGAACGAGCTGGACGAGAAGCTGCCCCAGCTGCTGGAGAACCGCGACACGGTGTGGTTCCCCTTCGCAATCCACCAGGGCCTCGAGGGCCGCGTGGCGGGCTGGCTGAACCGGGTGCGCGCCCGCGTGCGCTACGGCGCCCTGTGCCCGGAGCAGCAAAGCGACCTCTGCGCGATCCTGGACGAGATGCGGCTGGTGAAGGACGCCCACGAGCAGGACATCATGCGGCGCGCGGCCGCCATCAGCGCCCGCGCCCACGTGCGCACCATGCAGGCGTGCGCGCGCATGCTGCGCGCGGGTCAGGACGTGCGCGAGTACCACCTCGACGCCGAGCTGATGCACGAGTTCCGCATGGGCGGGTCGCAATACCCCGCCTACAGTTCCATCGTGGCCGCGGGCGCGAATGCCTGCGTGCTGCATTACCGCGCCGACGTGGCCCCGGTGCGCGCGGGCGAGCTGGTGCTGATCGACGCCGGCTGCGAACTCGACGGCTACGCCAGCGACATCACGCGCACCTTCCCTGCCGACGGCAAGTTCACGGGTCCGCAGCGCACGCTGTACGACATCGTGCTCGCCTCGCAGGAGGCCGCCGCGGCCGCGACGAAGCCCGGCGCGCGCTTCACCGATCCGCACGAGGCGGCGGTGAAGGTGCTCACACAGGGCATGCTGGACGTCGGCCTGCTGGATCGCAACAAGGTGGGCACGCTGGAAGACGCGATCGAGAAGCGCGCGTACTTCCCGTTCTACATGCACCGCACCGGCCACTGGCTGGGCATGGACGTGCACGACTGCGGCAGCTACGTGGAGCCGGGCGAAGTCGGAACGGTCAGCGAGCGCAAGGACCCGCTGTCCGGCGAGATCATCAAGAATCGGCCGAGCCGCGTGCTGCAGCCCGGCATGGTGCTGACGATCGAACCAGGCATCTACGTGCGCCCCGGCGAGGGCGTGCCGGAGCAGTTCCACCACATCGGCATCCGCATCGAGGACGACGCCATCGTCACGCCGCAGGGCTGCGAACTCATCACGCGCGGCGTGCCGGTGAAGGCCGACGAGATCGAGGCGCTGATGCGCGGTTAGGGCTCAGCCGAGGTTGCGCAGCTCGCGCAGCGCCACCGACAGCATCGCGAGGTCGCTGCCGGGCGTCTCCTGCAGCTCCGCCAGCAACCGGCGCGCGCGCAGCAGGCTCTGGCGGTTGCCGGCCTCCCAGCGGTCCAGCACTTCACCGGCCGAAGCCGCATCCGGATGGCTGATGGCCTCCAGCGCGATCGAGCGCTGCAGGTCGGTCAGGTCGTCCGTCAGCGCCAGCTTGGCCAGGCCCTGCCAGAAGCTTTCGGCGGGCAGCAGCTCGATCTGCTGGCGCATGCGCACGAGGCCGAGGCGCTCGCCCACGCCGGTGTGCACCTGCGCGGCGAGTTCCAGCGGCCGCCTGGACGCCTCGGCGATCTCGGCGATGTCGAGGGCGTGGAACAGCACGCCGGCGCTGTCCACCTGCGCGGCCAGGTCCGCGGGCACGCCCGCCTCGATCCAGCGCAAGGCGCGCGGCGACCGGCCGGCCGCCTGCTGCGCATGCGTGCGCAAGGCCTGCACGGCGGGCACGAAGCGGCTCACCTGCTGCTGCGTGGGCTCGAACAGGCGACGCGAGCGCAGGAACCAGGTGGTGGCGCGGGTCACCAGCGCCCGCAGCGCGATCACCATGTCGGCTTGCACCTCGTCGGGCACGCGGGTGTCCAGCGCCTCGATGGCCTGCCACAGCGCCACCAGGCCGAACACCTCGCGCGCGGCCAGGTAGGCGCGCACCACCTGCGGCGGCGTGGCGCCGGTGATCTCGCCCAGGCGGTGCACGAAGGTCGGCCCCACGCGGTTGACCATGCTGTTGAGCACGTGCGTCGTGATGATCTCGCGTCGCAAGGGATGGCGCGGGATGGTGGCGGCGAACTTCTCCTGCAGCTGGCGCGGGAAGTAGCGCTCCAGGGCCGTCGCGATCCACGGGTCCTCCGGCACGTCGGAGGCGATGAGTTCGTCGTTCAGCCACATCTTGCTGTACGCGAGCAGCACCGCCTGCTCCGGCGTGGCAAGGCCGAGCCCGCGTGTCCTGCGCTCCGCGATCTCTTCTTCGCCGGGCAGGAACTCGATCGCGCGGTCCAGCTCGCCTTTCTTTTCCAGGAAGCGGATGAAGCGCGCCTGCTCGTCCAGCTGCTGCGGCGCGAGCCGTTTCGCGATCGACAGCGCCTGCGTCTGGAAGTAGTTGTCGCGCAGCACCAGCGCGGCGACCTCGTCGGTCATCTGCGGCAGCAGCGTGTTGCGCTGCCTGGTCGTGAGTTCGCCGTCGGCCTCGGCGATGCCCAGCAGGATCTTGATGTTGACCTCGTGGTCCGAGGTGTCGACACCCGCGGAGTTGTCGATGGCATCGGTGTTCATGCGCACGCCCGCCAGCGCCGCCTCGATCCGCCCGCGCTGCGTGAAGCCGAGGTTGCCGCCTTCGACCACCACCTTGCAGCGCAGGTCCGCGCCGTCGATGCGCACGGCATCGTTGGCGCGATCGCCCACGTCGGCATGCGTTTCGCTCGCGGCCTTCACATAGGTGCCGATGCCGCCGTTGTAAAGCAGGTCCACGGGCGCCTTGAGGATGGCGCTCACCAGCTCCGCCGGGGTGAGCTGTTCCGCATCCACGCCCAGCACCGCGCGCGCCTGCGGCGACAGCGGGATGGATTTCTCCGAGCGCGCCCAGATGCCGCCACCGGCCGAAATCTGCGTGCGCTCGTAGTCGGCCCAGGAGGAGCGTGGCAGCTGGAACAGGCGCTCGCGTTCCGCATACGAACGCGCCGCGTCCGGATCGGGGTCGATGAAGACGTGGCGGTGGTCGAAGGCCGCCACCAGCCGGATATGCCGCGACAGCAGCATGCCGTTGCCGAACACGTCGCCCGACATGTCGCCGATACCGCCCACCGTGAAGTCCGTGGCCTGGATGTCCACGCCCAGTTCGCGAAAGTGCCGCTTCGCGCTTTCCCAGGCGCCGCGCGCGGTGATGCCCATCGCCTTGTGGTCGTAGCCCTGGCTGCCGCCGGAGGCGAAGGCGTCGCCCAGCCAGTGGCCGTACTCGGCGCTGATGGCGTTGGCGTGGTCGGAGAAGCTGGCCGTGCCCTTGTCCGCGGCGACCACCAGGTAGGGATCGTCACCGTCGATGCGCACCACCTGCGGCGGCGGCACCGTCTTGCCGCCTACCAGGTTGTCGGTAAGGTCCAGCAGGCCGCGCAGGTAGTCCTGGTAACAGGCGACGCCTTCCTTCAGGAAAGCCTCGCGGTCGGAGGACGGCGGCGCCTTCTTCAGCACGAAGCCACCCTTGGACCCGACCGGCACGATCACCGTGTTCTTCACCATCTGCGCCTTCACCAGGCCCAGCACTTCGGTGCGGAAGTCGTCGGGCCGGTCGGACCAGCGCAGACCGCCGCGCGCCACCTTGCCGCCGCGCAGGTGGATGCCCTCGAAGCGCGGCGAGTACACCCAAATCTCGTACAGCGGCACGGGCTTGGGCAGCCCCGGCACCTTGTGCGAGTCGAGCTTGAGGCTGAGGAAGGCGCGCCGCGGCCCGGCGGCGCCGCTGGCTCCCACGCCCGTGCGCCAGAAGTTGGTGCGCAATGTGGCCTGCACCAGCGCCATCAGTTGCCGCAGCACGCGGTCCTCCGACAGGTTGCTCACCTTCTCGAGCGCCTGGTTCAGCGCATTCACCTGCGAGGCCGCGCCCTCGGCGTCCCCGGCCTGCGGGTCGAAGCGCAGGCGGAACAGCGCCACCAGCATGCGGACGATGCGCGGATGCGCCGCCAGCGTCGCGGCGATCGTGGCCTGCGACTGCGCGAAGCCGATCTGCTGCAGGTACTTCGCGTACGCGCGCAGCACCACCACCTCCTCGGCGGCCAGGCCCGCGAGCAGTACCAGCCGGTTGAAGCCGTCGTTCTCCACCTCGCCGCGGAACACGCGCGCGAACGCATCCTCGAACAGCCGCGCGAGCGCCTGCGGCTCGACCTCGCCGTTCGCCTGCGGCGCCTCCAACGCGAAATCGTGCAGGTACACCGGGGGCGCGCCGGCGCGCTCGATGCGGTGGTTGTCCTCGGCCAGCACCCGTGCGCCCATGTGTTCCAGCATCGGCAGGCTGTCGGACAGCACCACCGGCGCGCCCAGCCGGTAGACCTTGAGCCCCAGGCGGCCTTCGCCCGCGCCCAGCGGCCAGTACAGGGCGAGCGCGAGCGGCGCCTGTTCGGTCAGCCCTTCGATCTTGCGGATGTCGTGCACCGCCGCGCGCGCCGGGACGCGCTCGCGGTACGACACGGGCATGGCGGCGGCCCAGCGCTTCTCCAGCCCCAGCCCCGGGCCTTCGCCTTCGGATTCCACCAGCGCATCGCGCAGCTCGTCGTCCCAGCGGCGGGCGACGCCAGCCAGGCGGCGCTCCAGTTCCTTGCGGTCGAAGGCCGGCATCGGGCGCGGTGCGATGCGCACCGTGAAGTGGATGCGCGCGAGCTGCGTGCCGGAGAGCATCACGTCGAAGTCGACGTGCGAGCCGTCCAGCGCCTGCAGCAGGATGTGCTGGAACTTCAGCCGCAGCTGGGTGGAGAAGCTCTCCCGGGGCACGTACACCAGGCAGGAGACGAAGCGGTCGAACGGGTCCTTCCAGGTGAACAGGCGCAGGCGATGCCGCTCGCCCAGCGCGAGGATGCCCATCGCGGTGTCGAACAGGTCGTCGGGCGCGATCTGGAACAGGTCGTCGCGGGGAAAGGTCTCCAGCGTGTGCTGCAGCGCCTTGGCCAGGTGCCCGCCCGGCGCGAAGCCGGCCCCCTGGGCGATCGCCTCCACCTTGCGGCGCAGCAGGGGCGTCTCGGCCACCCGCGCCATGTAGGCGGTGGACGTGAACAGGCCGATGAAGCGGTGCTCGCCCACCACCTGCCCGCGCGCATCGAAGCGCTTGACGCCCACCAGGTCTGTATAGCCGTCGCGGTGCACGGTCGAACGCGTGTTGGCCTTGGTCACCACCAGCAGCGGCGACGGCGAGCGCGCCAGCGCGCGCGCGGCTGGCGGCATCGCCGCGAAGCTCGCGGAGGCCGGCGCCTGCGCATCCTCGTGCAGCAGCCCCAGTCCGGTGCCCGGCACGCTGCGCAGCGCAAGCTCCCCACCCTCCTCGACCAGGTCGTGCTGGCGGTATCCGAGCAAGGTGAAGTGTTCGTCGGCCAGCCAGTCGAGGAAGGCGCGGCTCTCGGCAGCTTCCTCCGGCGCGACGCCCGCGGGCGGCTGCGCGAGCTCCTGCGCCGCCTGGGCCAGCCGCTCGCGCATGGGCTGCCAGTCGCGCACCGCCGCGCGCACGTCCGCCAGCACGCGCTCGATGTCCCGGCAGAGCCCCGCGCGCTGGTCGGCGTCGGCGATGCGGTCCACCTCGATGTACATCCACGATTCGCGCGGCAGCCCGGGTGGCGCGCCGTCACGGGGCACCGCCCGCTTCAGCACGCCGGCGGCATCGCGCTCCACCACGAAGACCGGGTGCACGATCAGGTGCAGCGCCAGTCCGTGCCGCGCGATCTCCAGGGACACCGAGTCCACCAGGAAGGGCATGTCGTCGTTGACCACCTGCACGATGGAGTGGCGCGAGCCCCAGCCGTCGGCGCCGTGCGAGGGGCTGAACACGCGCACCTTGGGGGCGCCCGGGTCGCGCTGCGCGGCGAACTGCCAGTGCGACAGCAGGGTGCCCAGGAGGTCCTCCGGCGTGCGCTCGTCGAGGTCTTCCACGTCGACCTGGCGGAAGTACTCACGGGCGAAACCTTCCAGCGGGACGGCGGTGGCGGGCGCCGGGCGCGCGGCGGCATGCGCGACGACGGCGGCGATGCGCTCGTCGCGCCGGGCTTCGGTGGTGGCAGGCATCGTTGTCGTTCTCCTGCAGGCGAATCTAAGCGCGGGCCGGCCCGCAGGCCAATGCCCTTTGGCCCCGAGGGTATGCGCAACGCGCATGACCCGGTGGCGGCCGCGGGCGCACACGGCCGTGAAGGAGTGCCATCCGCCGAACGGCCCCCTGCGCAAGCCGCAGGGCCGTTGCTACACTGCCGAGCTGGGTCCCGGAAACTCAACAAGAACCGTGCGCGGCCCCGGGACCTGCAAGGCAGGCGCACCGCTGGAGGGAACACCATGAAGATCCTGCGCTGGCTGGCGATTGCGCTGGCCTTTGCCGCCTGGAACGCGCATGCGCGCGGCTCCGTCCCCATCATCGACCACGACGCGGTGCCTGCCGTGCGGGCTTCCGGCCAGGCCGCGAGCGCTGAGCAGATCCGCACCGCGCTGCAGTCCGCCGGCGCGGCCCGCGGCTGGCAGATCACCCCCTCCGGCGCCGGCAAGGCCCTGGCGGTGCTCAACGTGCGCGGCAAGCACTCCATCTCGGCCGACATCGCCTATGCCAGCGGCAAGTACTCCATCAAGTACCGCGACAGCAGCAACATGAACTACGAGGCGGGCGAAGGCAGCGGCCGGATCCATCCCAAGTACAACGCCTGGGTGCAGACCCTCATCGACGACACGCGCATGCAGCTGCTGCGTCCCTGAGGAGAAAGCGCATGAAGGTCATCCATCTCCTGCTGGCCGCGGCGGTCGCGGCGGCGGCCGTGCCTGCCACCGCCCAGCGCCTGCCGGTGCCCATCGTCAACCACGACAACGTGGCGGTCACGCGCGCGGACGGCAAGGCCGCCAGTGCCGACGACGTGAAGAAGGCGATCCTCACCGCCTCGCAGGCCACCGGCCGAAAGTGGGCGGTGGTCGAGTCCGCCCCGGGCGTGCTGGTCGCGACCTACCTCGTGCGCACCCACACCGTGGTGGCGGAGATCCGCTATTCGGGCAGCCAGTTCTCGGTGGCCTACAAGGACAGCGTGAACATGAAGTACGGCTCGGGCGCCGACGGCAAGGGCGTGATCCATCCCTTCTACAACCAGTGGGTGATGGAGTTCATCCAGGCGATCCGCGCCGAACTCGCCCGCACCTGAGGCCTTCCACCCGCAGTACGGCGGCCCCGGCCGCCCATCCCCATGAGCACGCACACCGTCCCCGCTCCCAGCCACGTGGAGGAAACCCGCTTCGGCAAGTGGTTCCTCAAGACCGAGACCTGGCGCGTGCACGTGCTGGAGCGAGCGATCGCGGACCTGGTGCGCCTGATCCCGCAGCCGCAGCCCCGCTACGACGTGGTGGTGGACGTCGGCTGCGGCTCGGGCTACTCGCTGCCCAAGCTGGCACAGCGCTTCGCACCCCGCGAGCTGGTGGGCGTGGACATCGATCCGCAGATGCTGGACGTGGCGCGCGCCGAGGCGCAGCGCGCCGGCGTGCCGGTGAAGCTGCTGGAATCGTCCAGCACGCGCATGCCGCTCGCGGACGGCTCGGTGGACCTGCTGTTCTGCCACCAGACCTTCCACCACCTGGTGGAACAGGAGGCCGCGCTGGCCGAATTCCTGCGCGTGCTCAAACCCGGCGGGCTGCTGCTGTTCGCCGAATCCACCCGCCGCTACATCCACTCGTGGATCATCCGCGCGCTGTTCCGGCACCCGATGGAGGTGCAGCGCAGCGCTCCCGAGTACCTGCAGATGCTGCGGCAGGCCGGCTTCGACGTGCCGCCGTCGCAGGTCTCGTATCCGTACCTCTGGTGGAGCCGCGCGGACCTCGGCGTGCTGGAGCGCTGGTTCGGCGTGGCGCCGCGCGCGGACCGGGAGGAGACGCTGTTGAATGTCGTTGCGGTGAAGCCTGTGTAGGCTGGGGTGCGGGTTGCTGGGGTCGCCTGCGGCGAATCCAGCCTACGAAGAGAGGTCCGTGATCCGCCAGCGGCCGGCGGGCTGCCACTGCGGCGCGTCGCAATGCAGCTCGCCCGCCTCGACGCAAAGCGCCAGCCAGCCTTCCTGCATGCGCCAGCAGCGCACTTCTCCTTGCGGATCCGCGGTGGCCTCGATCTGCACCAGCCGCGCCGGCGCGATCCATTCGCCGCGCCGCTTGAGCCAGCTTTCCTTGGCCGTCCAGAGCTGGTGGAACAGCGCGTCGCGTTCGGCAGCGGCCAGCCCCTCGAAGCCGCGCTGCTCCGCCGGCGTGCAGGACAGCGCCACGAGGCCGTCGATGTCGCGCGCCCGGCGCGGCACCTCGACGTCGATGCCCACCGGCAGCGCGGCGACCGCCGCGGCGACCCACGCACCGCTGTGGCTAATCGAGACGTGCAGGTGCGCATGGCCCTCGACCCGCGGCGGCGCATCGGCCGGCGCGTCCAGCCGCCAGTCCTGCGGCGTGCCGCCGTACGCCTGCGCGAGCTGCTGCCGCAGCAGCCAGCGCGCGGCCAGGAACTGCGAGCGCCGCTCGGCGCGCTCCACGCCCTCCAGGCGTGCGCGCTCCTGCGCGGAGAGCCACCCGGTGCCAGGGGGCAGCTGCGGCAGCAGCGCATCGATGCGCCCGCAAGCCAGCCACGCCGTGGCGGCTTCGCTCATCGCCAGCGCCGGAAGACGAGCGAGGTGTTGATGCCGCCGAAGGCGAAGTTGTTGCTCATCGCCCATTCGGTCTCGACCCGCCGCCCCTCGCCGCGCACATAGTCGAGCGGCGCGCATCGGGGATCGACGTTCTCGAGGTTCAGGTTGGGCGCGAACCAGCCGGCACGCATCATCTCGATCGTCATCCAGGCCTCCAGCGCGCCGCAGGCTCCGAGCGTGTGGCCCATGAAGCTCTTGAGCGAGCTGATGGGCGCGCGCGTGCCCAGCACCTGCTGCGTCGCGGCGCTCTCGGCGATGTCGCCGTGGTCGGTGGCGGTGCCATGCGCGTTCACGTAGCCGATCTCGGAGGCCGGCACGCCCGCGCCCTCCAGCGCCAGCGTCATCGCCTGCGCCATGGTCCGCGACTGGGGCTGCGTGACGTGCGCGCCGTCGCTGTTGGTGCCGTAGCCGGCCACCTCCGCCAGGATGCGCGCGCCGCGCGCCTGCGCATGCTCGAGCTCCTCCAGCACCAGCGTGCAGGCGCCTTCGCCCAGCACCAGACCGTCGCGCGCGGCGTCGAACGGGCGCGGCGTGCGCTCCGGCTGGTCGTTCTTCGTGCTGGTGGCGAACAGGGTGTCGAACACGGCCGCGTCGATCGCGTCGAGCTCCTCCGCGCCGCCGGCCAGCATCGCCACCTGCCGCCCGGCCTGGATCGCCTCGAAGGCATAGCCTATGCCCTGGCTGCCGGCCGCGCAGGCGCTGGACGTGGTGACGATGCGCCCCGTGAGTCCGAGGAACACGCCGATGTTCACGGCCGCCGTGTGCGACATCATCTTGATGTACGTGTTGGCCGTGATGCCTTCGGTGCACTTGTCGATGATCATGCGGCCGAAGTCGGCGATCGCCGGCGGCGAGCCCACCGAGGAGCCGTAGGAGATGCCCATGCGCCCGCTCGTGACCAGCGGGTCGCCGAGCAGGCCGGCGTCCTCCAGCGCGCGCTCGCTGGCGCGCGTGGCCATCAGCGCCACGCGGCCCATGCTGCGCGTGGCCTTGCGGTTGTAATGCTCCGGCAGGTCGAAAGGCCGGGCCGGCGCGCCCAGGCGCGTGTTGAGGCCCTCGTAGGCATCCCAGGCCGCGATGCGCTGCACCGCGTTGCGACCGCTGCGCAGGTGCGCGAGCACGGTGGGCCAGTCGTGGCCGAGCGGACTGAAGGCCCCGACGCCCGTGACCACCACGCGCTTCAAACCATCCCCCCGTTCACGGAGATCACCTGGCGGGTGATGTAGGCCGCTTCCTCGCCCAGGAGGAAGGCGACGAGGCCCGCCACTTCGGCGGCGCTGCCGAGGCGCTTCATGGGAATCATCTTCATCGCCTCCTCGCGCACTTCCTCCGGCAGCATCTCGGTGTCTATGAGGCCGGGCGCCACGCAGTTCACCGTGATGTTGCGCTTGGCCAGCTCGATGGCGAGCGCCTTGGTTGCGCCCATCAGGCCGGCCTTGGCGGCGCTGTAGTTCGCCTGCCCGCGGTTGCCGACCAGCCCCGAGACCGACGCGATCGTCACGATGCGTCCGGGCTTGCGCCGCTGGATCATCGGCATGGTCACCGGGTGCAGCACGTTGTAGAAGGCGTCGAGGTTGGTGTGCACCACGCCGTCCCATTCCTCCCCCGTCATGGCCGGGAAGGCGTTGTCGCGGGCGAGCCCTGCATTGCACACCACGCCGTAGTAGGCCCCGTGCTGCGCGATGTCGGCTTCCAGCGCGGCGGCGCAGGCGCCGCGGTCGGCGACGTCGAACTGCAGCACGCGCGCCTCGCGCCCCAACGCGCGGATGCGCTGGGCCACGTCGTCGGCGCGCGCGCGGCTCGCACGGCAATGCACGACGATGTCGTAGCCGGCCGCGGCCAGGCGCAAGGCGATCGCTTCGCCGATGCCGCTGCTGGAGCCGGTGACGAGGACGGTGCCGCTCATGCGCCCGCCCCCGCCTGCAGGAAATCGGCGCCGCCCGGTGGATCGAACACGGCGATGCGCGCGGTGGCGACTTCCTCGCCGTCCATCTCGATGCGGCAGTCGAACTGGCCCAGGCCGTTCGCGCCCATCAGCTCGCAGCGCGCCTCCACGCGCAGCCGCGCGCCGCTCGGGAAAGCGGGGCGGCGCGCCTCGTAGCGCCGGCTGCCCAGCAGCAGGCCCGCGCGCGGTGCGCCCCCCTGTTCGCGGGCGCGGGCCCCGGCCCAGGCCGAGACCGCCTGCGCCATGTATTCGATGCCCACCCAGGCCGGCACCGCGCCGTCGCGCACGAACAGGCCGTCGAACGGGACGTCCACTTCGGCCACGGAATGGTCCGCGTCCACTTCCAGCACGCGGTCTATCAGCCGCATCGCGCCGCGATGCGGGATCCAGCCTTCCATGCGCGCTCCTCCGAATCCATCCATCTCATTCACCCGCAAGCACCAGGCTCGCATTGCTGCCGCCGAAGGCAAAGGAATTGCTCAGGACGTAACGCGGGGTCCGCCCCAGCGTCTCGCCCGGCTGCGCCACGCGCACCGGCGGCAGCGCGGCATCGCGCTCGCCGTCCCACCAGTGGGGCGGCAACCGCCCCCCGCCATTGTCGACGAGCGTGTACCAGGCGATCGCCGCCTCGATAGCGCCCGCGGCGGCCAGCGCGTGGCCGGTGAGCGGCTTGGTGGAACTGACCGGCACGTCGTGGCCCAGCAACGTGGCGACGGCGAGACTTTCCATGGCGTCGTTCTGCGGCGTGGCCGTGCCGTGCAGGTTGACGTAATCGATCGCCTCGGGGCCGAGCTGCGCGCGCTGCAGCGCCTGCCGCATCGCCGCGAGCGCGCCCCGCCCCGAAGGCTCCGGCGCGGACATGTGATGCGCGTCCGACGATTCGCCCCAACCTGCCAGCCGCACCGGCCCGGCGTCGCGACCCAGCAGGAACAGGGCCGCTCCTTCGCCGAGGTTGATGCCCGCGCGGTTGCGCGAGAGGGGGTTGCAGCGCGCCGCGCTCACCGACTCCAGCGCACTGAAGCCGGCGATGGTGAAGCCGCTCAATGCGTCCACGCCACCGGCGACCACTGCGTCGGCGATGCCCGCGCGCAGCAGGCGCGCCGCCGAAGCGAGCGCCTTGGCGCCGGACGAACATGCGGTGGAGACGGTGTACGCCGGGCCGCGCGTGCCCAGCGCGCGCGCCAGGAAGGCGGCGCCGTTGCCCATCTCCTGCTGCGCGTAGTCGTAACCCTGCGGCCATTGCGCGTGCTCGGCGAAGTGGCGCGCGGCCGCGACGCCTTCGTCCAGGCCGGCGGCGCTGATGCCGAGAACCACGGCAACCCGCGCCGGGCCGAAGCGGGCGAGCGCGCCGTGCACCGCAGGCTGGAGCTGCGGCAACAGGGACGCGAGCAGGGCGTTGCTGCGGCTGCGGAAGCGCACGGGTTCCTCGTCCCATGCCGGCAGCGCGGCCGCGACGCGACCCAGGTGCAGCAAGCGCCCGGGCGTGTACCGGTCGGTCGGCGCCACGCCCTGCGGCGCGGTGGCGAACAGCGCATCCCGCGCGGCGGCGCCAGTCCCCAGCGCGCTGGTCCACGCCATGTACTGCAGGTACACGGCGCTCATGCGGTACGGCCCCAGGACTGCAGCTGGATTCGGTAGCCGGCGGCGAGGTTCTCGAGTTCCGCCGTCTCCGGCGTGGGATGCTGCACGCGGATCATCGTGCGGCCCGCGAGGCGCAGCTCGCGTCCGCGTTCATCCGCCTCGATCGCCCAGCCGGCCGGCAGCGCAGCGCGGATCGCCGCCTCCGGCCAGTGCACCAGTTGCAGGTCGCGCAGCACCAGCGCCCCGGTGATGGCGGGCGGCCAGCCGCGCACGCGCTCTTCGCGCAGCTCGCGGCCATCCCAGGACAGCCGCGCCAGCACCTGGCCGAACGCCAGGATGGCGACGCGCACCGCGGCGGCGTCCACCTCGAGCGCCACGTCGAACTGCTGCGAATGCCCGCGCACGGTGACCTTCATGCGCTGCTGCAGCGTGAGTTCGCGGCCCAGCGAGGCAGGGCTCAGGCGCAGCGGCAGTTCCGCACCCGGTACGGGGGGACGATGCGCACAGGCGGCCGGCAGCACGCAGGCGAGCAGCAGCGCGCGGCGCAGCGCGTTCATGCGCCCTGCTCCGCCGCGGGCCGGCGCAGCAGGGGCGAGAGCGCCCACACCGCCGCGATGCCGATCATCAACGTCAGCCCGAAGGCATGCAGCGCCGGCGTGGAAGACAGCGCCAGCAGCCCGAAGGCCAGCCACGTGCTGGCTGCACCCAGCACCACGGCCAGCCAGGCCGCGCCGTCGCCATCGTGTTCCAGCAGGAAGATGCCGTAGTCGACGCCCATGCCGAGCAGCAGCAGCAGGGCCAGCACGTGCGAGAGCTGGAAGGGCTCGCCCACCCACCCCTGCACCGCCACGGCCAGCACGCTCGCCAACGCCGTCGGCAGCCACGCGCGCCAGGCCTCGCGCCGGAAGCGGCTCCAGAGCGCCGCCAGCACCAGCACGTGGCCGGCGACGAGCAGCGCCGTCATCGCCACGCGGTAGCGCGCAAGCACGGCTGACACCTCGCCGGCGCGGTCGACCCAGCGCACGCCTTCCACCTGGGATGCCATCCGCTGCAGCTCGGGCAGCAAGGCGGCATCCTGCAGACCTTGCAGCATCACGACGGTGCCGAACTGGCCCTCGGCCTCGCCGAGCCACAGGGCGCGTGCCGCCGCCGACGCCGGTGCGGCCAGCCAGGCTTGCGGCGTGAGCGGCTGCGCGGCCCCGGCGCGCCGCACCAGCGTCTCGCCCAACACCTCGTTGACGCCGGCCAGCACCTGCTGCTCGACGCGTTGGCGCAGGCGCGCATCGGCTTCCTGCTGCCGCAGGGAGGGAACCCAGTCCGACACGGCGGCATAACCGCTGAAGGCGCCGCGGGCGACGACGGGATCGAGAACGCGCTTCAGCGCCTCCTCGCGCTCCAGCACTTCCTGCGCCGTACCGCCGCGCACCAGGTAGAACTGCGCCACGCTGGGCGTTCCCAGCATGCGCCCTGCCTGCACCTGCATCTGCTGCAAGTGCGCCGGCGAGCCCTGCCACACCCGCAGGTCGTCGCTCGCGCGCAGCTGCAGCAGGCCGGCCGCTGCCAACGCCGCGATCCCCGCGGCCAGCGTCCAGGCGAAACGCGAAGGGCGCCAGCGCGGCCACTTCGCCAGGCTGCCTCGCACCGCCGCGGCGAATCGCGAGTCGCGCGGCACGGAGCGGTCCAGCAAGGGGAACCAGCACAGGGCCGTGAGGAAGGCGCCGACCAGGCCGGCGGCCGAGAACACCGCCATCTGCCGCAGGCCGGGGAAGGGCGCGAGGCCGAGGGCAAGGTAGGCGAGCACGCTCGTGGCCAGCGCCAGCAGCAGGCCGGGCAGCAGCGATTGCATCAGCGCGCGCGGACGTGCGGCCGGCTGCCCCTGGCGCGCCGCGAAATAGTGGATGCCGTAGTCCTCGGCGACGCCGACGAGGCTGGCGCCGAACACCAGCGTGAGCAGGTGCACCTGCCCGAACACGAGCCCCGTCACGCACAAGCCGGTAGCGACGCCGACGGCGAGCGACAGGGCGGTGAGGGCCAGCGGGCCGAAGCGGCGGAAGGCCAGCCAGGCCAGCAGCACCACCGCGGCCAGCGAACCCCAGCCGATGGTGTTGACCTCGCGGCTCGCACGCACCGCGGACGCTTCCGCATGCAGCGGCAGGCCCGCGGCGAGCGACTGCGCCTGCGGCACCGCCGCTTGCGAAGCGCGCAGCGCGGCATCGAGGGCGGGCTGGTAGACGGCGTCGCCGCTGAGGGAAAAGGGCGCGCCCGTGATCTCGTAGCGCAGCACCACCCACTCCATGCCGCCACCGGCGACCCACAGTTCGCCGTCGCGCGGACGCGCCCGGCTCTGTGCGGCGCGCGCCTGCAGCCACTGCGGCCACAGGCCGAGCGGGTCCGACGCGAAATCGGCCAATCCGCCCAGGCCCGGCTGGTGCAGCAGCGCCAGGGCGCGTTGCACCAGCACGGCGGGTTCGGCGCGCTGCAGTTCGTCGCGCTGCGCCGGCGTGAGCAGGCGTGCGCGCCAGGGCTCGTAGAACTGCAGCAGCGCATCGGCGCCGGGGTCCGCAGCGGCGGGACGCAACGGGGCGTCGGCCTGCGCCAGCGCGGAGCGCCACTGCGCGGCGGCGGCGCGCGCAGCCTGCCAGTCGGGCGCCCCGAGCAGCACCACCACCTGGCGCGAGACGCCATCCGCCAGCAAGCGCGCGGCCCGCCGCGCTTCGGGCGACGGGTCCGATGCGGGCAGCAGCGCGAGCACGTCGGTGTCGAGCCGTCCGGCGCGCCAGAACTGCCACTGCTGCGCCGCGATCGCCAGCACGCACACCAGCCACAGCACGGCGGCTGCGCGCCAAGGCGAGCGGATCGCCGGCAGGTGCGTCAGCGCTTCGTGCGTCTCGAGCAGGCCGGGGTCACGCAAACTGCGCCTCCTCGTCGGCCCGCAAGGCACTGTCGGTCGCGTGTTGCGCGAGGCGGATGCGGGTCTGGTCGCCGCTGCCCTCGTGCAGGTGCACCGCACGCAGGAAACGGTCGCCCTCGAGTTCGACGCGCTGCACCCAGCGCGCCAGCGTCGCGTCGCGCGGCAGCAGCGCCAGGCGCCAGCCGCCGTTCGCGAGCAGTTCACCGCCCACCGTGAAGCGCTGCGCCAGCAGGGCCAGGTCGGCGGCCATCACGCCGAACAGGGTTTCGCTCACGGCGCGCACCGCGGGCTCCTCGCTCGCACTCAGCACGCGGGCGACGGCGCCGTCGCCCTGGCGAGCGAGCACGCGCTCGCGCGTCACCACCAGCATGGAGGCGAAGGGCTCGCGCGTGCGCCACAGCACGCCGTGCTGGCGCGACACCACGAAGTCGCCGGCGGACGCCAGCGGGTTGCGGAAACCTTTCACCAGCTTGCGCTGCTCGAAGGCACCGCGCACCACCGGCTCCGCGGTGAGACGCTGGCGCACCTCGCGCACGAGCGGAGGAACGGCCTCCGTCGCGCGCAGCGCCGGCACGGCGGAGGCGACGGCCAGGCAAAACGCGCGGCGCGTGTTCACGGGCGCACCCCCAGCCGTTCCCACAGCACCGGCGGGCACACGTACAGCATCTCGCGCGTGGCCAGGTCCACCGCCACCTGGATCGTGCTGGCCTGCGTGAGCTTGCGGCCGCTCGCCGCGTCGCGGATCGCATAGGCGATGCGCAGCCGGTTCTCCCATTCCAGGATCTCCGCGCGCACGACGAGGCGCTGGCCGAGTTCGGCCGGCCGCACGTATTTCAGGCGCATGTCGACGATCGGCCAGGCGTAGCCGGACTCGCGCATGCGGGGATAGTCGTAGCCGAACTTGCCGAGCAGCGCCGTGCGCGCGACCTCCAGGTACTTCACGTAGTGGCCGTGCCACACGATCTCCATGGGGTCGATGTCGTAGAAGGCGGGCACCACCTCCACTTCGTGGCTCAGGTCCGGGGTCATGCGTGGGGAGATCCAGGGCGGGCGCCGGCCGGCGGCGCCCAGAAGTCGTAGAAATTGAACCAATCGTAGGGCGCGCGGCGCAGCAGTGCCTCCAGGCGCCCGGCGAACTGCGCGGCCAGGGCGGCCAGCGCCTGCGCGCGGCCCGCGCGCGGAAGCTCCACGCGCGCCGCCAGTTGCTCGAAGCGCACGACGTGGCCGGCGCCCTCGCGCACGCAGCCGAGGAACAGCAGCGGGCAAGCCAGCAGCGAGGCAAGCACGTAGGCGCCCACAGGGAAGGCGGCTGGAGCACCGAGGAAATCCGCCGCCGCGGTGCGTCCGCCATCCAGCGGCACGCGGTCGCCGGCGATGGCGACGAAGCCACCGGCACGCACGCGCTGCTCGAGTTCGACGGCCGTGGCGGCGCTGACCGCGCTCACCTGCAGCAGTTCCACGGTCGATGCGGGATCCAGGCGGCGCAGGATCCGGTTGAAGCGCTCGGCATGGCGCGTGTGCACCAGCACCGTGAGGCGCAGGCCGGGCAGGCGCGTGGCGAGTGCCTGGCACAGCTCGAGGCAGCCGACATGCGCCGTCACCAGCACGGCGCCACGGCCCTGCGCGACCAACGTATCCACGTGGGCCTGGCCTTCGACGCGCAACGCCTGCCACGGATAGCGGCCGGCGGTGGCCAGCAGCTTGTCGAGCAGCGTCTCGGCGAACGAGAGCAGGTGGCGCAGCCAGTGCCGCAGGCCGGGCTGCTGCCCGATCGCGCCGTGCGCCGCCTGCATGCGCCGCAGGTAGTCCAGCGAAGCCCGGCGCGCGGCTGGCTGCGTGCAGGCGTAGAACAGCACCACCGGCCACAGCAGCGCGCGCAGCACGCGCCGCCCCGCCAGCGCATGCACGCCGTACAGGATCCAGATGCCCCCCGCGAAGGTGGATTCGCCGATGTGCGCCCAGTGCGCGGACCGTGTTGCGCTCACGCACCCACCTTCCGCCACAGCAGCAGCGGCGCGCGCAGCAGCATGCCCAGGAACAGGCGCGCGTGCATGGTGGAGATGCGCACGTTGTCGCCCCACAGGCGGAAGTGCGAGATGCCGTCCTGCGGATAGGTCACGCGCGTGGGCTGGTTCAGCACCGGCACGCCGCGCCAGTGCAGCCGCACGATGACGTCGCTGTCGAAATCCATGCGCCGGCCGATGCGCACGGCGTCCAGCAGCGGCAGCAAGCTCGCGAGGGGATACACGCGAAAGCCGCACATGGAGTCGCGGATGTCCAGGGACAGCGTGTTGATCCACACCCATACGTGGGTGGCGTAGCGGCCGTAGAGGCGGCCGCGCGGCACGCTCGCGTCGTAGATGGGGCAGCCGGCGATCACCGCCTCGGGCCGCGAGCGCGCCTGCGCCAGGAAGCGCGGGATGTCGGCGCAATCGTGCTGGCCATCGGCATCGACCTGCAGCACGTGGGTGTGGCCGCGCCGGCCGGCTTCGCGAAAGCCCGCGCACATCGCGGCGCCCTTGCCCTGGTTGACGGGCAGGCGCACCAGCGCCAATTCTTCCGGGTGTGCGTCGGCGAGCTCCTGCAGCACCGCGGCGCACTCGGCATCGCTGCCGTCGTCCACCAGGATGCAGCGCAGGCCGTGCGCCAGGATGCGCCGCGTCACCGCCGGGATGGTGGCGGGATGGTTGTAGACCGGGACGACGGCCACCGGATCAAACATGGGCGGCCCCGAACACGAGCCGCCCGCCCGAGTGCAGCCCGCGCTCGGAGGTGTAGCGGAAGCTCACGTGCCCGGCCTCCGGCTTCCACGCGAGATGCAGCTGCAGCTGCAGCGGCGGCAGCACGGGCTGCTGGAACTTGAGCTGCTCGGCGCGCAGGAAATGCGGCGGCAGCGCGAAGGCTTCGCGCGCCAGTTCCGCGGCCCAATCGAGCTGGGCCACGCCGGGCAGCACGGGCGCACCGGGGAAATGGCCGTCGAAGACGCGCAGCCCCGCGTGCACGGCCAAGGTGGCCACCGCTTGCTCGGTGCCGCGTTCGTCCCAATGCACCGCCGGGCGTTCGGGCTGGAACAGCGCCAACAGCAGCGCCTCGGTCGCCTTGCCTTGCGTGTTGACCGGCAGCTCCCGCACGTAGCGAAAGCGCCGCGGCAGCACCACGCGCTCGAAGCCACGCAGCAGCGCGGCGCGCAGCTGTTCGTTGAAGCGGTGCTTGCCGCCCGCGCGCAGCGATTCCCATCCGCGCGCGCTCGGCACGGCCACCACGCCCAGCCGCGGCCCGGCTTCGCCCGGAACCAGCAGCGCGCGCGCCTCGGCGATGTCGCCGGTGGCCAGCAGCGCTTCTTCCATCGCGACCAGCGAGACGCGCTTCTCCTCGATCTTGGCGATGCGGTCGGCTCGACCCTGCAGCACAAAGCGGCCGTCGTCCAGCGCCTTCGCGCGGTCGGAGGTTTCCCACCAGTCGGGCCCGTCGAGGTGCGCCGACTGCACCCACAGGGTGTCTTCCTGCAGGCGCCAGTGCACGCCCGGCAGCGGGGTCCAGGCGTCGCCGTCGTGCGCGCGCTGGCGCCAGGCCACGCCGCCGGTTTCGGAGCTGCCGTACACCTCGATGGGCGAGTGCCCCAGCAGCGCGTGGGCCTGCTGCGCCGACTCGGGCGGCAGCGGACCGCCGGACGAGAAGATGGCGCGCAGCTGCGATCGGGCCGCGTCCCAGTCCAGCGTCTCCGGCAGGCGCCGCAGATGCGCGGGGCTGGACACGAGCACGGACGGCTGCGACGCGAGGCGCTGTGCCATCTGCTCGGGGTAGACGATGCGCTCCACCGCGATGCAGCGCCCGGCCGCCAGCGGCCAGAGCGTGACGAACAGCAGGCCGTAGATGTGCTGGTGGGTGACGGTGGACAGCACCAGCGGCTCGCCGTCCTGCGCGATGCGCGCGCCAAACACGGCCTGCAGGTGCTGCACCTCGGCATCGAGCTGCGCCAGCCGCTTCTGGATCGCCAGCGGCTGCCCGCTGGAGCCGGAGGTGTAGATCACCAGCCGGGTCTCGTGCAGGTCCAGCTCGCGCTGCACTGCGGCGGGCGCAGCGGCCGGCTGCAATGCGCCGGGCAGGTCGCCGGCACACGCATCCACCTGCGGCAGCAGGCGCTGCACGGTGGCCAGCTGCGCGTCGCCGGGCAGCACGGGCAGCTTGCCCGCATGCCAGGCCCCGAACAGCGCCGCGGCGAAGTCGTAGGCGTCGTCGAAGTAGAGCGCGACACGCGGCCCCGGCACTTGCGCGAAGGCCGCCTGCCAGCAGCCGGCGTCGTGCGCGAAGCGCGCGTGGTCCAGCCGCTCGCCCGCGCGCAACGCCACCAGGCGCCCGCGCGGGCCCGGCAGCGCGGCCCGCGCCAGGGGGATCCAGTCAGCCATGCGCCGCCTGTGCCGTGCGCGCGCGCATGCGCTGCCGCAGCATCCACTCGCCGCCGAAAAAGGCCGCGATCAACAGGTAGGCGAGCAGGCCGTTGTACAGCACCCAGAACTTCTCGCTGGCCCACACCGCGGTGGCGGCCGAGGCGGCGCCGTTGGCGAGGAAGAAGCCGCACCAGGCCAGCGTGACCTTGCGCGTGTACGCCACGCCTTCGGGCGGAAGCTGCGGTTCGGCGATGCGCGCGATGCGCTCGATGATGGTGGGCGGCCGCAGCAGGCTGGCGCCGAACACGGCGAGCAGCACCGCGCTGACCATTACCGGGTAGAGCTTCAGCGGCAGCCAGCTGCCGGCGAGCGCCGTGGCGCCACCCAGCGCCAGGGCTCCGAAGCCGGCCACCACCCACAGCGCGTCGCGCCCGCTCCAGGCCCGCAGGAACAGCAGCGCCGCCAGCCCGAGCGCGAGCCACAGCGGATCCCAGCGGCCGAAGCCGAAGTACACCAGCAGCGGGTAGGCGGCGGTGGCCGCGGTCGCCAGCAGTTTCAGCGGGGAATGCACGGGGTGCGGCTCAGGCCGGCGTCGGGTTGTTCAGCAGGTTGTGCAGCGCGTCCACCACGTCGCCGACGGTGCGCACCGCCTTGAACGCCTCGGGCTCGAGACGCCGGCCGGCGAGCGGCTTGAGCTGCACGATCAGGTCGACCGCGTCGATGCTGTCGATCTCCAGGTCGTCGGCGAGCTTCGCCTGCGGCGTCACGCGCGCCGCGTCGATCTCGAAGGTCTCTTCCATGATGCGCGCGATGCGCTCGAGAATCTCGTCCTTCGTCATGGCGTCACCTCGCGTTCGCGGTGGAGGCGTCGGTGCGCGCCGCCGCGACGAAGCGGGCGAGCGCAGCCACGCTGCTGAAATGGCGGCGGGTCTCCGCGGCGTCGGCCGACATGGCCACGCCATAGCGCTTCTGCAGCGCGACGCCCAGCTCGAGCGCGTCGATGGAGTCGAGCCCCAGGCCCTCGACGAACAGCGGCTGCTGCGCATCGATGTCCTGCGGGCGCACGTCCTCCAGCGACAGGGCGGAAACGATCAGTTCCTTGATCTCGTGTTCAAGCGCTTGCAAGTTCGTGCTCTCTCGAAAAATAGTCGGTCAGGTGCGCGTTCAGGCGCCGCGCGGCCAGGGCCGGATGCGGCGTGGCGGCGATGAAGGGCGTGACGGCGATGGCCTCGTCCACCTCCACGCGGAAATGCGGGCGGCGTGCCGGCACGCGCCACCACTTCTCGCCCTTGCGCAGCGTGGCCGGCGTGCAGCGGATGCGCACCGGGGTGATGTCCAGCTCGCCGTGCACCGCCACGCGCGCGGCGCCGCGTTGCAGCCGCATGGGTTCGGAGGACGATCGCGTGCCTTCCGGGAAGATGATCAGGTTGCTGCCGCCGCGCAGCGAGCGCAGGCAGTCGTCGAGCAGGCCTTCGCCGCCGTCGTTGAACACGAAGCCGGCGGCGCGCACCGGGCCGCGCGTGATCGGGTTGCGGCCGAGCGCGCCCTTGACGATGCAGTCGCCGCGCTCGACCAGCGACATCAGCAGCACCACGTCGATCAGGGTCGGGTGGTTCGCCAGGATCAGGCGCCCGCCGCCACGCAGGCGCTCCACCCCATGCACCTCCAGGGTGAGCACGCCGGTGGCGCGCATCATGGCGATGAAGAAACCGAAGGTGCCGCGGATCACGGCCCGTGCGATCCGCACGCGCCGTTCGCGCCGCCACACCAGCAGGTGCAGCAGCGGGAAGATGACGAGCCCCAGCAGCAGGCTGCCGAGGCCGAATGCGGCGAAGCAAAGGCCGGTGGCTATCACGCGCCAGGCGACGTCGGCGCGCTCAAGCATGGCGGCTCCAGGTCCAGCGCACGCCCTCGCTCGTGGCACTGGCGCTGGCTGCGTCCGACACCGCGAAGCGCAAGGCCTGCAGGCCGAAGGGCAGCGCAGGCGCCTCGTCGGCGCTCGCGTCCGCGGCGGTCCACGTCAGTTCGAGGTGCGGCGCGCCGGCCCGAGCGGGCGTGATGCGCCAGGCCCAGGCCCAGGCAGCGGGCGCTTCCCGCTCGAAGACCGCGTACTCGCCGGGCAGCGGCGCTTCGTAGCAGACCAGCAGCACGCGCTGCGCGCCGTCGTCCAGCAGCGCCGCGGCTTCCACGAGGCCGGCGGCCGCGCTCGCCGCCCCGGCCGCGATGCTGCTGTACGCGGCGCCATCACCGCGCGCGATGGAATACATCGCGCCGATGGCGTTGTGCACGGAGAGGGTGAAGTCGGTGGGTGCGGCGGCGCCGCTGGCTGCATGGTCCTGCAGCAACTGCAGGCAGCGTTGCGCGTCGCCGTGGCCGGAAGCGAGCACCACCGGGGTTTCGCCATCGGGAGTGTGGCAGTCCCACGCCACTTGCGCCGCGGCGCGTCCCAGCGTGTTGAGGCGGCGGCGCTGCATCGGCGCCATGCGCTCCAGCTTCGCGTCGAGCGGGCCTTCGGGGATGCGCGGATCGCGCGCCCAATCCCGCCACTGCATCGGCGTGAGCAGTCCGGGCGCGCAGGCCGCCCAGTCCTCGATCACGAAGCGCACACCCATCAATGCCCCTCCCGAGGCTGCTCATCCATTCTTGCGGGGAATGTTAATTGATGTATCTCGAACATCGCGTTCCAGAGTTGTAAGAGGCGCAGGAGGGCGTCGCAGGATTCCCGCTTTCGAAGGAGGCGCGTCGGAATTCGGCGACAGCCGCGCGGGCGGTACGATGCGGGCCTCGGGCTGGCCAGGCGGCCTAGGGTTTTCCCACCCGAGGTCTACAATCGCAGCCCCTTAGGCACACCTCCCTAGAACAACGGGCGCCCGCAGTTCGTCGCCCAGGAGACCGGTTCCCATGTCCACCCCGCCCCCGGCCCAAGACAAACGCGCGCTGCTGCGCCAGGCCGCCCTCGAATACCACGAGCGCCCCACCCCCGGCAAGATCGCGATCGCCGCGACCAAGCAGCTGATCAACCAGCACGACCTGGCCCTGGCGTATTCGCCCGGCGTGGCCGCGCCCTGCGAGGAGATCGTCAAGGATCCGAACGCGGCCTTCCGCTACACGAGCCGCGGCAACCTGGTGGCGGTGATCACCAACGGCACCGCGGTCCTCGGTCTGGGCGACATCGGCCCGCTGGCCGCCAAGCCGGTGATGGAAGGCAAGGGCGTCCTGTTCAAGAAGTTCGCCGGCATCGACGTCTTCGACATCGAGATCGCCGAGAAGGACAACCTCGACAAGCTGGTGGACGTGATCGCCGCGCTCGAGCCGACCTTCGGCGGCATCAACCTGGAAGACATCAAGGCGCCGGACTGCTTCTACGTCGAGCGCAAGCTGCGCGAGCGCATGAAGATCCCGGTCTTCCACGACGACCAGCACGGCACCGCCATCACGGTCGCGGCGGCCATCCTCAACGGCCTGAAGGTGGTCGGCAAGGACCTCAAGAAGATCAAGCTGGTCACGTCCGGCGCCGGCGCCGCGGCGCTCGCCTGCCTGGGCCTGCTGCTGAAGCTGGGCGTGCCGCGCGAGAACATCTACGTCACCGACCTGGCCGGCGTGGTCTACAAGGGCCGCAAGGAGCTGATGGATCCGGACAAGGAGCAGTTCGCGCAGGAAACGAAGGCGCGCACGCTCACCGAGGTCATCGAGGACGCGGACGTGTTCCTGGGCCTGTCGGCCGGCGGCGTCCTGAAGCCCGACATGGTCAAGAAGATGGCGGCGAACCCGCTGATCCTCGCGCTGGCCAACCCGAACCCCGAGATCTCGCCGGAAGACGCCAAGGCGGCGCGCGCCGACTGCATCATCGCCACCGGCCGCACGGACTATCCGAACCAGGTCAACAACGTCCTGGTGTTCCCCTACATCTTCCGCGGCGCGCTGGACTCCGGCGCCACCACGATCACGGTGGAGATGGAGATCGCGGCGGTCTACGCGCTGGCCGAACTGGCGCAGGCCGAGCAGAGCGAGGTGGTGGCCGCGGCCTACGCGGGCCAGCAGCTGTCCTTCGGTCCCGAATACCTGATCCCGAAGCCGTTCGACCCGCGGCTGATGATGAAGATCGCCCCCGCGGTGGCCAAGGCCGCCGAGGAAAGCGGCGTGGCGCTGCGGCCGATCCAGGACATGGACGCCTACCGCGAGAAGCTGCAGAGCTTCGTGTACGCCTCGGGCACGACCATGAAGCCGATCTTCACCGCCGCCAAGAACGCGACGAAGAAGAAGGTGGTGTACTGCGAGGGCGAGGAAGAGCGCGTGCTGCGCGCGGCCCAGATCGTGGTGGACGAGAACCTGGCGCGGCCGACGCTGATCGGCCGGCCCGAGATCATCCAGCAGCGCGTCGAGAAGTTCGGCCTGCGCCTGCAGGAAGGCCGCGACTACGACGTCGTCAACACCGAGTGGGACGAGCGCCACCGCGACTTCTGGCAGACCTACCACCGCATGATGGAGCGCAAGGGCGTCACGGTGCAGATGGCCAAGATCGAGATGCGCCGCCGCCTCACGCTGATCGGCGCCATGCTGCTGCAAAAGGAGTACGTGGACGGCATGATCTGCGGCACCTGGGGCACGACCGACATCCACCTGCGCTACATCGACCAGGTGATCGGCAAGCGCGCCGGGGTCAACACCTATGCCGCCATGAACGGCCTGATGCTGCCGAACCGGCAGGTCTTCCTGGTCGACACCCACGTCAACTACGACCCGACGGCCGAGCAGCTCTGCGAGATCACGCAGCTGGCGGCCGAGGAACTGCTGCGCTTCGGGCTCAAGCCCAAAGTCGCCCTGCTGAGCCATTCCAACTTCGGCAGCAGCAACCACCCCAGCGCCGAGAAGATGCGCCGCGCCCTGGCCCTGCTGCAGGAGCAGGCGCCCTGGATGGAGGTGGACGGCGAGATGCACGGCGACATCGCCCTGGACGGCCACGCCCGCGACATGCTGATGCCGCACAGCACCTTGTCCGGCGACGCCAACCTGCTGGTGCTGCCGAACATCGACGCGGCCAACATCTCCTACAACCTGCTGAAGACGGCGGCCGGCGGCAACATCGCCATCGGCCCGGTGCTGCTGGGCGCGGCCAAGCCGGTGCACATCCTGACGGCCAGCACCACGGTGCGGCGGATCGTCAACATGACGGCCCTGACGGTCGCGGACGCCAACGCCGGCCGGTAAGGCTATTCCGGGGAGCTTGCGCTAACTTTTCGGCGCCGCTGGGGCGGCCGAAAACCCTTGCCCGGTGCCCATTCATTGGGCATCCGGCTTGCATTTGGGGGCCGGTTCCGTCACACTACGCCGCTTGAAGTTTCCGGGTTTACCCGGGGACGAAGATGTTCCGGACCCGCGAGGGGACCGGGTGGCGTCCCTTGAAGATCTCCCCAGAAGGTCCGTTCATGGCTGGATTCGCGGCAATCAAGTTAGGGCTCACTAGCGCCTTCCTTGCTGCTGCGATTTCCGGATGTTCCCCGGTCGAAGCCCGGGGACCCCTGGACGGAACGGGCGTTGCGGCCACGGTGCAAGTCACCGAGCTGCCGCGCCAGGGCCGGGAGACCTATGAACTGATCCGCGAGGGCGGACCGTTCCCCTACTCCAAGGACGGCACGGTGTTCGGCAACCGGGAGCGGCTGCTCCCGACCGAGAAGCGCGGCTACTACCGCGAGTACACCGTCAAGACGCCGGGATCACGCGACCGGGGCGCCCGGCGCATTGTGTGCGGTGGCCCGCCCCGGACCCCGCACGCCTGTTATTACACCGCTGACCACTACGCCAGCTTTCGCCAGATCGTGGAGTCACCCAAGCAATGAAGCGGGACCTGTTCTTGACCACCGAGAAAGAAACGGAGATGGCCCAACCAATCCGTCCTGACATTTCCGAGACGCCCCTGAAAGGC
>SEAY01000222.1 GCA_004144865.1 Comamonadaceae bacterium
ATGGACCGCGCCGCAGCGGCCCTGCCGCAGCAGCCCGCCCGCGTGTTTCTGGCCGTGGGGCGCAAGCAGCTCGCCGCGTTTGCGCAGCAGCCCTGGCACCACTATCTGCTGCGCCTGGTCGATGCGCCCGGGCCGGGCGGCCTGCCGCTGCCGGACACCACGATGGTGCTGGGCCGGGGGCCGTTCAGCGCGCAGGACGACGAGGCCTTGCTGCGCACGCACCGCATCGGCTGGCTGGTGGCCAAGAACGCCGGCGGCGATGCCACGCGCGGCAAGCTGGACGCGGCGCGCGCACTGGGCCTGCCGGTGGTCATGGTGCAGCGCCCCGTCTTGCCCGAGCGCCTGCGCACCGACGACGTGGCTGCGGTGCTGCACTGGATCGCTCATGGCGCGCTGCCTTCGGCCGAGGGCTGCGCACCCGCCAGGTAGTGGCGCGGCGTGTACACCCAGCGCCCCACCTGGCGCGTGGCGCTGTTGCCCACCAGCACCACGGTGCGCATGTCGGCCATCTCGGGCGTGGCGTCGGCCAGCGTGCAGACGTGCAGGTGTTCGTCGGGCGTGGAGACGGCCCGCGCGAAGACCAGCAAGCGCTGCGGCTCGCAGGCCGCGCGCAGCAGCGCCAGCAGCCGCACGAAGCCCTCGGGCCGGCTGCGTGAGCGCGGGTTGTAGAACGCCATGGCGAAGTCGGCCTCGGCCGCGAGTTGCACGCGCCGTGCGATCACGGGCCAGGGCTTGAGGTTGTCCGACAGGTTGATGCAGCAAAAGTCATGGCCCAGTGGCGCGCCTGCCCGCGCGGCGGCGGCCAGCATGGCCGTGATGCCGGGCAGCACCTGCACGTCCAGCGCCTGCCAGGAGGCGGCTTGCGCGGGCTCGGCGTGTTCGATGGCCTCGAACACGGCGGCGGCCATGGCGAACACGCCGGGGTCGCCCGAGGACACCACCACCACCTGCCGGCCCTGGGCCGCGAGCGCCAGCGCCTGCTGCGCGCGCTCCAGCTCGACGCGGTTGTCCGACGCGTGCCAGGCCACGGCGTGCGCTGCGCCGGCTTGCCCGAGCAGCGTGCGGGCGCGGTCGACCGGCGGGCGTGTGCGCTCCACCAGCGTGCGTGCGCGCTCCACATACGGCAGATAGCCCACCACGTCCGTGGCCTGCTGCAGCGCGGCGGCCACCTCGGGCGTGATCTGCGCCAGCGCGCCCGGCCCCAGCCCGGCGATGGTGAGGCGTCCGGCGGATGCGTGGCCGGCGAGGCCGGCGTTATCGGCGCTAGTGGCGCGGTCGGCGCCGGGGCTCACCATGCGGCCTCCGGCCGGCGGCCCTGGCCGTGCACCAGCACGATGGCGAAGTAGGGGCAGGCGTCGTCGCCCACCTCGGCAAGCCGCGCCACCTGCTGCTGCGCCGTGGTGCCGTTCTGCAC